>NZ_JBAKIA010000005.1:0-425287 GCF_037783265.1 Roseibium algae
GCAGTGCATCAAGCGCGACCTTCGCTTTAAACGCGTCCGTAAAATTCCGGCGTCTCGCCATTCTCGTATCCCTTCAAATCAATGGGATACACCTTAACAACCTGTCCAAATTTCCGGGAACACTTCACCAGAGGACATGGTCACCGTGACGGGCCAGTAGACACCGTGCTCGAGCAACTCAAAACTGAAATCAAAAGAGAGGCAGAACAATGAAACTGCATTGGTCACCACGCTCACCATTCGTCCGCAAGGTCATGATCGTCTTGCATGAAACCGACCAATTGTCAGAGGTCAACTGCGAGCGATCCCTCGTTGCTGTTCATTTACCGCCTAATCCTGATGTCATTGCAGACAATCCGCTTGGGAAAATTCCAACGCTGATTCTCAATGATGGCACAGCGCTCTTCGACAGCCGAGTAATCTGCGAAGTGCTCGACCTGAAAGCTGGAACAGAATTGTTCCCATCCCACCCGCCAAGCCGAATTCCTCACCTGCGCTGGCAGGCTCTTGCGGACGGGTTGACCGACATTCTCCTGCTGTGGCGCACGGAACTGACCCGCGAGACAGGTCAGTGGGACGCCGTGACCAGCGGTTGGCTCATCAAGGTCCGTGAAGCCATGGCTGCACTGGAGCGCGAAGCCGAAGCTCTAAGTGACACCCCATTTGGTATCGGCCATATCGCGGTAATATGCGCGCTTGGTCAGCTTGATTTCCGCTGGCCAGACTGTGCCTGGCGCGATCACTTCCCGGCTTTGGCAAAATTGGAAAACAACCTGTCCCAAAGGCCTTCAACTCGCGCAACTGCTGTGACTGATGATCAGGCCCCTGGGGCAAACGATGTCACAGCATCCCAGCTGACTTTTTCAAAGTGAGGTCCTTGCCAAATATATCAAAAGACTAGTTTTTATGATAGATAGACAGTACAAGCATCGATATCCTGACACCTCATCGAGAACCGCAGGCATCATCACGAATGGCCGACCCTAAAGCCGAGAATGCGACCGTCAAGGCGCTGAAGAAAAGCAATGTGGCACGCTATATCCAGCTCGCCAGCCTTTTCCGAAACCGCATAGAATCCTCAGAATGGGGCGTGGGCGACAAGATCCCTAACGTCGAAGCCCTGGCTGAACAGTGCGGTGTTGCCACGATGACGATCCGGCAGTCTCTCGACATTCTGGAATCAGAAGGTCTGATCGAGCGGTTTCGCGCCAAGGGCACGTTCGTCAAGGAACGGCCCAACCAGGACCTGTGGTGCGAAGTCAAAACGGACTGGACCGGACTTCTCATCGCCCGGGAAAACGCCACCATTGATCTTCTAGGCGATGAACGTGAGGTTCAACTGCCCAACCGAGGCGGTCTGACGGGAAATCTGGCTCCTAGCTACCGGCACCTCAAGCGACGTCATTCTCGCGATGGCGTCCCGTTTCTTCTGGCAGATATCTATGTTGATGAGCGGGTCTGCCCGCATATTCCGGAAAGCGCCTACACCGAAGTAACAGCCATGCGGCTAGTGGCTGATATTCCTGGACAAAAAATCACGGATGCGCATCAGATTGTCACCATTGGCGCGGCAGATCTGGAGACCTCAAACGAGCTCAACCTGTCCATCGGCGATCCGGTGGCCAAAGTTCAGCGCGTGGTCATCAATCAGGTCGGAGATCTGATCCTGGTCGCCAACGGCACCTATCGCGGCGACATGATGAAGATCTCTGTCAAGCTGCGCTGACACCAAAGGGTCGACCGTGCTATGAGCAAAGTCGGCCCCATTAAGCCAAACAGCACTGAAAATCAGCTTTTGAAGACCGGCGTGCGTCTTTCAGAAAATGCAGCCATCGCTTCTGCAGTGTCTTCTGAGGTCGAGAGTGCCTTGGTCTGTCCCTGCTCAAATCGATAGCCTTCAAAAATCGACAGGTTTTCTGTAACCTGAAACGACTTCTTGGCCGCACGGACAGCAGACGGACTTGCCTTGGCAATGTCAGCGGCAATCCCTTGCGCTGTCTCTAGCAGAGCCTCAGGCGCGCAGCAGGCTGAGGCGACATTCATACGGTGTAGATCCGCCCCATAAAATCGCCGCGCCGTGTAAATCAACAGCCGGGCATCAGATTCGCCGAAATGGCGGCGAACATGGGCAACACCGCCAGCCAGACCGACATTGACCTCGGTCATCTGCAAAAAACCCTTTTCCGAGACCACCAGAATATCAGCGCAGAGCGCCGTCACGCAGCCAGCGCCAATGGCTGCACCATTCACGGCCGCAATGATCGGCTTCGGACATTCCAGAAGACAGTCAAAACTGGCCCGAACACGTCGATTGTGCGCTGTGTAATGACCTGGATCCTGAGTTGGGCGCTCAGACAAATCAGCCCCTGCGGAAAAGGCTTTGCCTTCACCAGTGATCACGATTGCACGCACATCAGTGCGATCTCCCAACTGATCGATCACCTCCACCAGCTCGTCGCGAAATGCATTGTTCTGCGCATTGACCGGCGGACGAGCAATGGTCACCGTTGCGATAAAGTCGGCAACGTCCAGAGTGAGTGTGCTGTATTTTTTCATGTTCTCGGTCTCATTCTCTTGGCCGAACTTCTGGGAGATGCAGCACGAAGACTATATAAAATCACTTTTATATCTTTTACAGCCTCATTCAGCCATTTGACGACGGCAAGATGGCTAGTGAATCACGCGTGCCCGGCAGCCTGTCCGTCATGCCGGCAGGCAAGGGAATTCGGTGTACATTCAACGTCATTGCCACCATCGAATAATAGCCAATCACAGCCGTCAATTCGACTGCCCCAACCTCGCCCCAGCGTGAAGCCACAGCACGATAGGCTTGATCAGCCACATCACCGCCCTGTACGAGTTGCTGGGCAAACTCGTACACTTCGCTGGCTTCTTCATCGTCAGAAAAATCCGGGGCAGCACAGGTCCGAATAGCCGCCACGATGCTCGGCGCCAACCCGGCCCTGTCCGCATCCCTCGCATGGATCGACCACTCAAGGTCGCTGTTCCAGCGCCGTGCAGTCACCAGAATAGCGAGTTCATTCAGGTGGGTGGGAATAGAGGTCTCGAACCGTAAAACTTGTCCCAGGCGCTGCCAACGATCCGCCAGAACCGGATTATGCAAGGCTGCGCGCAGAGGACCGACGAGCGCGCCTCGCGGGCCAGACACGATTTGATCGTACACGTCCTTTTGTGCGGCGTTCATTGTCTCAGGCGTCGGAAAGCTAATTCTTCCGCCAGAAACAGACACGTCATTCTGCCGATGATTGGTTTGATCATTCATGTATTCACTCTCCAAGACCAAGCGCGGCGAGAATATCTTGCGTGTGTTGCCCAAGCAGCGGTGGAGCAACATCAAAGCTGAGCGGAGCGTTACGGAAGTTCAGCGGGGAGACCACCTGTGACAGGCTTCCTCCAAGCGGGTGCGGGATATCGCGCAGTATGTTCCTATGCACGACCTGCGGCTCCTCAAACACACGATCGACCGTGTTGATAGGCCCTGAGGGAACGCCAGCCTCGGCAAAGGCATCGACCCATTCCGTGATCGTGCGAACGGCCAAAGCTTCCTTAAGGATAACTTCCAGCTCTTCGAGATTTTCCACACGGGCTGCATTTGTGATGTATTTGGGATCATCAGCGAGTGCAGGCCGCCCGACAACGGCTGCAAAACGACGGAACTGCTCGTCATTGCCAACCGCAAGAACAATATAGCCGTCAGACACCGGATAGACATCCTGCGGCTGAATGTTTGGATGGCGATTGCCACGGCGCTCTGGCGGCTGACCGGACACCAGATAATTCATCGCCTGATTGGCAAGCATCGCAACGGACACATCCAGCATAGCCAGATCGATATGTTCGCCCTTGCCGGTCTCGCCGCGGTTCGACACAGCCGAGAGCACGCCAATAGCCGCATACATTCCCGTCATGATATCGACAATCGGAACGCCGACCTTCTGCGGTCCACCGCCAGGCACACCATCCGGCGCACCGGTGACACTCATCAATCCGCCCATGCCCTGGATCATGAAATCATAGGCAGCATCACCTGCCTTGGGTCCAGTCAGACCAAAGCCGGTGATGGAACAATAAATCAGGCTCGGATTGATCTTGGAAAGCGCCTCATAGCCAAGCCCCATGCGATCCATCGTGCCAGTTTTGAAGTTCTCAAGCAGGATATCGGATTTGGCCGCCAGCGCCCTGACAGCGTCCTGCCCCTCTTTGCTCTTGAGATCCAGCTCGACCGACTTCTTGCCCCGGTTCACCGAGAGATAATAGCCAGCTTCCCTTGTTGGGTTACCGTCTTTATCCTTCAAGAAAGGAGGCCCCCAGCGCCGGGTGTCATCACCAGCCCCTGCCCGCTCGACCTTGATAACCTCAGCTCCAAGATCAGCCAGAATCTGGCCGCACCATGGTCCTGCCATAATCCGGCTGAGATCAAGGACACGGATGTGTGAAAGCGGTCCCGCCATCATCGGATCTCCTTGTATTTGTTTTTGTCGAAGCTTGATGAGAGGCTGTCCAAAACACTCAGGAACCTCATGTCAGAGCCTCTAGAAACGCCAACAGCACTTTGTTGAAAGCCTGAGGTCTTTGGAAATTCGGAACGTGACCTGCGCTCTCGATTACCTCAAACCGTGCGTTTTTAATGTCGCTGAACTGACGGCGCATCGCGTCCGGCATAACGCCATCATCGGAACCAGAAATGGCAAGAAACGGACAGGCAATGCTGGATGTGACGGCTGAGCAGTCATAGCTCTGCAAGGCATGGGTCGCGGCAGCAAAGCCTTCGACAGGTGTCGCAGCTACCATCCGGGCCAACAGAGAAACGTTCTCAGATGCGGCGCTTTCTCCAGGCAGCCACCTGTAAGCAGTATCCAGCCCCAGATCACCAAGCCCATGTTGGCGGGCAGTTTCGCGCTTCTCGCTCCAGAACGCCTCGCGGCCTGGCGCGCTTTTGGCAACACCATCAACAGCAACGAAAGCCTGAAAGCGACCCGGAGCAGAGCTCATTGCAGCCAATCCGGTCGGAACGCCCATCGACAGGCCAACATAGACACAACGAGCGATATCGAGATGATCCAGCAGCGCTAGAACATCAGCGCCATAGTCCTCAAATGTCATTGGTCCGACTGAAATACTCGACTGGCCATGGCCGCGCTGATCGTAACGCAACACGGAGAACCGTTCGGCCAACGCCGCAGTCTGGTGATCCCAGATGCCAAAATTGGTCAGAACCGAGTTCGATAGAACCAGCCACGGCGCGCCCGCCGGACCGGTATCAACCTGAACATGCAGAGTTGCGCCATCGGCAAGTTGAATATTATCGGAACTGCAAACCAAAATACCGTCCTCTATTGCGGGTAGAAATCAGGAAACCGTTCTTGATCCATACTCACGAAATTCAGAGGACAAATTATCTCGCCAAACCATAAAAGTCAATTTTATACTTTTATGTTTCCAGTTTGTTTTCAAAGCACCTTTTGGGTGATACGGATTGCCAAATTTCGAATAAAGGCGGATAGCCTTTGAGCTGCCATCTAGAAATGAAAATCCTCCTGCCTTTACAAAAATGGTCGCTGTGGCAGTGAGCTACAGCGACCATTTAGGAGTTCAGGTTTTCGGCAACTTAACGTAGTATCAGGACTTCTTTTTGCCTTTTGCATCCTGAAGACCATAGCCGGAAAAGGAATTCATCGTATCGGCTATGTCCGCTTCGCTGAGAAGCACTGGGCCGCCGATCTGCAGGCTCAGGTAATATTGCCGGGCGATGGTTTCCAGCTCAACCGCCCGCCACATGGCTTTGGCAAGGCTCTCACCGACTGCGATCATGCCATGATTTGCCAAAAGACAAGCCGTGCGGTCTTCAATCGCCTCAATGGCCAGTTTGGACAGCTCTTCCGTGCCGAAGGTGGCATAACCTGCACAGCGTACGTTGGTACTGCCGAAGGCCGCAATCATGTAATGGCAGGACGGGATTTCCTTGCGCGCCATGGCCAGCGTCGTGCAGTAGGTCGGATGGGCATGCACAACAGCCTCAGCGTCCTTGCGCTCACGCAGAAGCGCATGATGGAACCGCCATTCGGTGGAAGGCTTCAGCGGCCCCTCCCAGGCACCGGACGCATCATTCAGATCCACCGAGGCAATCATCTCCGGTTCCATCTGGTCATAGGGCGTGGCCGAGGGCGAAATCAGCATCCGGTCCTCAAACCGAGCCGAAATATTACCCGACGTACCTTGGTTGAGGCCATTTGTATTCATCTCCTGGCAACAGGCAATCAGCTCCTGACGCAGTGCGAGTTCGGCTTTTTTCATCTGACGTGTCTCCCGTCGATCTCAAGTGTGCAGTTGTTTGTTTTTCCCGCTAGAACCGGCTCAAACCGAACCAGCGACATGAGAAGAATTCAGAACCTCAGCTGGTCCATGGCAAAGTCCGGCACGACGCCCTCTTCCACGAGCCCGGCCTGAACCCCGGAGGTGATCAAAAGGCTCTGGCATCCGGCGTTTCTGCCCCCCAGAATATCGTGGTGCAGGCTGTCCCCCACCATCAGACAACGGCTAGGGTCCCGCTGGCCGAGCGCTTCAAGGCCAGCTTCGAACATCGCAGCGCTTGGCTTTCCGAAATAGTCGATCGTTCCTCCGGCGGCGATGTAATCCTCTGCCACAACGCCTGGACCGAACGCGGAGCCTTCCCCCGTATAGATGCTGGTGTCCGGATTGGCGCAGATGGCTGGTACACCCGCACGGGCCAATGGCGACAAAAGACGATTGTAATCATCACGACTGTGGGTTTCAGGCTCAGCGCCACTAATGATCACCAGTTGCACGTCATCGCCAAGTTCTGCGACTTGCAGCTCAAGACCATCGAGCAGACTGGTATCATTTCCCCGTGCAAGGATCAGAATTGAACTGCCTGATTTTAGGCGACCATCTGACAACCGGCTGACGAGATCGTACCGGGTCAGTTCGCCCGAGGTCACCATCGCCTTGAAGGCCGCCGAAGGAAAGCCGAGCCGAACCAGACGGTCCATATTGAGTTTTGCACGACGCCCGGAATTGGATAGGGCCACAAGAGGCAGGCCTCGGCTGTGAAGTGCCTCAACGCACTCAATCGCGCCAGGAAATGCGGCATGTCCATCATGCAGCACGCCAAATTGGTCAAGCAGCAGCGCATCGACGTTTGAAAGAATATCTGAAAGGTTTGAGATGGTTCGCATGATGTCAGATCATCGCTCCCCTTGCGACAAGCGCCGATCCAAAGGCTGCTTCTCCCGCCAGCACTGGCTCTGCCGGAACACCGAGCAAATTATGGCGGATACGAGCCCACACGGGATTATTTGCACCGCCCCCTACACTCCTGATGCTTGCCAGAGAAGGTGCGCCCAATTCGGACAGACGTTGATAGCCGAGCGCTTCAATCCGAGCGATGCCGGTAAGCAGGCCTTTGAGAAACTCTGCATCATCTATGGGCCTCGGCGTTTCGCGCGATGGCAAGGTCGGGTCATCGATCGGGAACCTTTCGCCCGGCGCCCGAAGCGGGTAGTAGTCTAGCTCACAAGGGCTTTCCGGATCGATCTGGCCTGAGAGACCCCTTATTTCGTCAGGCGTAAAATGGTCCAGCAGCGCGCCGCCGCCGCTGTTGGACGCCCCCCCAGCCAGCCACAGATCTCCAATCCGGTGGCTGTAGATGCCATATTCGGGCGCAAACAGCGGTCCATCGCTCAGCAGCTTCAGCGTCATCGTCGTGCCCAGCGCGGTCACACCATCGCCCGGCCGGTTTGCCCCCGTCGCCAGAAAGGATGCACAGCCGTCGGTCATGCCTGCGACAATGGAAATGCCGGACGGCAACCCAAAGGCCCCAGAGGTTTTGGCAATGACAGTGCCGGTCGGAACAACCTCTGGCAAAAGATCCATCTGAAGGGACGTCGCCTTGATCCACTCGGGCCACTGCCGTGCGACCGGATCATATCCGCTTTTCAGAGCATTGCTCTCGTCGCTGGGCACCGGGTGCCCGGCCAGACGCTCGGCAATCCAGTCCGCCTGATGCACAATGCGGGCGACCCCTGAGCATTCCTGCAACATGATAGCACGCGCCAGAGCGGAACTCGCGCCATGAGCCGCACTTTCCCTTGGTGCATTCGCCGTGATTTCCCCCAGGATCCGTTGATCCCCCACCGCATCATTGTACATCAGCGCCGAGCCAATCGGCTCATGTTTGCCGTCCAAGGCCAGAATTGTGCCGGATGTTCCGTCGACACTCAGGGCGGTGAAATCGGTAGGGTCAACCTTCTGGCAAAGTTCAGCAAGACACTCTCCCAGCGCCTGGTGCCAGACTGAAGGATCACGGCGAATGACGTCATCTGTTCCAAACTCTGCCCGCGCGATTGCGGAAACCTTAAGGTCCGGATCAACAGCCACAGCGCGAACGCCGGACGTACCGATGTCGATACCCAGAAACAGGGCGGATCGTGTCATGATCAGCGCCCTTCCCTGTTGAGAGACTGCCGGTAAACCTCGGCATCCCAATCCAGCAACTCGGCCTCTTGTGCTCCGGACAAGCGGGAAACAGAAACTTGCGGCTCGATCCGCACCAACACATCTCCGAGAGCACGGGCTAGAGCGATTTCCGAAGGGGTCGCACTATCCGGTATGGCGACACCCTGGCCAGGCATAATGACCAGCTTGCTTGGGAATTGCTGTTGCCCAGCGCAGGTCAGCACGTCCTTAAGCTGTTCCCCCTCTCGGACAACCGTCACACCAGGACCCAGAAAGACCAGATGATCCGGATAAAGCGTCCGACCATCAGCAAGTGCAAGCAACCGCGCATCATGGGCAATCTGTTGGCTCGGTCCATGCGGCACTGGTATCCACTCACTCCCAGACAACTTTTCACAGAACGCTGCCGTGATGTCCGCCGACCCAGCAAGCGTTGAAGGCGTCAAGCGGGCACTGACATCGCGAAGGAGGCTATCGGCCTCGGCAACTGTCGCGCCGCAGGTAACCAGCCCGTGGTTGCCCAGGATCAGGATCTGCGTTCCGGCAGGCGCGTGCTGACGTATGGCACGGGCAAGGTCGATCCCGGGTTTGGCATAGGGGATAAACGCATAGGGAAGTCCTGCCAGCTTGGCCGCCAGAAACGTCGGCGCGTCTGTTCTAACAGCTGCCGCAATCGTCGCGACGCAATGGGTATGCAGCACCACTTTGGCTGGCATAGAGGCATGAACAGTCGCCTCAATGGACGCCCGCAGCCCGGACGGGTTTTCAGCGGCACAGGTGAAAGGTCCGACATCATTAGCCCTGCCATCATCAGCCACAAGCGCTGCTGCCAACACTTCATGGTAGACGGGGACAAACAGGTCTGTGGTCAGCGCGTCCGAGAGCCATGTGCCTGACGCTTTAACCCACATCAGATCAGCTGACTTGATGGAGGTATTCCCCCCCGGTCCCTGAACCTGCAGTGGATCGGAGCCAAGCCGTTCGGACACAGCGCACAAGGCGATAAACTCCGGATTGGCCTGAAGCTTTGAGTAGAGTGTCATGCGGCCCCTCTTATGCCTGTCAGCCATGTCTCGACGGAGGCCTTCTCATCATCTGTCAGGAACAGACCATGCTTTGTCCGGCGCACCAGTATATCATCGGCAGTTCGAGCCCATTCATGCTCCAGCAACCAGCGCGCTTCGACCTCATAGAACAGCCCGCCGAAGTGAACACCCAGATCAGCCAGACCAGAGGCCCCCGCCAGCACCTTTGCCGTGTCCGTGCCGTAACAAAGAACATAGTGTTCAGCCAGGCCTTCCGGCAGCCACGGGTTTGACTGGCGGAAAGACGCCGCCCAGTCGCTGGATGCTCCCCCTGAAAAATCAGCGCCTGGCAGAGAGGCACTCGCCGTCCAGGCAGGCTTCATCTTCGGGAAGAACGGAACCAGGTGATCAAGGGCGTGTTCGGCCAGTTTGCGATAGGTTGTCAGCTTGCCGCCAAAGGCACTGAGCAGCGGCGCTTTGTCCTTCTCACCACCTATATCCAGCTCAAAGGTATAATCCCGGGTCACAGCAGAGGCTGATTTGTCATCATCATCATTGAATAGGGGCCGAACCCCTGAATAGGAGTGCAGGACATCCGATCCGCTCAACTGCCGGGTAAAGTAGGTGTTCAAGATGCCGAGTAGATAGTCGATCTCATCCTGATCGATCTTCACGTCTTCAGGCCGCCCGTCAAACGGCACATCTGTGGTGCCAACCAGCGCCAGCCCCTCAAAGTAAGGATTGACGAAGATGATGCGCTTGTCCGGTGCTTGCAGAACAAAACCATTGTCGCCCGTCCACCACTTGGGCAAAATGATGTGACTGCCCTTCACCAACCGGACAGACGAGCCTGACTTAACCTTGTCCACGGAAGACAGAACCTTCTCCACCCAGGGTCCTGCCCCATTGAAGATAGCTCTTGCGTAGATCTTGCGCTGATCACCGGTCTCCACATCGCGGACAGTGGTGCACCACAGCTCCCCTTGGCGCTGGGCACCGGAGAGTTCGCTCCGGGTCAGGACCTCTGCCCCGCGCCGCGCCGCGTCCACTGCGTTCAACACGACCAGACGCGCATCGTCGATCCAGACGTCCCAATAAGCAAAGCCACAGTGGAATTGTGGGTTGATCAGCCCCTCCGGCCATTCGGATTGAAGGTTGACGGCCTTGGACGCCGGAATACGCTTTCTGCCTCCCAGATGATCGTAGAGAAACAACCCAAGTCGAATGAGCCAGCGTGGCCGCTGCTCAGGACTGTGAACCAGAATGAGCCGCAGGGGCTTGGCCAGATGCGGCGCGACATCCAGCACGACCTCGCGTTCAATCAAGGCTTCTCGCACCAGACGGAACTCGTAGTACTCCAGATAGCGCAGACCGCCGTGGATATACTTCCCAGATCGCGACGAGGTGCCCTCGGACAGATCGCCCTTCTCGCATAGGACAACGGACAAACCGCGCCCGACCGCATCCCGGGCGACACCGACCCCGTTTATGCCGCCGCCCACAACAAGCAGGTCAACGGGATCGGCCTCGGTTCCGAGTGTCGTTTGGTGTGACACCTTACCTGTCATGGTCATGATGTCCTCAGCATGGGTTCACGGGCGGCTCGCCATCCAGCCAACGGCGGACTTCCTCGGCCGCTTTGGCAGCCGCAATCCGAACCGTCTTAAGGGAAGCTCCCGCAATGTGCGGCGTCAGGGTGACATTGGGCAATTGCAACAGCGGCCAGTCGGGCGGCGTTGGCTCAATGGCAAAAGTTTCCAGCATGGCCCCGCCCAGATGACCGGATACCAGCGTGTCATACAGCGCGTCGTAATCCATCAAAGGGCCTCTGGCAGTGTTCACCAGAAAAGCACCCCGTTTCATGGATGCAAGCTCTTTGGCACCTATCATGCCGCGCGTCTCCGCAGTCACCCGCGGATGAAGAGAAACCACATCGGAGGTTTGCAGCAAGACATCGAGAGAGACATGCTTCACCCCGGCCAGCGCATCCTCTGCAGACAACTGAACGTAAGGATCACACACCAGAACTCTGGTGCCAAAGGCGCGCAGCAGTCGCACGACCCGGCTTCCCACAGCGCCATAGCCGATCACGCCAACAGTCATGTCAGACAGTTCATCACCCGCGATATCAGAGCGATAGAGATCCCCCCGATATGTGCCCTCCCGCAGGCCTTCGTGGCCACGGGTAATGTTGCGCGTCTCCGCGATGATGGCCCCAATGGTGAACTCGGCGACGGCTGAGGCATTGCGGCCCGGTGTGTTCACCACCAGCACATCATGGTCGGCGGCAGCCTCCATTGCCACATTAACGGGACCACCCCGAGAAACCGCCACCAGCTTGAGTGCAGGTGCAGCCTGAAACACGGACTTTGACAAGGGCGCAAGGTGGGTCACCAGAACAGGCGCATCGCCCAAGTGCTCCAGAACCATCTCAGGCGTGCCCATATACTCTTTCAAGCCCTCCATACCCGGAACGGCATAACCGTGTTCCATTGGCTCATCAGGCCAGGCAAGATCGAGCATCTTGCAGGTGATGCGGTCCCCGCAGGCGTCCTTTAGCGCGGAGGCAAACATTTCGGACAGCATGAACCGGTCGCCGATAATGGCCACTTCTGTTGTCATGACAGGGTTCTCCGGGCGAGGTCTTGTGCATGCCATGTTTCGGACATGGCCATTCGGGTGGACTGATAGGCAGGAAACAAGGCGTCGTAAACGTCGGCAAGCTCCGGATCGGGCTCCTCGGCGGTCTCAACCAGAGGATCGACCCAGGCGCGCGTGACAGACGTCAGGTCCGGATAGAGCCCTTGCTGAACCGCTGCCATCATGACAGCGCCTGCCGCTCCGGCCTCCGGCTGAGCCACGGTCTTGACCGGTGCCCGCAGGGCTGCGGCCAGAAGCTTTTTAAGCGCGACGGACTTGGCAGCGCCGCCGGTCAGGTGGATTTCACCTGGAACACGGCCAAGCGCTGTGTAGCAATCCCGGGAAGCCAGAACCAGACCATCAAAGACACCGCGCAGGATGTCAAACCATCCGGTGTTCTGATCCAGTCCAGACAAGGACGCCCGTGCCAGAGGCTCGGAAAACGGCCCCCGCTCTCCGGCAGAGGAAATATAGGGGAGATAGAATGCAGCACCCGGGCGGGCAGCCAAAACCTGATCGTCCAGCCGGGCCAGAAGATCCGCCTGCGTTGCCTCAACGCCGACAGCAGACAGAACCTCCCGCATCAGGCCCAGCGCCCAATCGATGTTCAGCGTTGCCGCCATGTTGGTCTGGATCTGCGCGAAGGCTCCCCCGGAGAATGGCATTGTGTATCCGGTTCGGTCGGAATTGAGCACAACCTCGCTGGCACTGCCCACAAACCGCATATGCATGCCGGTGGAGCCGAGAATGGTCATGCCCCGATCTGCAGACGCATCATGCAGTCCGGCTCCCAGCGCGCAGCACATGACATCCACGCTACCAAGACAAACCGGAAGGCCCGCCGGCAGTCCGATCATCGAAGCTGCCTGCGCTGTCATGGCATGTGTTTGGCTTGTGCCATCGACAATCGGCGGCAGAAGATGTCGGTAGGCTCTCAAACCCAGAGCATCCACCACGGCTTCGCTATAGGTTCCGTTCTTGTAGGAGCCGAAGGTGAACCCGGCTTCTGACACATCGGAGGCCATGATGCCGGTCAATTTGAGATAGAGCCAGTCCTTGCAATGCAAGGCAGCAGCGCTGCGCTCAAGAAGCTCTGGTGTGGTGCGCGCCATATGAACCAGGTGGGTGCGCATCTGGCAGACATTCAGCCCCGTCGCCGTCTCGCGGTAAATCGTGTCGATTGCATCTGATGCGCACAGATCTCGCGCCGTCTCCGCTGCCCGCGCATCCAGCCAAAGCCAGCCGTCATCGACAGGCTCACCGTCCGCGTCAATCAACCATGTTCCATCCCCCTGCCCCGTGACACCCAGCGCGCAGACACTGGCCGGACCGCCGGGCAGTCGTTCAACCAATTCCTTGAGCACCACAACCGTGTCCTGCCATGTGCGCGCCATATCCTGCACCACCCCGCCATTTGGCAAGGTAGTATAGGTATTACGCCGGTGGGCGATGACAATCTGATGGCCCTTGAGATCATAGGCGACGGCCTTGATGACCGAGGTGCCTGCATCCAGCCCAATCAGTACTTCAGGTTTCATTCCACACCTCCCCCGTGAGAGAAGGCAACGCCTGTGGAGGAATGGAACAGATGAAGATCACCGGCATCCAGTTCGATGCCGATGTTTTGGCCGGGCGCATGATCGGCCCGGTCGTGCCGGACCGAAACGATGGTCTGTCCGGCGAAATGCGCCGCGATATGGGTCTGATCTCCTAGCCATTGATTGGCAAAGACTTCAGCAGGCTGGCCGGTTTCAATAATTTTCACCGCATGCGGGCGCACGCCCATTGTGAATTTTTTTTCACGCAGCAAACGCGCCTTGAGGGGCGGCGAAAAGGCACCGGTGGGAAAGGACAGACTAACTCCCTCTTCCAGATGCAGCTTGACGAAATCATCTGCAACCTCTGCCTGGGCAGGAAAGACGTTCATGGGCGGCTCGCCGATGAAGGTTCCTGTAAAGAGGTTCGCAGGACGCTCCTTGAGATACTCGGGCGTATCATATTGCTGAAGGAAACCGCCTTCCATGACAGCGATCCGGTCCGAAAGCGCATTGGCTTCGGTCTGGTCATGGGTGACGAGAATAGCCGTCAGACCGCGTTGTTTGATGAAGTGCTTGATCCGACCGCGCAAAAGCGCACGAAGCTGGGGCTCCAACTGTCCCATCGGCTCATCCAGCAAATGCAGATCGGCTTTGCGGATCAATGCACGGGCCAGACTGACACGCTGTTGTTGACCGCCAGAAATTGATCCGGGTGACCGCTCCAGAATGTCTCTGATTTCAAGCAATTGGGCTATCTCGGCGACCTTGGCCTGGATCTCAGACTTGTTGAGACGTTCAGACTTGAGCGCGAAGGCGATGTTCTCTGCCACGGAGAGTGGCGGATAGAGAGAATAGCCTTCAAAGGCCATGGCAACATTGCGCCTTGCCGGATGCAGCCCGTGAACCGCACGACCCTTGATCAGGATTTCTCCGGACGTCACAGCCTCAAACCCGGCAATCATGCGCAGGGTCGAAGTCTTGCCGCAGCCGGATGATCCAAGCAGCGCAACGATCTCACCAGCGGCGACAGTCAGATCCAGGTCGCTGACCGCCTGAACCGGATGACGGGAGGTCTCATTGTAGATCTTGTTGATCCCCTGGAGGATGAGCAAACCATCACTCATGCTGCTCTCTCCGCTGCCTGATTGTTGCCATTCGGATCTATGCGAAGCCCTGTCTCCCGATCGAATAGAACCGCATCGCTCGGATCTATCGTAATATGGGCAGTGCCGGACGCAGGTGCAGGCGTGCCCGATGGCCTAGACAGTAGGATTTCCCGCTTGCGCAATGTGGTGACCAAAGTGACAGATTTCTCATTGAAAGGCGTTTCGGCTTCAATGGTAACGGGCACGCCGTCGCTGGCATCGGTGAAACTCAGAGCTTCAGGCCGCAGGCCCAGAACACAGTGTTTGCCCGCATAGCTTGCCAAACCGGGATCAAGCTGGATCCGTTGGTCGGACAGCATGGCGTAGACCCCGGTTGCATCACTGATCGGAACTACATCGAGCAGATTGATGGTCGGATCGCCGAACAGCTTAGCGATGTTGATGGTCGCTGGCTTGCGGTAAATCTCCTCAGGCGTTCCATTCTGGATGATGTGGCCACCGTCAAGCACCGCAATCCTGTCCCCAAGCGCCATCGCCTCCCGGTAGTCCTGTGTCACATAGATGACCGTCGCACCCTGATCAGACAGCAAGCGTGGCAGCTCAAGACGCATCTCGAACCGCAGCTTCGCATCCACATTGCGCAAGGGATCATCCAGCAACAAAACCTTGGGTTCTGACACCAATGCTCTGGCCAGAGCCGTTCGCTGTTTCTGGCCGTTCGACAAGGCCTTGGGGGTATGATCCAGAACGTGATCGATCTTCAGCAGTCGTGCGACGGCCTCAACACCCTCACGGATCTGATCAACTGTCTTTTTGCGCGCGGTCAGCGGACTGGCGATGTTGTCATGAGCGCTCATATGGGGAAACAGCGCGAAGTTCTGAAACGCCATGCCGATGCCCCGGTGTTCCGGCAACACATCGCTTACGTTCGCCCCGCCCAGAAGCACGTCGCCGCTGTCTTGTTCGATTGCCCCGGCAATGCAGCGGAGCAAGACAGTCTTGCCAGCCCCCGAGGGGCCAAACAACACCAGTGTGCTGCCTTGGGGCACATCCAGGTCAA
Source organism: Roseibium algae (assembly GCF_037783265.1). NCBI lineage: Bacteria > Pseudomonadati > Pseudomonadota > Alphaproteobacteria > Hyphomicrobiales > Stappiaceae > Roseibium > Roseibium algae. Next base: position 15,866 of record NZ_JBAKIA010000005.1, read on the forward strand.
TGCCCGACAGAACAACATCTTCCTTGAAGCTCTTGGTGAGATTTTTGATTTCTATGCGGCTCATGAGATCATCCTTTCACCGCGCCGAGCGACAGCCCTTCCACCAGATACTTCTGAGCCCACAGGGCAAGCAGCAAGGTGGGAGCAATTGACATGACGATTGCAGCGGCGATCTGGCCGTACTGGATGCCTGATGCCGTGACAAAGGCAAGCGCTCCAACGGTCACCGGCTGCTTGTCGGCAGAGGCCAGAACCAGAGCAAAAACGAAATTGTTCCAAGCAAAGATGAACGCCAGGAGGCCAGCGGCTGCGATGCCCGGTCCTGCCAGCGGCAGAGCAATCTTTCTGAACGTGGCGAACCAGCCATGCCCGGCAATCCGGTAGGCGTGTTCGATGTCCGGGGAGATATCCTCAAAGTATCCACGGACAATCCACAGGATCAAAGGCAAGCAGATCAGCTGATAGACCCAGATCAGACCGACATAGGTATTCGCCAGACCGAGCGACTGAAAGTACAGTGTCAGCGGCAACAACACCAACAAGGGCGGCGCAAACCTGAAAGACAGCAGCGTGAACGCGATGTCTTCAGAGCCTTTGAACTTGTGCCGGGCAAAGGCATAAGCTGCAGGCACACCGAGCACCAACGCCAGCGCGACTGAACCGACCGACAAAATGACCGAGTTCATCAGATTGCCCATGAAGTGAATGCTCATGGAGGCAACATTGGAATCCAGCCGTCCTGCAATGATTGCCGCATAGTTCTTCAAGGTCGGCACAAAGGACATGCTCGGCGGCGAGCGCAGAATAGTCTCATTGGTCTGCAAGGACATCAGCACGATCCAAAAGATCGGGAACATGAAGAACAGCACAACGAGCGTTAAGGCGATAGCGCGAAGAATACGCTCCAGTGGGGACCTGTGATCCATGGTCATGCCTCCCCTTTGGCGCGCTCGCGAAGGCGCAGCCAGTTTTTGACGAAGATGTTGGACAAGACATAGGTGATGGCCCAAAGGATCATCAGCAGAGCCGCAGATCGCCCGACATTGGTGGATTGGAAGAAGTTCAAATAGGCCTCGACCTGGAACACCATCAGCCTGTCACCGGGTCCCCCTTGCGTCATGGCGTAGATGATATCGAACTGCTGGATGGAATCGAGCAGACGAAACAAGGCTGCTGTCAAAATGTAAGGCGACAGCATCGGCAGCGTGATCCGCCAGAACTGTTCAAGCCTCGGCACGCCATCCAGCGCTGCAGCCTCAAACGGCTGGGTCGGCAGCGAACGAAGCCCTGCCAGCAGCAAGATCATGATGAACGGCGTATAGACCCACACATCGACAAGAACGACTGTCAAAAGCGCGGTATCCGGCGAAGACGCCCAGCGGAAATCATGAAACCCGGCAAGCTGCATAAAATAGCTCAGGATGCCGAAATTCGAATTGGTCATCAGTTTGAACATCAGCGCAGCCAGCGCAGGTGCGGTCATCAGCGGCATCAACAGCATGATTGAGACGAAGTTGTTCACCCGGCTACGCTTTTGCAGTAGCAGCGCGATCCCCAGCCCCAGCAACAATTCCAGAACCACGGTCAGTCCGGCATAGGTGAGCGAGACTTGCAGCGTGTTCCAGAAATCAGAATCGGTAAAGAAATTCAGATAGTTTTCGCCCCAGTTCATGCCCCGGTTCCACGGCTGGGACATGCGATAACGCTGCAGCGAATAATAAACAGCCGTCCCGAACGGGATCAGGATCCCGATACACACCAAAAGTGCCGGCAAGCTCAGCAAATAGGGGAGCATCGTCCTGGAGAGACGGCTGGACCGCCGCATAACCGGCATGTCAGCTTGAACAGACATAAAACCTCCGTGACAAAGCGGCCAGGCAGCGCTGCTGCCATTGCCGTTTCGTCGGAAAAATGTGCAGGGCATCGCCCTGCACAAGTCAGTTGGGATTAAGAAACCTTAGCGCAATCCGGCTTCCGCCAGCTGCGTGTTCATGCTGGCAGCGAGCTGATCCAGCCCCTCGTCAACCGGGACTTCCTTTGCGACCATCCGCTGAAGCATGGCGGCCCAATCAGTTGTCAAGTCGAAGAACAGCGGCTGTGGCGTGAACTTGATCGACGCACCGGGCGCAGACGCATTGTACATGTCAACATAGCCAGGATAGCCTTTGTTCAGCTTCTCCTTAAACATGTCGTCTTCCCAGACCGAATTGCGAACCGGATCAACGAAGTCCATCTTGCGTGCGCCAAACAGCGCATGCTCTGGTCCGGATGCCCACTGCATGAAGTACCAGGTCGCATCCAGATCCTTGGAGGCCTTGGTCATGGCCAGCGACCAGATCCAAATGTTCGGGGTCGGAGCCTTGGCTTCTGGATTGGCTGCAAAACCAGCATAGGCCAACTCGCCCGCCATGGCGTTGTCGCCGCCATTCATGAAGTAGCCCAGAATATCCGCGTCAAAGATCATCGCCGATTTGCCAGCGCCCAGATCCGTGCCGACCTGATACCAGGTATGGGTCGACCAGTCGGCAGCACCGCTGTCCTGGATCATCTTTACCCAATCCGCATGGAACGCTTTGGACCCGGCCGTGTTCATGGCAGCCGACAGCTTGCCATCATCGTTGGTCAGGTCCATTTCGCCAAAGTTGGCATAGGCGGACAGGAAGCCAGGGTGGATTGTTGCCCAGGAACGCGAGCCGCGAACACCGATACCGTAAATACCATCCGTATCAGCCTGAACCTTGGCGGCAGCTTCCATCAGTTCATTCATGTTGGTCGGCACGGCAACGCCGGCCTTGTCGAGCATGCCTTTGTTGAAGGTCAGGTTGTTCTGCTCGTAGCCCCATGGAATACACCACTGTTTGGCATCATCAGATCCCAACTCACCACCTGGAACACCATTCCAGGCACAGGACTTGCGCACGCCCTCCAGCATGTCTGTCCAATTGTACATCGGGTTGGTTTTTTCCGGGTCATTGATCCATTCATTGTGATCAACAATCCAGCCAGCCGGACCATAGGTCCAGGTCATATAGGCGCCGGTCATGAAGGCATCATATTCACTGGATCCGGACGACAGCGCCGCCGTGACCTTGTCGAAATAGACATCTTCCGGGAACACGTCATAGGTGACGTCCATCCCGGTCAGTTCCTTGAACGCATCAAGATTTGCGATCATGGCATCTGTATAGGGGTGCTTATTCAAAAGCAGCTTGATGCTTTTGCCGGAATGCTTCTTCCAATCGAAATCTGCCGCCAGTGCCTGGGTCGCCATCAGATTGTGCAATGTTCCAGCCGAAGCGGCTGTCAGACCCAGAGCCCCAAGCCGCCGGATCAAACTTCTTCTGCTCATTCCGCCGCTCAAGAACGTGGAAATGAGATCCTTTTCCTTCTCATGCATAGTCTTTCCTCCCAAAAAGCCCTGACTCTTAATTTGCTCTCCGCATTTATGTCGGAGGCAATGCGACGATAGCCCGGGCCGTGGCCTCGTCAGTTATCAACCCAGTCAACAAACCGCTGTCTAACGCAGCGCTGATTGCCGGTACCTTGGTTGCCCCACCAGCAATCGCCACCACTTCCCTACCCTTCAGACTTTGAAGCGGTGCGGCCATAACGCGGTCATCATATGGGCTGGATAAGATACTTCCGTCAGCGCTCAAGAACTGGCCGAGCAATTCAGCAACGGCTCCAGCCTGGCGCAAATCTTCAGCTGCCAACGCCCCATCCAGCATTGAGGCGCTGATGCCACCTTCACCGCTGCCGATGTCTCCCACGCCAACGACAATCAGCGTAGCCTGCTCAATCAGGTTCATGGTTTCCGAAATGCCGAACTGCTGCAGCATGACCTGTTTGTCTTCCGCCGAATTCGCATAAAGCGGCGCAGGCATCAGATAGGACGCAGCGCTGGTCTTTTGCGACAGACGATGGATCACGTCATAGGGATTGGCGGCAAAGGAACGCGTCAAACCGCCCAGAACAGACACGAATTGCACATCCGGGGAGGCCTGGCGGCCCATGGCATTGACCGAGGCCGCCAGGGTTCGTCCATTGCCAACGCCGATCACACTATGCTTACGGCCGGCTGCAGCCTGCATGATGAAATCGGCACCGACAACGGACAGTGTCTTGAGAGGTATTGGATTGGAATCAGGCACCTCCATGCCGATCCGGCAATATCCCAAGCCATAGCGCCGCATCAGTTCCGTTTCGATGTGGACGCAATCGGTCGCCTCGACATCGACGAAAATCCGCACCAGGCCCTCATTTTGAGCCCGGGCAATGTAGCGATGCGCCCGTGTATTGGGCACGTTGAGACGCTTGGCCACTTCGCTCTGTGTCATGCCGCCGACGTAATGTAGCCAAGCTGCTCTCGCAGCAAGGTCCGCATCACTGTCGCTCTTCGCGGTCGCCAGGCTTCGGCCTTCAATCATCTACAACGCACCCTTGAGTGAAATATAATTCGCTATTGGAATTTATTTCAATCATCATAAACACAGGCCTTCAGAGAGTTCAAGCCCTCAAAAAAATCCAATCACCAGTGCTGATGTCAGCAGAAAAGAGCATTTTAAACGAGAGAGGTATTACGTCGAAAAACCCGCAAAATATCATCTAAATCGGATTAGACATGATCGACAGATATAAAAACAGACTAATATCTTAATTATGTTTTCTTCATATATTCAATAACTTGAAATTCTTTTTTAATCTGAAAAACTAAATGCAGACAGTTATGCTTTTCAACGAATGCCAATAGCTTCGTCAGAGCTGATTAATCCAAACCTCGTGCCAACTGTGCGGAACGTCACAGGTGCACCCCCAGTTTTCAGCTTAAGCTCTGTTTGAACAACATGCAGTGAACGCTTGGCCACACTATCAGCACCGAATTTGAAATGCCTGACGTCAAATATCGAGAAACGAGACATGAATTTAGGCCACTTCAATCGCCTGCCAAGAAGGCTGCCAGAATGATATTGGAAGATCTTGTGTCTCCATTTGTAAATACACGTGACCACAGACACGCATCACGGGCCAGGATGAACCTTTCCTGCGATGAAGCGCACCTAAGGGCACAGATTTATACAGCTATGACCCAAATAGCCGCGCCAACAACCTCATCAGTCCGTCAACGTGTGGGTCAAAACTCGTCGCAATCACGCGAGATATCTCTTTGACACTTGCATCAAGCGCCAATTGCTGCAGGTATCTCGCCAGCCACTAAGGAGATTAGAATGTCAGAAACCTTGGAAGCCGGACCACAGACAACCTCGGCACCTCATCTGCCGCCGCCCCATCGCCATGCCGGGACAACCCGCCTGCTCCATTGGTTGATTGCAGCATTGGTGCTCATGACCTGGCCTCTTGGCATCGTGATCCAGTTCGTCAAAAGTGATGTCGCCCTGAACTTCTACATCTTGCATGAAAGCCTGGGATTTCTGGTCCTCTGGCTGATGCTGGTTCGGGTGGGAAACAAGCTGACCGCCCAAAAGCCCCCCGCTGAAGGCCCCTTCCTGGAACGAATGGCAGCAAGCGCGGTCCATGGTCTTCTATATGCATTCCTGATCATCATGCCGCTCAGTGGTTTTCTGGCAACAAATGCTCATGGATTTCCACTCAAATGGTTCGGTGTCCTGACCGTCTGGAGCCCGATTGGTAAGTCACCGGACATCGCCTGGACGCTATCCGCCATCCATGAATGGAGTGCATGGATCCTGCTCGGCCTGTTTATCCTGCATTTCGGAGCCGTCATTTTCCATCATGTCATCAAGCGTGACACGACACTCTACCGGATCGTCTGACCCTGCAGCAACGTGGCCGGCTCCAGCCGGTCACGTTCTTTTGCCTATAGTCCAGCGGCCAAATCCCTTTCGGACCACAAGCCGACCTGAAGATCTTTCTGGCGGCCACGGATCGCACTGATCTCCATACGCGGGGCAAAAACGCCACCATCTTCTGTAATCTTGGCAGCATCTGTAAGATCGCCCGACAACGCCACGCAGGAGTGGAAATTCTTTGCCACCTCTTGCAGCCGACTGGCCACGTTGACGCAATCCCCGGTCGCAGCGATCTGTTGCTGGTTGTCATGCCCCAAACGCGACAAGACAACCGGCCCAAAATGTCCTCCGACCCTCAAAGTGTTGATTTCTGCCTCCAGACCGTTCTCGACAATCCACCGACCAACATTTTGCACCAGATCGAATGCACACTGGCAGGCATCAGCCGCATTCCTGGCGCTGGAGTCCGGAATGCCAAATCCGAGCATAGCCCCATCGCCCATGAAATCGAGAACGAGGCCATTGTGCCGATCCGTCTCATTGACCACCAGCGTATGAAAGGCTTTGAGAACATCACGGGTCTTGGCCGGCCCCAGCCGCTCGCTCAATCCGGTGTAGCCGGACAGATCTACGAACAAGATCGCCACATCCTGCTCCACCGGGCTTAAAAGGAAAGATGGATCTTCGGCGATCCTCCTGGCGATCGCAGGAGCTTGAAATCGGCTCAGGGCTTCACGGGCTGCGACCAACCGCCGGGTCCGATACCGATCCAGCACTTGCCGCAAAATGACCAGGGCAACGACCGGCGGAAGGCTCGCAACAATAGGAAGTGCACCGCTGAACCAGTAACCTTGGCCAAAAAGGATTGTGATCGCCATCAACCACCCGACCAAAAGTCCAATAAAAGCCAGCGACGCATTGGCAAGAGGCAGCACGGCCACCGCCAAAATGCCAAGGCCCGTGATCAGGAGCGCTGCAGTAACATCAACGGATCGAACGGTTCTATTCCGGATCAAAGCGGACCCATCCAGGAGATTAGCGATGCCCGTTGCCTGAATTTCGACGCCTGGCAACACTTGATCGAAGGGCGTTCCAAACCGATCCCCCACGCCGGTTGCAGTCACTCCCAGAACCACAAGCCGCCCAGAAAGGTCACCCACGCGCGCTAAACCATCAAACAGGGACTTCGCGCTGAGGGTTGTGACCGTGCCTTGCGGGCCGTAGTAATTCAAAGGCAGGTGCCATCCAAGATCAAGCGGCTGAACGCGTCCGTTGAGCCGTAGACCATCAAGTGTCACGGGCGGAATTCCCTCAAGATAAAGCCCTGCTGCACGCAGTCCAAAGGATGGCTCCAAACCATCAGGCGTCTTGAACAATAAAGGCACGTGCCTTGGCGTCCCCCCCGCATCAGTTGCAACATTCACAAGACCGACTGAGGAAGCGTTGGCAAGTTCCTGCAGGGGCATAAGCTGTTCTCTAGCCACCGGAACGAGCGAAGAAAGCCCACTATCTGTGAATTGTCCTGCTGCGGCAATAACCGTAGGGATCGATCCAAGCGCACGGGCCAGACTGGCGTCATCGGCAGGCTCAGAAGCGCTCACGAGCAGGATATCAACAGCCAGCGCACGGGCCCCTGCAGCCCGGATCTTTTCAATCAAAAGTGCGAGGCGGTTGCGTCCGATTGGATAGGCACCAGCAGCTGCAACCGTTTTGTCATCAATCGCAACGATCACGACCTCATCTGGCGCGTTACGCACTCCGGTCACAAGGATACGCCAATCAAGCAGGACCATTTCGACCCGGTCGATCATACTGCCCGTTCCAGCCAAATGCCGTTGCCCAAGCCAGCCTGCCCATAGAAGGCCGCAGGCCAATACGCTAGCGATAACCCAGATGGGCAGATAGCGTCTCATCGTCCGAAACGAGCCAATAACCTCTCAACCTTTACCGAAGGCCAGCGTGTGATGATGAGAGGCTCTCCCTCAAAAACCTCAACGCCAAAGCCAGGGGAAAGTGACACACCCTCAGAACCGTCCGAATGAGATACAACAACCTCTCCCCGCATCACGAAGACAGATGTCGAATTGTCAGTTACGTCAACGGCATAGACAGTGCCGCGCACTGCTGCGATAGCATGAGGGGTCAGAATCTGGAAAGGGCCGCTTCCCGGTTCCACCTCAACCAGCACGCCATCCTTGGTCAACTCTACTGTGTTCGGGCGCCCCGAAGCACCATTCGAGACAATGCCAAGTGCCGCAGCAGCTTCCGCTTCTAGCACCAAGCCACCTGCACATTGATAGACCACTCGAGGCGGATCACCCAATTCACTTTTTGGGCAGTGATTGACTTGCTGGGCGGAACTTGACAAAGGAACCATGACGATCAGCCAAGTCAGGGCAGCGAATATTGCAGACACACGAATTGGCATAGGATCCTCGATCAGCGCTCGTGAAGGCAGTTTCCCACCTCATGATTTGAAGTGGCACAAATACACTTCCATCGTTGCTACCATCTTTATAGTAGCCCGAATTCAGAGTTGAAAGTGCAATATATGGATGACCCAAAAAGCATGCAGCCAGACCGTAAAGGACCTGAAAGCATAGCAAAAGAAGAGCTCCTGAGCCGCAGTATAGTTTTTAGAGCTTTGGACGAAAAGAGCCGCCGCGAGCTGGCATCTTTCGCCCATATCAAGCATTACTCGGCTGGCGATGTTATTTTTAATATGGGCGCGCAGGGCCAAAGCATGATGGCAATCGCGGAAGGTACCGTGCGCGTTGGTAGGGTAACACCGACCGCGAAGGAGGTCACGCTCTGCGAATTGACGATTGGTGATGTGTTCGGAGAGATCGCCCTTCTGGACGGCGGCGAACGATCGGCAGATGTTAAGGCCTTGACCAACTGTACGTTGGTTGTTCTTGAACGTCGTTCTTTGCTTGACGTCCTGCAGCGCAACCCGGATCTATCGATCCGCCTCATCGAACTTCTGTGCCAAAGGGTCCGAAAATCCGATGAACGGATGATGGAAATCGCATTTCTGGACCTGCCCGCCCGCCTTGCCAAAGCCTTGCTTCGCCTGACCATTGCCCCCCCTGGAACCGCTGAAAAGCCCTTGGGGAAATTGTCTCAGTCCCAGTCAGAAATTGCCCGAATGATCGGGAACACACGCGAAAACGTCAACAGATGCCTGCGCAAATGGCAGCGTGCGGGTCTTATCGATCTGAAGGATGGATGGCTCATCATCCGTGACCGGCCGCAGCTGGAACTCATCGCAGAGCCTGAATAAACCCTGTTCTTGAGAAAACAAATGCCATTCCTGTTTGCTGAGTGTCGCGCGTCACAGGTACAGGCCCAGAACATCCCTTAGGTATTGGTCATCGACGCAGAAACAATCGGCGTTGACCTGAAACCAAAAGGATACGCACATGTTTGGCAAATCAATCCTGACCGCAGCAACCATTGCTGCGATTACCATCACAACAGCTTCAGTCGGCACAACCTCGGCCTTCGCTGGCAACCATGGCAAACACGGCCACGGCTTTCACAACGGACATGGCCACCACTTCAAACACCGCGGCCATCGCAATCGCGGCTTTCACGTCCGCAAGTTCCGGAACTTTCATGTCTCGGTTCAGTTCGGCAGACAGCATACCAACTGGTGCTCCAATCGCTACAAGTCTTATCAAGCTTGGAACAACAGCTGGTTGCCTTACAACAACGGCCATCGGAAGCAATGTATTTCACCATTCTACCGCGGCTGATCTGCTCCACAGCAAACCTAGCGCTGCAAACCGCGGTATGACCCGAAAAGAAAACCCTCTGGCCTGTGCCAGAGGGCTTCTTGTTTATAGTTTCAATCCACGCTGGCGACATCCTGCGTAAAATCATGGGCTAGATCATCAGGCTGCATCCTTGAAGATACTGCTGAAGTCTATCGTTTAAACGCCCCGCAAATAAGCGAAGTCACCCATCAGACGACCTAAGCTTGCGACTGAGCGCCAACGCTGCAAGGGTGCAGGCGGCACCAGAGAACATGTAGAGGCCAACGTAGCCCAGGCCGACAGTGCTCGCGAGACCAAGGGCCACCAGAGGTGCGAACCCGGCACCGATCAGCCAAGCCATATTTGATGTCAGTGCAGCGCCAGAATAACGATAAACTCGGCCAAAGTGCGATGAAACAGCACCTGCTGCCTGACCAAAGGACAGCCCAAGAACCGCAAAGCCAATGAGGACAAAGGCTTCCTCACCGGCCTCCCCCGCCTCTAGCATAAAGGGGGCCGCCAGGCTGAAAATTGCAATCACGCCAGCTGCGATCGCAAGCAAACGCTGCCGTCCAATGCGGTCAGCAAGAATGCCCGACAACACAATCGTCCCAACGCAAATCAAGGCACCGACCATTTCAATCAGCAGAAAGCTTGTGATTTCGTGTTGCGAATAGAGCGAAACCCAGCTGAGTGGAAAAACCGTGACGAGATGGAACAGGGCAAAACTGGCCAGTGGTGTAAAGGTGCCAATCAACACATCCATACCATGGGTCCGCAGGAGGTCGGATGTTTTTACCGGTTTTAGCTCCTGACGGTCGAGCATGGATCCGAACTCGCCGGTTGCGACAAGGCGCAGCCTGGCAAACAGCGCGACCACGTTGATAGCAAAGGCCACGAAGAACGGATACCGCCATCCAAATGTCAGGAAGTCTTCCAAGTGGAGACTGGCATAAGAAAACGCAAACAATCCACTGGCCAGGATAAAGCCAATTGGCGCACCAAGCTGAGGCATCATTGCATACCAGCCGCGCTGGTTCTTCGGTGCGTTGAGGGCCAGAAGCGAAGCCAGACCATCCCATGCGCCGCCAAGGGCAAAGCCTTGTCCCAATCTGAAGATCACCAGGAAACCGACGGCCCAATACCCGATCAGATCATATCCCGGCAGAAAACCAATGCCAGCCGTGGACCCGCCAAGGACAAACAGTGCGATAATAAGTTTGGTGCCCCGGCCGTAAAGCCGATCAATGACCGTAAACACGACGGTCCCGATCGGGCGCGCGATAAAGGCCAAAGAGAAGACACAAAAGGACAGCAATATGCCGGTCAGATGGTCATACATCGGGAAAAAATGCGTAGGAAACACAAGAACCGAGGCAATCGCATAGACAAAGAAATCAAAGAACTCGGAGGATCGCCCAATAATGACACCGAGCGCGATCTTGCCCGGATCAGCCTCGGAGCCTGCATGAATCGCACGTGCATCCTTCTCCATATCAAATGAAGTCGGTTGCTCCATCGCATAGCTTCCTGAGCTCATTTTTATCTCTCTCCCTGGTCGCGGCCAATCAGTATGGACTGCCCACTCTTTCTAACCTTTGCTCAAGTTAAACTATTAAATAAATTATTCGAGCCGTCTATACGGGATCAGGGATTGAGCTCCATCACAATGCTTTGCGATGCTGAAAAATGACAATTCCAACTGTTTGGCTGCCGAGATTCATTTGCAGGTTCATGTTTTACAGTGTTTTTTTGCACTGCGGCAACTCACCTCATCCCATTGTTGATTTAGATCAAATATGGTTTAGTTGCTTGGGAGGGTAAACAATTTGGAATTGATCGGTTGAGCACCCCATTAAAAAATCTAATCAGATTTGGAACTGTAGCCGCATTTGGCGCGCTTCTATCTGGATGTAATTTTGTCGTCATGGCACCTTCAGGCGACATCGCTTCTCAGCAACGTGACCTTATTGTCATCTCGACAATCTTGATGTTGATCATCGTCATTCCGGTCATTTCTTTGACGCTGTTCTTCGCTTGGCGTTACCGGCAGTCCAATACAACAGCCAAATACGATCCCGAATGGAGCCACTCCACCCGGCTTGAAGTGATCATTTGGGCAGCGCCGCTGGCCATCATCATTGCCTTGGGCGCGATCACATGGATCAGTACCCATACGCTTGACCCTTACCGTCCGCTGGATCGTATTTCTGCAGACAAGCCTTTGAACGCCGATGTCAAACCCATCACGGTTGAGGTTGTTGCGCTCGATTGGAAATGGCTTTTCATCTACCCTGACCTGGGTATTTCAACCGTCAATGAGCTCGCGGCTCCCGTCGATGTTCCAATCAATTTCAAGATCACCGCAGCCTCTGTGATGAACTCGTTCTACATTCCCGCTCTCGCTGGTCAGATTTATGCCATGGCGGGAATGGAAACCAAGTTGCATGCGGTCATCAACGAACCTGGCGACTACACCGGCTTCTCGTCGAATTACAGCGGCGCGGGCTTTTCCGGCATGCGGTTCACTTTCAAGGGCCTTGAACAGGACGATTTCGATAAGTGGGTTGAGACCGTCAAGGCATCCGAAACAGACCTGACCCGGAATGCTTATCTGGAGCTTGAAAAGCCAACGGAGAATGCACCGGTCAACTACTACGCCAAGACTGATTCAAACCTCTACGATGTCATTCTCGACATGTGCGCGGATCCTTCCGACCAGTGCATGAGCGAATTGGCGATGGTTGACGCGGGCCTGATTTGCCTGGCCCCGCCGAAAGTCCTTGATCAAACGGCAGCTCTGGCAGATCGCCCTCGATTTTCACCAAGAGTTGAATAACAAGCCCGACGAACTGTAGCCCGTTCAAATAACAGCATCCGTGGCAGACCATGCTCGGATATCGAAACGATGTTCGATATTAAGGAAATTCGATGCTATCGAATCCGGATATACTCAAATTCCTATTTGGCAAATTGTCTTGGGAATCGATCCCCTATCATGAGCCAATTCTGGTTGTGACCTTCGCAGTGGTTGCCCTTGGTGGCATCACTGTCTTGGGCGCACTGACATATTTTCGCGTCTGGGGTTATCTCTGGCGGGAGTGGTTTACGTCGATCGATCATAAGAAGATCGGCATCATGTACATCTTTTTCGCTATCATTATGCTGCTGCGCGGTTTTGCTGATGCGTTGATGATGCGCTTGCAACAGGCCATCGCCTTCAATGGAGCCGAAGGCTATTTGCCACCGCACCATTATGACCAGATCTTCACCGCCCATGGCGTCATCATGATTTTCTTCGTGGCGATGCCCTTTGTCACCGGGCTGATGAACTTCGTGGTGCCCCTGCAGATTGGTGCTCGGGATGTGTCCTTTCCCTTCCTGAACAACTTCAGCTTCTGGATGACGGTTTCCGGTGGCACGCTGGTGATGGTGTCACTGTTTATCGGTGAATTCGCCAAGACCGGCTGGCTCGCCTATCCGCCGCTTTCTGGTCTGATTTACAGTCCGGATGTCGGTGTTGATTATTATATATGGGGTTTGCAGATCGCGGGGATAGGGACCTTGCTGTCCGGGGTCAATCTGGTCGTTACCATCCTGAAGATGCGCGCACCGGGCATGTCCATGATGAAAATGCCTATTTTCACCTGGACAGCCTTTTGCACCAACATCCTGATCGTTGCCGCTTTCCCGGTTCTGACAGCCGTTCTGGCGCTTCTGACGCTTGATCGCTACATGGATATGCATTTTTTCACCAACGCACTGGGCGGCAACGCCATGATGTATGTGAACCTGATCTGGATCTGGGGTCACCCAGAGGTTTACATCCTCATTCTGCCAGCCTTCGGTGTGTTCTCTGAAATTGTCGCGACCTTCTCGGCCAAGCGCCTGTTTGGCTATACCTCGATGGTTTATGCGACCGTGGTGATCACGCTGCTGTCCTACATGGTGTGGCTGCATCACTTCTTCACCATGGGGTCAGGTGCCAGCGTTAATTCCTTCTTCGGCATCACCACAATGATCATTTCGATCCCGACCGGTGCGAAGATCTTCAACTGGCTGTTCACGATGTATCGTGGCCGTATTCGTTTTGAAGTCCCGATGCTATGGACCATGGGCTTCATGGTGACCTTCGTGATCGGCGGCATGACAGGCGTTTTGCTTGCCGTTCCACCCGCTGATTTCGTGCTGCACAACTCACTGTTCCTGATTGCGCATTTTCATAATGTCATCATCGGCGGCGTGGTCTTCGGTGTCTTTGCTGGCATCACCTACTGGTTCCCGAAAGCCTTCGGCTTCAAGCTGGACCCATTCTGGGGCAAGATGTCTTTCTGGTTCTGGCTCACCGGCTTCTATTTCGCTTTCATGCCCCTTTATGTTCTGGGCCTGATGGGCGTAACACGGCGAATGAACCGGTTCGACGATCCCTCCTTGCAAATCTGGTTCGTGATTGCAGCCTTTGGTGCCCTCCTGGTCCTGATCGGTATTGCGTCCTTCCTGATCCAGATTGTTGTGAGCATCAGGAAGCGCGAAGAGCTGAAAGATGTCACTGGCGATCCGTGGAATGGCCGCACACTTGAGTGGTCAACCTCATCGCCGCCGCCGGCCTACAATTATGCCTTCACGCCAATTGTTCACGATCATGACGAATGGTGGTTCATGAAAAAACATGGCTACGTGCGGCCAGAAGAAGGCTTCATTCCGATCCACATGCCAAAGAACACGGCAACCGGCATTATTTTGGGTGGATTGAGTCTGGCGTTCGGCTTCGCCATGGTGTGGCACATTTGGTGGCTGGCAATTGCCTCAGGGCTTGCCATACTCGGTGTCACCATTGTTCACACCTTCAATTACAACCGTGACTTCCACATTCCTGCTGAAGAAGTCGACAGTGTGGAACGGGAACGCACCCGTATCCTCGCGGCGGAGGCTTGAACCATGACAGCCCAAACACTCGAAAATGGCGCACAGCCAGTTTTCTACACGACGGAAGAGCACCATCCTGAATCTGGTACATTGATCGGGTTCTGGATCTATCTGATGAGCGATTGCCTCATCTTTGCGGTGCTGTTCGCCACTTACGCGGTGCTCAGCCACGCCTACGCCGGGGGACCGACCCCGCAAGAGCTATTCGATCTGCCGCTCGTGGCCCTCAACACTGCAATGCTGCTGTTCTCATCGATCACCTATGGCTTTGCCATGTTGCAGATGGAAAAAGGTGTGAAGAATGGCGTCATCAGCTGGCTGGCACTCACCGGCCTGTTCGGGCTCGCCTTTCTGTGCATCGAGCTCTACGAGTTCTCCCATCTGATCCATGAAGGAGCCGGACCAGACCGTAGCGCTTTCTTGTCGGCTTTCTTTACCCTCGTGGGCACGCATGGTCTTCACGTTACCTGCGGCTTGATCTGGATGGTGACCTTGATCACCCAAGTCATGCGCCACGGCCTGATCCCTGAAAACAAACGTCGCCTGATGTGCCTGTCGATGTTCTGGCATTTCCTGGATGTGATCTGGATCGGTGTCTTTTCCGTCGTCTATCTCGTGGGAGTTCTATAATGAGCGCTTCACCGCACACAGATCACGCTGATGGGCATGATCACCACCACGGCGATCATGCCAGTCACGGCACCGTAAAATCCTACATCACAGGATTCGTGCTGTCGGTCATCCTGACCGCCATCCCGTTCTGGTTGGTGATGGGCAAGGTGTTCGACAATGCAGCGCTGACCGGAATTCTGGTGATGGCTTTTGCCTTGGTGCAAATCGTCGTGCACATGGTCTACTTCCTGCACCTCGACACAAAGTCAGAAGGCGGCTGGAACATGATGGCGCTTCTGTTCACAGTGATTTTGGTCATGATCGCCATCACCGGGTCGCTTTGGGTCATGCATCACCTCAACACCAACATGATGCAGATGCCTCCGGGCATGTTCATGTAGGGTTTGCCAATAAAAATGCCCGAACCAAAACGATACGAAACTGCTCGGAACCCGCAAGGACTGCTGATCGCCGTCCTTGCGGTATTCTTTTGTGCGGTCTTTGTGTCGCTGGGCGTCTGGCAGGTGGAAAGACTGTCCTGGAAACGGGATTTGATCGCCCGCGTCGATGCCCGCATTCATGCACCGGCAACTCCAATTCCCGAGCCCGACCAATGGCCAAAACTCACTGCAAAGAATGATGCCTACAAGCATGTCAGCGCTACGGGGCGATTGCAGAACGACAAGGAAAGCCTTGTCTATACCTCTACGCTGCTGGGACCGGGATACTGGGTACTGACACCGCTGATCCGCGAAGATGGCACAGCTATACTGGTCAATCGGGGCTATGTTCCGCTGGATCACAAGGATCCGGAAACCCGTCCGGAAGCACCCGTCTCAAAGCTGGTCACGATCACAGGGCTTTTGCGGCTGAACGAGCCGGACGGCACATTCCTGCGTTCGAATGTTCCTGATCAAAATCGCTGGTATTCCCGCGATGTCCGCGCCATGGCCAAAGCCCATGGCATTCTGACTGTCGCACCATTTTTCATCGATGCAGATGCAAGCCCTGCGGTCACCTCTGCCCCTCGTGTCTCGCCTCTTGGGGAACTGCCAATCGGTGGGCTGACAGTTGTCAAATTCCCCAACAGCCATCTCTCCTACGCCATCACCTGGTTTACCCTGGCACTCCTGTCCCTCGTCGGCGGCGTTGTCGCGGTTAGATTTGGCCGGGATACCACTGGCCACTCACCAGTTTCACAACAGCCGACACATACCGAAACGCATTAAGCCCCAAATAGACAAGATGGCGAAGATTCGCTTAAAGTCTAAATCAGAGGAAATGGATTGTATTTCAATCCACGTTGCCGACATCCTGCGCAAAATCATGGGCTAACTCGGACAGAATGCTATTTACCGCAGTTGCCGGTTCTGACATCGGCAACTGGCCAGAAACACACAGCGACATATGCGTTTTCATATTCGGTTGCGTAATACGGTAAATATGCGCGCCTTGAACTTGAGCGCCAATGGCCGTTGCTGCCGAAAACGGTAAAATCGAATTCGCGATTCCGTTACGGATGGCATCGATCATCAATGAGATAGATTCGGTCTCTGCAACAACGGACGCTGAAAGTCCGACACGTGTCAGCGCCGTATCGATGACTTTACGGACAGTATGCATACGGCTTGGCAAGATAAGGGGCAGTCCGACAGCATCGGAAAAGGCTATTTCATTGCCATCCGCAGCCTCGATCTTGGTACCGATGTAATAGAGCTCTTCACTTAAAACAGGTTCAAACGCCAAGCCGGGTATTTCACCGGGCTCATAGATCAGGGCGATATCAACCTTGCCCATCATGACCATCTCGCTGATCACAGCTCCGACGTTTTCATTGATGTGCAAAATGATCCCAGGGTGTCTGTCGCGAACACTCTGCATCAAACGGGACGCAAGCAAGGTTCCAAGGCTCAAGGGAGCAAGAGCAACCGAAACTGAACCGGAAATGTCTTCCGAACTGTCCACAATATCGATCTGCGCCTGATCCATCTGTTTCAGGATCTGCAGACTGTGACGATATAGGAGCTTGCCAGCCTCTGTTGGCGTCACACCGCGTTTGGAGCGCAACAACAGCGCCTTTCCAAAGTGGGCTTCCAGTGCTGCAATTTGCTGGCTGAGCGCCGGCTGCGCGATATGGAGGATGGAAGACGCACGGGTTATGCTGCCTATGTCGACAATTTTAACAAACGCGTGAAGCCGCCGGATGTCCACGAAGTCAGTCCTTTCCCGCAATTTTCCATGCCACGACGATGAAGCACGAAGTCGCCGCGAATAGAACCCCGTTCTGACCGAGTTTATGATCATTCACCACTTCAGTGTGAAGATGCATAAGCAAACACTATCATGTCAGAGCGAAGTGTTCTTTTGCCCTCAACTGACGACTGGCTAGGCTAAAGCGTGCAACAGATGCTACGTCCAACCGGAATAGATATGCGCCATAACTTATCGTTCAGCGCAAGGAATATAAATCCGGGACGTACAGAGGGGAACCGAACACATGAGAAAAATCACGAATTTGATCCTGGGTGCCGCGTCCTTGGTGGCTTTGGCTGGAGCTGCAATCCAGCCTGTCGCTGCCGAGACACAGATGCGTCTTTCTGACGTTCTACCTGACAGCAACTTTATGGTAAAAAACGCGAATAAGTTCGCAGAAGCTGTAAAGACCGCCACAGACGGAGAAGTTGTCATCACCGTCAACGCATCCGGCTCCCTTGGATTCAAAGGCCCAGATCAGCTTGGCGCGGTCCGGGACGGCCTCATTGACATGGCTGACATCAACATCAGCCAGCAGGTTGGTATCAATCCGCTATTCGGTGCTGAGGGCGTTCCATTCCTGGTCAGCTCCATGGATGAACTGCGCGACTACCACGCTTTCCTGCGTCCAGAGTTCGAAAAGCTTGCAGAGCAGAACAACCAGAAAATCCTTTATATGGTTCCCTCGCCGGCTCAGTATGTTTACCTGAACGAAAAGGTAGACACCATTGAAGGCTTCCGCGGTATCACAGTACGCGGTGCGGACAAGAACACGGTTGATATCGTGACCTCAATTGGCATGGCTGGTGTTGTCGTTCCTTGGGGCGAGCTGCTGCCAGCTCTCGCATCAGGCCGCGTCAAAGGCGTTGCCACCTCGGCGACATCCGGTGTCGATGGGAAGTTCTGGGAATTCCTGAAATACATCTACCCAACGAACCACACTTGGGGTTCGAATGCTGTAACGATCAACCTCGACAAGTGGAAGAGCCTGTCCGCTGACGACCAGGCTGCAATCGAAAAGGTTGCTGCAGATCTGGAACCAGAGTTCTGGGAAGTTTCACGTCAAGGCGATCTTTCAAGCATCAAAACTATGACCGAACACGGGATGGTTATCGTGCCGTTGTCTGACGAGCTGAAAGCACAGATCGCAGATCGTGCCAAAAGCGTACAGGATGCATACTTTGAACGCGTCCCAGCCGCCCTCCCGATCGTTGAGGCTTATCGCGCATCTGTTGGGACCAACTGACATGAATGAACCGTCTCGCTCGACCGATTTTTCGGAACCGCGCGGACCTGCTGCGGCCCTGCAAAGGGCCGCAGACATGCTGTCGCTCGGGGCAGCGTGGGCAGCCGGCATCTGTATCTTGATGCTGACACTCCTGGTTCTGCTCGATATCTTTCTGGCTATGCTGTCGGGCTTCATCCCCTCAGTTCCAACAAGCACAGGAATCGGATGGGAATACAGTGCCTATCTGATGGGGTCCTCCTTCCTGCTTGGCTCTGGCATGACACTGCGAGCTGGCCTGCAGTTGCGGGTCGAAGTTCTGCTGTCAGCCGTCGGCGCTCGCATGGCACACGTCTTCGAAACCCTTTCAGCAGCTCTTGGAGCCGCGGTGACGGTGTCCCTCACCCTATGGCTCTCCTGGTTTTGCTACCGGACTTACAACTATGGGGAAGTGTCTCAGGACAGTTTCACACCACTCTGGATCCCACAGTTGGTGCTGGCAATCGGCGCAGCCGTTTTGGCATTCCAAATGGTTGCTCGCCTGATTTCATGTATCGCCGGTCATCCCCTCAATCGGACTGACCTTGGCGCGGCAAGCGCGATTGAATAATCGCGTTCACCCCTTTGAACTCAACATTTTCGTATTTAGAAAGGAACCAGGATGGGTGCCATTGTCGCCAGTCTGTTTGCATTCTTGTTTGGCACGCTGGCCGTTGGCGCATGGATCGGCATCGCCCTTCTGACCACAGCCATAGGCCTGGGCTGGTTCTTCACCAGCATCCCAATTGACAAGCTTTTCCCACAGTATGTCTTCAACATCCTGACCACACCGGATCTTGTCGCTCTGCCGCTGTTTATCCTGATGGGTGAATTCCTGTTCAGAACCAAACTGTCAGAAGCCCTATTTACAGGTCTCGCACCTTGGGCAGGTCTCCTTCCCGGTCGGCTGCTCCATGTCAACGTCGTAGGTTGCTCAATCTTCGCTGCGATATCTGGCTCCTCAGCAGCCACGACGCAGGTCGTCGGCCGCATGACACTGAAAGAGCTGTTAGCACGCGGTTATTCTCCTGAAATCGCCATTGGCAGTCTCGCAGGTGCCGGTACGCTCGGCTTTCTAATCCCCCCCTCCACAGTCATGATCATGTATGGGGTGTTGGCCAACGAATCTGTTCTTCGGCTGTTCACAGCAGGTTTCATTCCCGGCATGCTTCTGTCAGCTGCCTTTGCTGGCTGGATCATGATCCGGACAACGCTCAAGCCGGAGCTGGTGCCTGAAAGCGAACGGGCCATGCGCCACATGCCGTTCCGGGACAGACTTGCCGCCCTCAAGGACCTTGCACCTGCATTGTTCCTGATTGTCTGTGTGTTGGGCTCAATGTACGGCGGACTGGCAACGCCTTCCGAAGCTGCTGCAATCGGTGTTTTGGGCGCGTTCTTCGTCTCCCTCTCGCAAGGAGCCCTTACGCTCCGTGGCTTGCGCGACATCATGCTGGGAGCCGTTCAGACCTGCTCAGTCATGGGCATCATTATTCTGGGTGCCTCTGTTCTTGGAAACGTCACCTCGATCCTCGGAATTCCATCAGCTGTTGCCAGCACGGTGACAGCGTGGGACCTGTCTCCAATCGTTCTGATCCTGGCTCTGATTGTGCTTTACCTCATTCTGGGTACAGCGCTTGAAGGATTCTCGATGATTGCAACGACCCTGCCTGTTGTGCTTCCGTTGGTTGAAGCGGCTGGTTTCGACAAGGTTTGGTTCGGTATTTTCATCGTGCTTGTGGTTGAGATGGCGCAGATTACACCGCCAGTTGCCTTCAACTTCGCGATTATTCAGAACATCACCGGACGCAGCACAGCGTTTATTGCAAGGGTCACATTTCCATTCCTGCTGATCATGATCGCCTTTGTGATCATGCTGGCACTTTTCCCAGGAATTGTAACTTTCCTGCCCAATCTTCTGCTGGGATAATCCAAAGCAGATCAGTAAGTTCAATCTGCCCTAGTCAAAGCAATAAACCTCGACCAGGGCAGATTGGATCAAACGTCTCGCAATACGACATAAAAAAGCCCGTGCACCTAGAGGAGCAAGGGCTTTTTCATTTTAGAAAGTCGACGGTCTTAGAGGTCGGTTGTCAGACCCTTCGCCTTCAAAACCGCTTCCAGATTACAAACGTCAATGATTGTACGTCCGGACTTGTAAGCAGCGATGAAACCAGCCTCGGCGTCTTCGCGTTCCTGGGACTTCTTTGCGACTTCAGCAGCATCTTCACGCAAAACAGTGACAAGACCATCTGCATCACCGCGGATCGCATCACCTGGACGGACCTCAACGCCACCCACAATAATGTTGCCGTTGATTTGGCCAAGTGTTTCCTTGACGGTGCCCTTGATACAAACGCTCAACGAGAAAACCGGCAGACCCAATGCGATAAGTTCTGCCGTATCACGAACGCCCGTATCGGTAACCACGCCAGCGATCCCTTTAGCAACGCAGGCATTGCCAAGCACATCACCGAAACTTCCAGCTTCTTCATACTCGCCAGATGAGACAACAATAACATCGCCAGCCTGTGCATAATGTATGGCCAGCTGCAGCATGATGTTATCGCGCGGTGCGCTCACAACCGTGAAGGCAGGACCACAAACCGACATCGACCGGTCAATCGGCTTGATCCGTGAGCTAAGAGCTCCCAAACGACCCTGCGCTTCATGAATGGTCGCGCTTCCGAACTTTGACAGTGCCGCGATATCCGCAGGGTTAGTTCGTTCAATCTTCGTGATGATATGTGGCATCGTCATACTCCAATAATGTCCTAATGTCCGACAACGCTGTCGCACCGCCGTGACAGTCGATCATAAGGACCAGCGTGAAACCGCGATAAGAGCCGTTCGCTCTGACGTGATTTCAGTTCCCGATGCAACACAGCAAAACTCAGTCATTCTAAACCAGTCTGACATCATCATTTTCTGCTCATGCTAAAAATTTGAAAGGAAATACGCTGCGTTTAATGCGCAGAATACAGGGATTTAAGCCGCACAATGACCGTCGAAGCCGCGCATCTGACCTCCATCATGGAATGGATGTCAGCAAAAGGTGTGAAGGAACTGGACCTGACCGAAAATGGCGTCAGGTTTCAGATTGTCCGGGATGAAAGTGTGCCACCTGTCACGGTTGGTGGAGCCTCAACAAAAGATCAGCAGTCCATCTTGCCTGCCTCCAAGCCCGCCCCGGACAACCTGACTATCAAGGCCGAAATGTCAGGCTTGTGCCATCTCAAGCCGAACCCCGCATCTGCGCCATTTGTGCAAGTCGGTGACACCATTTCTGCCGGGCAAACTCTCTATGTGATTGAAGCCATGAAGGTGATGACATCCGTCAGCGCGAAAGCAGCAGGCACCCTGGAGGAAATCCTGATCACCAACGGAGTTCAGGTCGACCCGGGAACCCCACTTTTCAGGATCTCGGCATGACCAAGACGCCGCAAACAGTTCTCGTCGCGAACCGTGGCGAAATTGCCCTCAGGATTATCCGCGCTTGTCGGTATCTGGGTCTGCGCGTCGTCTGCGCTCATTCTGAGGCAGACCGAGATGCTCCCTATTTAAAAGCCGCTGACCAGTCCATCTGTGTCGGACCGTCTGCCGCTGGAAAAAGCTATCTCAACATCCCTGCTCTTCTGGCCGCAGCCAAGACCTGCGGTGCAGACATGGTTCACCCTGGCTATGGGTTTCTGGCCGAAAGCGCCGAATTTGCTGATGCGGTTGCTGCAGCGGGTCTGCAATTCATCGGGCCAAGCGGCGATGTCATGCGGATGATGGGTGACAAAGTCTCTGCCAAGCGCGCCATGATCGCATCTTCCGTGCCTTGTGTGCCAGGGCCAGATTCAACACTACCCGAAGATCCAGAGACCATTGCGACGATTGCCGACGAGATCGGTTATCCGGTCATCATAAAGGCTGCTGGCGGCGGTGGCGGACGCGGAATGCGCGTCGTCGAAAGCGCAGATGACCTGATTGAAGCGGCAATGCTCACCCGCCAGGAAGCTGGTCGGTTCTTCGGCCAGTCCGATATCTACATGGAGAAGTTCCTCGGCAAACCACGCCACGTTGAAATCCAGATCATCGCCGACAGCCATGGCAACGCCATCTGGCTCGGAGACCGGGACTGCTCCATGCAGCGGCGTCACCAGAAGGTCGTCGAAGAAGCTCCAGCTCCTGGCATTGATCGTACTCTGATTGCGGAAATCGGAGAGCGCTGCGCCGCATCCTGTCGCGAGATTGGCTATGTCGGCGCAGGAACATTCGAATTCCTCTATGAAGACGGTCAGTTCTTCTTTATCGAAATGAACACACGCGTTCAGGTCGAGCATCCCGTGACCGAGATGGTCACCGGTCTCGATATTGTCGCCATGCAGATCGACGTGGCTCGGGGCAAAGCCTTGACCTTGACGCAGGATGATGTGCACTCGACAGGACATTCGATTGAATGTCGGATCAACGCGGAAGACCCAACCAGCTTCACACCAAGCGCGGGCACAATCACGAGCCTTCATCTACCCGGCGGCCCCGGTGTACGTGTCGACACCCATGCCACAGCTGGCATGACGATCTCTCCGTTTTACGATTCAATGATCGGCAAGGTTATCACCTACGGCAAGACCCGCGGCGAGGCCATCGCGCGCGCGCGCAGCGCACTGGCTGAAATGCAGGTCGAAGGCGTCCTGACCAACATTCCGTTGCATCGGCAAATCATGGACGAGACAGAGTTTTGCGCAGGCGGCGTGAGCATTCATCACATGGAACACTGGCTCAAAACGCGGGAGGCCAACAATGCAGATTGAGACTTCTCGCCTCTCCATGCTCGGCAGCCACGCTGTGCTTTTCACGCCAGATTGCCCGTTCGATCTCGCGCACCAGCAACGTATATGGGCTATCGCGGACACAGCTGCGAACTGGCCTGATGTCCGGGAAGCCATTCCCGGAATGACAAATCTGACGCTGTTGTTCAACGACATACCACAGGATCTCGACGCCTTGAGTTCTCAACTTGATGCGGCTTGGGACAGCGGCATGAGCAAGCTTGTTGAAGGCACACTTCTGGAAGTTGGCATCCATTATGGCGGCGAAGGCGGACCGCATCTGGAAGATGTTGCAGACATGACAGGCCTCAGTGTCCAGGACGTCATCCGCCTGCACTCAGAGGCAGAATACACGGTTTACGCTGTCGGCAGCCACGCTGGGTATTGCTACCTCGGCGGTTTGGATCCTCGGCTCGAAACACCGCGCCGCAAAGTGCCTTTGACCAGTCTTCCTGGCGGCTCCCTGTCGCTGGCTGGCATGCAAACCGGCGTTTCCGCCTCGGCTGGCCCAAGCGGCTGGAACACAATTGGCACTGCCGACGTCAAGTTTTTCGATCCTCTGCGCAGCCCGGCCTCTTTGCTGCGGCCTGGGGACAGAATCAAGTTCAATCCCCTGGCGGTGACCCCATGATTGAGATCCTCAGCATCCCCCCCCTTGCCACTGTGCAGGATCTGGGCCGGGACAATCACTGGTTTCAGGGTCTTGGCCGTGCTGGTGCAATGGATCCGGTTGCGTTGAAATTGGCCAACATGATGCTTGGCAATGAGGCAGGCGCAGCAACGCTGGAAATTCCTCTGTCTCCGGCAAGCTTTCGGTTTTCCGAAGATCAGGTCTTCGCTTTGACCGGGGCTGCCTGCGGAGCCCGATTAGACGATGTTCCGCTCCCGCGTTATTGGGCAGGACTTGCCAAGGCTGGTCAGGAACTTCACATCGGCCCGTTTCAACAAGGTGGCCGCGTCTATCTCGCTGTTTATGGCGGCGTCGATGTACCGGAAATCCTTGGCTCGCGAAGCACCCAGCTGCGCGAAAGTTTTGGCGGGTTCGAAGGCCGAATTCTGCGCGCAGGCGACATTTTGAAGCCAGCACTCACGCCCCCTGCTGATTTCCCTTCAAATGGCGTCAGCATTTCACTTCCCGAATTAAGCCAACCACGCGGCGAGACGATTGAACTGCGGGCCTTGCCAGCAGCAGAACACGACAGCTTCACAGATATTGCCCTTACAGCTTTCTGGTCTGAAACCTATCGGATAACGCCTCAGAGCAACCGGCAAGGCTATCGCCTTCACGGACCGGAGCTGACCCGCGATCATGTGGGGGAATTGCGCTCACACGGCATCATTCCAGGCATCGTACAGGTTCCGGGCGGAGGGCAGCCGATCATCCAGTTGGCCGATTCCGCAACCATGGGCGGTTATCCCAAAATTGCAGCTGTAATCAGCGCGGATCTCTGGCGACTGGGACAGGCCTTGCCCGGCGATAGCCTTCGGTTTGTGCAGACAGATCTGGACGGAGCACGCTCTGCCGAACGCGACATGCAGGAGCTGTTCTCCACGTTGGCCAATGACTGTAAAGCCATGAAACGCCTGCAACAGGGCTGGAGATAATCATGACCTCGGAAGATCTCGATCAGCTTGTCACGGCCATGCGGGCCAATGCTGTATCTTCGCTTCTCGTGGAGGCCCCTGACCTGACATTGCGGCTGGTCTTGCCAGCGGACAGCGTAGCGCCAATGGCGACCGCTCCAACGGTTGTAGCCAAACCCGCACAGATTTCGGCCAAAAGCCCAGGTATCGGAACTTATGCGCCAAGGGGGCTCGATGATGGCCTTGAGCCAATAGTAATCGGCCAGAGCGTCGCGAGCGGTGAAGTTCTCGGCTACGTCGCACTTGGTTCTGCACGACAAACAGTCTGCGCTCCTATTGCAGGCACTTTGACCGGTGATCTGCCCGAAGCAGGCCGTATCACCGGCTATGGCGACACTCTCCTGACCTTGGAACCAAGCTCATGAAAATCGACCTGAATTCCGACATGGGCGAAGGCTTCGGCCCTTATCAGATTGCCGATGATGCGGCCCTGATGGGCTTGGTCAGCTCGGCCAATGTTGCCTGCGGCTATCATGCGGGCGACCCTGTCATCATGGACCGGACTATCCGTCTGGCAAAGGAGCATGGCGTCGACCTTGGCGCGCATGTCAGCTATCCGGACCTGATGGGCTTTGGTCGCCGCCGGATCGACATGGCGCTGCCGGAACTGGAAGCTCATGTGTTGTATCAGCTCGGAGCTCTATCAGCACTGGCCACCCGTGCAAACCATAAGATTACCCATATGAACCCCCATGGGGCATTGGGAAATCTTGCCAGTTCCGATCCGGATACAGCCGAAGCGCTTGTCCGGGCCACACGGGCCTTTGATCCGGAGATTGCTTTTCTGGTCCTGCCGGGCAGTGCGCTGGACGTCGCTGCATTGGCAGCTGGAAGCCGAACGGTCAAGCTGTTTCTGGCAGATCGTGCTTATACTCCAGACGGACAACTCGCGCCACGTGCCCAGCCGGGCGCTGTCATTCATGAACCCGATGCCGTTTTAGCCCGGGTGCTCAAGGTGATTGAAACGGCGACCATTGAAGCCATCGATGGCACGACTATCGATATGCCCGTGCGATCCATTCTCATCCATTCAGACACCGCCGGAGCGGTCAAGCTGGCGCAAATGTTGCGCGACGGCATTGCCCTGGCTGGCGGCACCATCACACCGCTGTCGCAAGACAGCTAAAGCAAAACTAACGAGATATTCACTCTCCAGGAAGGACTACAATGCCATTCTCCGACTATAAGACAGCCATCGTGACCGGAGCTTCTGCCGGAATGGGCTGGGCTATCGCCGAACGTCTGCGCGCCAATGGCATCACCGTGCATGCACTTGCACGTAACGCCGAAAAGCTTGCAGACCTTGAAAAGCACTGCGGTGTCATCCCTCATGCCATTGATGTGTCAGACTTGAAAGCTGTCACAGAATTGCTCAGTGGTCTGGAAGTTGACATTCTGGTCAATAATGCTGGTGTATCACGTCCGGGCAATCTGCTGTCGTCCGATGCCTTCGATGTTGACGAGCAGATCGACGTTAACCTGCGCGCAGCACTGCACCTGTCCCGCCTTCTCTTGCCTGGCATGATGGAGCGCGACAGCGGCCACATCGTCAACATCACATCCATTGCCGGTCATTACGAATTTGGCGGTCATACGGTCTATCACGCCACCAAAGCTGCCATGCACACAGTGTCGCGCCAGCTGCGCGTCGATGCATTTGGACGTCGTGTACGGGTCACCGAAATCTGCCCTGGCCGCGTCGAAACGGACATATTTGCCAAGGTCGAAAAAATTGATCCTGCTCTGGCCAAGAAGAAGTATTTCGAAGGCTTCGAGATGCCGCAGACGTCCGACATCGCAGATGCCGTCGCCTACGCCATTGACGCTCCGCATTACGTCAACATCGGCATGATTGAACTGATGCCAACCCTTCAGGTTCCGGGCGGACTTCGCACGGCCAAGCGCGATGGCGACAACGTCATCCTCTGACCAAACAAGACGTAGCCTGACTTCTCAGGCTACGTTTTCAATTGTTGAACTGTTCTACAAGAAACCCAAAATCCGGAGTTGACCGTGTCAACCTTTGTTCCAGCACGTCGTGTTTCAGACATTAGCATCTCACCCAGCACTGCGGCCGCCCAAAAGGCCCGTGATCTGCGTAATGCCGGCAAGGATATTGTCGACATGACCGTCGGAGAGCCGGACTTCGACACACCGGAAACAGTCAAGGCCGCCGGGATCGCTGCGATCAAGGCTGGAGAGACAAAATACACCCCGGTCAACGGCACACCTGCTCTCCGCGATGCAGTCATGCATGACTTCAAGCGGCGTCTGGGTCTTAACTTCAAGTCCAGCCAGATCTGTGTGGGCGGCGGCGGGAAACAGATCCTGTTTCTGGCGCTGATGGCCTCTGTCGAAGCTGGCAGCGAAGTCATCATTCCGGCACCTTACTGGGTATCGTATCCTGACATGGTGATTGCCAACGGTGGCAAACCTGTTGTGGTCAAATGCGCAGAAGAAGACGGCTTCAAACTGAACCCGGCCACTCTTGAAGCGGCCATCACACCGGCGACCCGCTGGTTGGTGCTGAATTCCCCGTCCAACCCGACTGGTGCTGCCTACACCGAAGCTGAGCTCGTTGCTCTTGGAGAGGTTCTCTCCCGGCATCCGCAGGTCTGGGTTCTGTGCGACGAAATCTACGACCAGATCTGGTACACATCTGGCTCGGCACAAACAATCTCCGCTGTCGTTCCGGCAATCGCGGATCGGACATTGATCGTCAACGGCGTTTCCAAATCCTACGCCATGACCGGCTGGCGGATCGGCTATGCCGCAGGCCCACAGCCCTTAATCGACGCGATCAACAAGCTTCAGTCCCAGATGTCCTCCTGCCCATCTTCCATCAGCCAGGCAGCCGCAGCCGAAGCACTGACCGGACCGCAGGATTTCGTCACGGACAGCGTCGCCGTTTACCGTGAACGTGCCGATCTGGCCGTTGCCCGGCTCAACGCGATCCCCGAACTTTCGTGCCTTGCACCTGATGGCGCGTTCTACCTGTACCCATGCTGTGCTGGCGCAATCGGCAAGACGACGCCATCCGGTCAGGTGTTGAAATCGGATCTGGATTTCGTCATCTATCTGCTTGAAGAAGTCGGCGTTGCGTCCATCCATGGCACAGCCTACGGAATGTCGCCATATTTCCGCCTGTCCATCGCAACCAGCACGGAAGTGATTGAAGAGGCCTGCAACCGGATTGAAAAGGCCTGCAGCCAGTTGAAATAAAGCGCTGTTTTGCACCGCAAGCAAGGAAACCAGCTTCCGAGTTTGCGGGGCATTCATTTGAGATAATGTAATACTTCAGCCCTGCCTGCGACCACAGGCGGGGCTGTTTTATGTTCAGGCTTTGATCGGCAACAGGTCCATTCTTCCTAAATAAAAAGGGCGCTACCAGAGCGCCCTTTCCTGATTCAGATGGTCTAAACAGATTAACCGAAGGCTAGCTGCACCTTCATAGCCTGACTGCGATCACCGGCCAGATCGAACGCTTTGACCGCGTCTGCAAACCCCATTGTGTGGGAAATCAACGGCTTCACATCGATCTGTCCAAGCTGCATCAGCCGGACCGCAATGGCGAACTCTTCATGGAAACGGAATGAGCCGCGCCAATCGAGCTCCTTCGCCGTCATTGCCTGAACCGGAAGGCTCATATCTCCGCCAAGACCCAACTGCAGAATGACCGCCCGCGGCTTCAAGGTTGGGATGGCACCAGCCAGAGCCGGAGCTGCGCCAGAACACTCATAATGGACGTCAAAATAGCCTTTGCCTACGGCATAGGCTGACAGGGCCTCAGGTTCGCTTGCCGTGTTGATCACCCGGTCTGCCCCGACCTGCGTCGCATAGGCCAGAACACTGTCTGACAGATCCGTCACAACGATTTCCGCCGCACCGGCAGACCGCGCCGCCAAGACGCACAAAGCGCCGATTGGACCGGATCCAGTGATCAAAACCTTTTTGCCCAGGATCTCGCCAGCTCTGCGTGTGGCATGCAGGCAGACAGACAACGGCTCTGCCATGGCAGCTTCACCAGCAGACAAGCCATCTGCCTTCACGCATTGCACAGCCTGCGCGACAAGGCTCTGCTGAAAAGCCCCCTGAATATGCGGGAATGGCATGGCAGAGCCATAAAACCGCATGTTCTCACAATGGTTATGTTGGCCCTTCTGGCAATAGCTGCAGCCACCACATGGCCGAGACGGAGACACGGCAACCAGATCTCCTAGCGCCAGACCGCTGACACCTTCCCCAAGAGCGCTGATTTTGCCGGAGACTTCGTGTCCGAGAACCATCGGCTCTTTCAAGCGAACCACGCCGAAGCCGCCGTGGTTGTAATAATGCAGGTCCGAGCCGCAAATCCCGCCAGCGGCAAGGCTAACCAGCACTTCCCCAGGACCAGGCGTTCCAGCTTCCCGCTCTTCGACCCTCAAGTCCTTGGCAGCATGAATAACAATCGCTTGCATGATAGGTCTCACAGAACCGGGGTGAGCAGCGGCTCACCGTTAAAATGAGCGGTCAGATTGTCCCGCAAAAGTTTCCCCATCGCCTGACGGGTTTCGAATGTGCCCGAGGCATGATGTGGCTGGAGCAGAACATTGTCCAGCTCCAGAAAGCGTGGGTTAAGGGCTGGTTCGCCCTCAAACACGTCAAGGGCAGCTGACCCCAGAGTGCCCGTTTCAAGCGCAGTCAAAAGCGCCTCTTCGTCAATATTGGACGCCCGGGAAATATTGATAGCCATGCCTTCAGGTCCAAGCGCCTCAATCACGTCGCGGTTGACGATATGGCGAGTTTGCACAGAGGCGGCCAAAGTCACGAAAAGGAAATCCGAGCGGCGGGCCAGCTCAATCGGATCAGCCTCAAAGGTCCAGTCTGGTGCGTAGTCTTTTGCAGCAACATCGCTATAGGCAATGTCCATGTCGAAGCCCGCCAGACGCTTGGCAACTTCAAAGCCGATACGGCCGAGGCCAAGAACGCCAGCCCGTTTGCCGAACACACGTTTTTTGAGCGGGTAAAGCCCCTTGGAGGACCAGCTGCCGTCCCTCACCCAACTTTCAGCGCCAATCATACCGCGCGACTGCACAAGCATCATGGCAACACCCAGATCAGCAACGTCTTTGGTGAGCACATCCGGCGTGTTGGTCACGCGAATGCCGTGGTCACGGCAGGCCGCCAGATCCACAGCGTCATAACCAACTCCATAGACCGAAATCACTTCGAGTTTCGGCAAGGCTTCGATCATGGCCCGCGTCGCGCCCAGTTCTCCGCGGGTTGCAATTGCGCGCACCTGACCGGCCACCTGCTTCAGATAGTTTTCCTTGTCGTCGGCTTCAAAATAACGATGCATTTTGAAGGCCGCGTCCAAAGGGCCTTGGTCCCAATCCGGATAGGGTCCGACCTGAAGGATCTCAACAGGTTCTGGGCTGGACGTCATGAATATCTCCGTCAGTTTCGTTGACAATGTTACCGATAACATATAGAGACGAATGACCATTGTCGACGGCAAATTTTCAGGAGCGCCTCATGACCGAAACCGGCTTGTTCAGCTTGACTGGGCGCACCGCCCTCATCACCGGCTCTTCACAGGGCATCGGCTATGCCTTGGCCAAAGGCCTTGCAGAAGCAGGCGCTTCCATCGTCCTCAACGGACGGGACAAGACCAAATTGCAGACCGCTGCAGACAGTCTTGCAGATACCGGTGCAACCATCCATCAGCTCGCTTTTGATGCGACAGATCATGCAGCTGTTCAAAAAGCCGTCGATAGCTTTGAAACCGAACATGGCCCAATCGAAATCTGCGTCAACAACGCAGGCATGCAGCACCGCGGTCCGCTGGAAGACTTCTCGCCAGAAGACTTCGACAAGCTTCTGCGCACGAACATCTCGTCTGTCTTTAACGTTGGACAGGCAACAGCGCGCCACATGATCAAACGCGGCCACGGCAAGATCATCAACATCGCCTCCGTTCAGACTGTCCTCGCCCGTCCCTCCATTGCCCCCTACACAGCCACCAAAGGCGCGGTTGGAAACCTGACCAAGGGCATGGCAACTGATTGGGCCCGTCATGGTCTACAGTGCAACGCCATCGCACCTGGTTATTTCGACACGCCGCTAAACGCCGCGCTTGTCGCCGATCCGGAGTTCAGCTCCTGGCTGGAAAAGCGTACGCCTGCTGGCCGCTGGGGCAAGGTTGAAGAACTGGTCGGTGCCTGCATCTTCCTGTCCTCCAATGCATCCTCCTTCGTTAACGGACATACTCTGTTCGTCGACGGCGGCATCACGGCATCGCTCTGATATGAAGCGCATGGTCATCATCATGGGTGTTGCCGGCTGCGGCAAAACCACCGTCGGAGAACATTTATCAGAGGCTTTGGATTGGCGTTTTCTGGACGGCGACAGCCTGCATCCTGCGGACAACATCGAGAAAATGTCGAAGGGCACGCCCTTGACGGACGAAGACCGCTGGCCGTGGCTTGGAGCCGTGGGCAGCGCCCTTCAGGGCAGCGAAACCTCGATCATCATCGGCTGTTCATCGCTTAAACGGATCTACCGGGATGAGATCCGCAAGACAGCCCAAGGGCCGGTCAGCTTTGTTCATCTGGCCGGCAGCAAAGAGCTGATCGCATTACGAATGCAGGAACGCGCAGGCCATTTCATGCCTCTGTCCCTGCTCGAAAGCCAATTCGCGGCACTGGAAACACCGGGCAATGACGAAAACACCGTGACCGTAGACATTGCAAAGCCCCTGAACGAAGCCATCGCAGATTTGGTGAATCACTTTGGCAAAGAAGAAAAGTAAGCAGCTGAATTTAAATCAACTTATTCCATATAGCCCCGACTTTCAGGTGCCATTCAAAAGCAATTGAGCTATGTCTGAAGTGCGCCCTAGCGAATGAATTAGGCCTGGCTCCGGCGGCAGAACAACAGACTGGCATTCCCAAATTTTGGATAGCTGGCCTGTCTTCCCGAAGCCAGGTCTGCTCACCAACTGAGAGGCGTGATCACTGCTAACAGGACTTCACTGCCATGTTTGCAGTGCTTCACCGCCGCCTTTAGACGACAACATCCAACTCTGGCGGTTCTTCGCCAGACAAGAGAGTTCTCAGGTTGGAGATCATGCGGGTCACGGTTGGTGCGAATCCATCGGCGGAAATGGCTGCGATATGCGGTGTGTTGATTGCAGTGTCCAGACCGATCAGCGGGTTACCCTGTTCCACCGGCTCCTGAGAAAATACATCACTTGCGGCCCCGCGAAGATGCCCGGATCGCAGGGCTTCAGCCAGATCAGCCTCCACCACCACGCCGCCGCGCGCCGCGTTCACCAGCAATGAACCGGGTTTCATCAATCCCAGGGTCTGTCGATTGATCATTCCTCGCGTTTCGTCCGTAAGAGCGCAGTTCAAGCTGACCACATCCGCCTGTGCTAGCAGATCCTCAAGTAAGGCATAGCGCACATTCAGCTCGGCCTCGACATCTGCACTCATCCGTGTGCGGCCGGTGTATAGGATCTGACAGCCAAAACCGGACAGCAACTTTGCCAGGACCTTGCCAACATTGCCCAGACCGACAATCCCGACCGTCTTACCTGAAAGCCGCATGGACGTGACACCGAGCTCAGACTTGGGCCAGAGTCCTTTCGCCACAGCCACATGCCCGCGCACCAGATTGCGGTTCAGTGCCAGGATCAGGCCAAGAACAGTTTCTGCCACCGCAACCGCATTGGAACCGGTCGTGCGCAGAACCCTGACACCGTGGGCACGGGCCGCTGAGCAATCGATGCTGTCATAACCCACACCCCATTTATGCACAGCGCGCAGTCCAGAGGTGGCCATCATGTCTGCCGTCACCGGCACATCCGACACGATGGCGAAGTCTGCGCCCTGCAGAATGTCCATCTGATCTTGTGGAGCGCGGGAGACAGCAGTCTCCAGTGTCCAATCGTCCGGCAGGAAGGCCTTCACCCGATCCAAACGTTCGACAGGAACAGGGTCCAAAATAACGATCTTTATCAATTACTTGACTCCGCATCTTCATCGGGAGACTGATCCGGCCAGAAGCGCACGCCAGGTCGCGCCAAGCCCCCACCGATGCCGATTGCTGTCCCATCGGCACGCCAGCAAGCGGCACCACTCATGCCATCCTCATCAAAGGAAATCGCGTTCATCCCGCCGCCGATATGTGGCACCACTTTGACGTCATGGCCTTTTTCGCGCAGCGCATTTTCCATAGGAGCAAGCGGCTCTTCGATCTCCACCTCCTGGCCCTGTGTCCAGATACGAGGAGCTTCGACAGCCTCCTGCAAGCTCATGCGGTGATCAATCAAATTGACAATCGCCTGCATCGCCGAGGGGAAAATCCTCAATCCGCCTGGAAGTCCCAGCGCAAAGCGTGGCGTTCCGTCCTTGCAGATGATCATCGGAGCCATCGAGGTCGGCACCCGTTTGCCCGGTACAATGGACAGGGCCTGACCCGGGTGCGGATCGTAATTCATCATGTAATTGTTCGGAATAATCCCCGTACCGGGCACCATCATCCGTGCGCCGAACAACCCGTTGATTGTATGGGTGGCACTAACGATATTGCCGTCCTTGTCAGCCACAGTGACATGGGTCGTATCACGGCTTTCATAGCCGGGCGCTGCAGGAGCCTTCACGCCAAGACGCGCCCGACATTCGGCTGCATAGGCCTTGGACGTCAGGTGCTCCACCGGCACATCGACGAAATCAGGATCACCCGAGGAAGCGCGGCGGTCCGCAAAGGCCAGGGCGATGGTGCGCGCCAGAAGGTCAAGCGTCTCGGGGCTGCCAAACCCCATGTCAGCAATGTCGTAACCTTCCAGAATATTCAGCATCTGGGTGACATGAACACCTGAAGACGCAGGTGGCGGAGGTCCAACAATCTCAAAGCCGCGATAATTTCCCGTGATCACCCCACGCTCAACCGGACGATAGGCGCGCAAGTCCTCAAGCGTGACCCAGCCTGCATCCGGGCCTCCCGTTTGCATGGACTCGGCCAACGCCGCCCCCAGCGCGCCGCCATGCAGCGCAGCAGCCCCTTCCCGCGCAATCAGACGCAGGCTTTCGGCATAATCATGCATAAAGACACGTTCACCAAAGCGCGGCGGACGTCCTTCAGGCATCATCACCGCAGCAAGCGACCGATCAGCTGCCAGATCCTCCTTGAATTCATTCACGGAGCCACTGAGATAGTGGGTGGCGAAGAAACCACGAGACGCTGCCCGAATGGCCGGTTCCACAAGATCAGAAAAGGGAAGCTTGCCGTATTTCTGGTGCAATTGATGCCACCCGGCCAGATTGCCCGGCACCGCCACGGCAGACGGGCCCACTGTGTTCCGGCGGTCCTTTGTTTCCATATAGCGTGGCATTTCGTCAGAGATCGGCTCATAGATCTGCGAATGCATACCCTTGGCAGCGCAGGCCAGCGCATCCATGACCACATGCGTGCCATCCGCCAATCGCAAATGTGACAGACCGCCGCCAGCAATCCCCACCATCATGGGTTCGACGACCGTCAGCGTCAGGAGAGCAGAAACCGCAGCATCCACGGCATTACCGCCCGCCGCCAGCATTTCAGTTCCAGCTGAACTGCCCAGCGGATGATTGGTAACAACAATGCCGGCAGGTCCGTGGGCAGTCTGTTTTTCGCATTTAAACGGAAGAGGATGGGTCATAATTGTTCCCGTTGGAAATCTGATTATTTCCAAATTAGCAGTGCTGTGGCGCATTGCCCAAAAGGTAATTTTTTTCAATTTCAAAAGAAATTTTATGAGTAAGTAGAATAGCCGACGCCAACATAAATTTTTTTTTCATGTAGAAAATTTTTTTCAATTGGACATGCCCCAACCTTATGGCGCGAACTGAAGGGATAGCCGACATATGAAGCGGCATAAAACCTTCCAGCTATCAAAACGGGGTGACATCAAAATGCCCGATCTTTCCCAAAATAAGTTGAATGTCAGCAGGCGTTCTGTCCTGACAGGTATTGGTGCAGGCATGACCGCGCTGGCCCTGCCCGGCCAGACATGGGCCGCCGATGGCAAGACGCTACGCTATGGTTTATCAACTTTTCCTCCCGGGCTTTCCCCGTGGAACAATACCGGAAATTCTTCAAACAACGTGAAACTTTGCCTCTACCGAGGACTGATGGGCTATGACCCCGAAGCAAACTTGGTGGCGGAAGTCGCTGAAAGCTACGAATGGCCAGATCCCAAAACGGTCATTTTCAAGCTTCGCGACAATGCGGTCTTTCACAACGGCGAGCCTGTAACAGCCGAAGATGTGATCTTTACTTTTGACTCCATTGTCGCCGAAGAGTCCTCAGCCTATCTGAAGTCCTCCTTCCTAAACATCGAAAAGATCGAGGCTCTCGACGCGAAAACCGTCAAATTC
Source organism: Roseibium algae (assembly GCF_037783265.1). Classification (NCBI taxonomy): domain Bacteria; kingdom Pseudomonadati; phylum Pseudomonadota; class Alphaproteobacteria; order Hyphomicrobiales; family Stappiaceae; genus Roseibium; species Roseibium algae. The sequence goes on from NZ_JBAKIA010000005.1 coordinate 51,305, forward strand.
TCACTCAAGCTCCCATCGGCTATCTTCCTCAAGGAGCTGTCCAATTACTGCGCCGGACTGGTCTGGAAAGGCAGCGCCCCGGACAACCCGATTGGCTGTGGTCCATTTGTCAAAACGGCAGATGAACGCGGCGTCTTCATCGAAGTCACGAAGTTCGATGACTTCTACAGCCCAGATCAACCGATTTGCGACAAAATCCGGTTCACGGCCTATGCGGATCAGAACCTTCGCTACGCCGCCCTGGAAACCGGCGACGTCGATGTCATCGAATATTTGCCTTGGCCCCAATTCGACGCAGTCGAGCAATCCGAAACGCTTAAAATTGGCGCTACGGTCAGCCCGTTCATGCTTATGTTGTTCAACGTCGCCAAAGAGGGGCCATTCAAAGATCCCAAAGTGCGCCAGGCGGTGGGTTATGCGATCCAGCGTCAGGACGTGGTTGACGGAGCTTTTGCCGGAAGAGGCACGCCTCTGGTCGGCATGCCAAACCCTCCCGGCTCACCCTATGATGTCTCAGACCCATCGATCGAATACACTTTTGACCCGGAAAAGGCGAAAGCCATGCTTGCCGAGGCAGGTTACCCCAATGGCTTCTCCTGCAGGTTGCTGGCAACATCAACCTACGGCATGCACCAGGACACCGCTTCAATCGTCCAAGCCTATCTACAAATGATCGGCATCAATACGACTCTCGACTTGCCGGACTGGGCAACCCGGGTGAAGAAGGGAAAGGAAGGCGATTACGACATAGCCGTGCACGGTCTTTCGGGCTACTACAACGATCCAAATGCCCTCTGGCCGCTGCTTCATTCCGGCCCCGCAAACTATACGCGGTCGTTCGGTTTTGAATCTGCACGGATCGATGAGCTGCTCGAAAAAGGCCGCGCCACAATGGATGAGGCCGAGCGCGGGGCAATCTACAAGGAACTGGCCAAGGCTTACTTCGAGGAAGTACCGCAGGTACCAATCAACTGGCGAGCCCAAGCCCATGCGATGCAGAAGCCCGTCAAGGGATTCAAGGCATTTCCGGGTTGGCTCAACAGCTCATCGGCCTATTCGTTTGATGTGTCAGAACCGAGCTAAGCCAAGAAATGATACGTTTCGCCCTCAGTCGCGGCCTGGCAGCCCTCCTGATGCTCTGGATCGTGGGAACTGTCGTTTTCGCGGTCCTGTTCATCGTTCCCGGCGACCCGGCAGAACTTCTGCTGTCGTCGGACGGGGAAGTTGCCAGCCAGGAATCCATTGACAATCTCAGGCACAAAATGGGGCTCGACAGACCCATTGCGGCTCAGTACCTCGACTTCTTAACCGGAGCAATTCAGTTCGATTTCGGGTCCTCCCTGATTGACAAGGTTCCCGTGGGCGAAACGATTTCCCTGCGCCTGCCAAGAACGCTGGAACTTATTCTGGCCGGTTTGGCGCTAGGTTTGATCACGGGCATTCCGGCGGGCACCTTAGCTGGACTTCGCCCAGGCAAAAGCTTTGACCAAGTGGTCTCTGCGGCCAATGCCATTCTCATTTCGGTACCCGGGTTTGTGACCGGTACCTTATTTATCTACATCTTTGCCCAATGGCTACGCTGGTTACCAGCGGGTGGGTACGTAAGCTTTTCAGCAGATCCCCTGTTGCACCTGAAGCTTTTGGCTCTGCCCGCCATAACAGTCGGATTACATCTGTTTTCAATCATTTTCCGGATGACCCGTGCCAGCGTTTTGGAAATGCGCACCCATGACTGGGTGCGCACAGCCGTCGCGAAAGGGCTGCAGCGCAAGCTGGTTGTGCGACGCCATGTGTTGCGCAATGCACTGGGGCCAATCGTGACGGTGGTTGGGCTGCAAATGGGGATATTGCTGGGTTCCACCGTGCTGATCGAGTTTGTCTACAATTGGCCCGGACTGTCGGGCTACCTGGTGACTGCTGTGCAGCAGCGGGATTATCCCTCCGTGCAAGCCGTGATCCTAGTTGTTTCAGCCCTGTTCATCCTGATCAACTTCATGGTCGAAATGATCTATTCGGCACTCGATCCAAGGATCCGCCTGTCATGACGTTTGCCCGTTTGCCAATACCACGCAGGATGATCCTACCGAGCCTGCTGCTGCTATTACTGGTGTCCGCAATGTTTGCAGCACCGCTGCTGACCTCTGCAGACCCGATTCAGATTGCAATCTCAAAGCGCATGGCAGGCCCATCCTGGGGTCACCCATTCGGCCAGGATGAATTTGGTCGGGACAGGATGGCAAGGGTTTTATACGGCGGCCAAGTGTCCCTCACAGTTGCCTTTCTCGCCAGTTTCATTGCGCTGGCGATTGGAACATTCATCGGACTGATCGGCGCCTATTTCCGAGGCCCGTTCGAATTCATCGCGATGCGCGTATCCGATGTCGTCCTGTTCTTCCCGCCCATCCTTCTGGCTCTGCTTGTCGTGACCATCTTTGGCCCAGGAGCAACAACGCTGGTTGCTGTGCTGGCGCTTTTGTATTTTCCCTCGTTCTCCCGCATTGCCTATGCAGAAACGCTTAGAGTGTCTGCCCTGGATTTCGTCGAGGCCTCCCGCGCTTTGGGAACAAGGCCGCGCAGAATCGTTCTATCGACGATCCTGCCCAATATCCTGGGTGCGATCTCCGTTCAGTTCTCATTGACGGCTGCTGCGACAATCACCGTTGAATCAGGTCTCTCTTTCCTTGGCCTCGGAGTTGTGCCTCCGGCCCCGTCCTGGGGTCAGATGATCCGCGGTGCTCGTGGATTCATGGATCAGGATCCTCTTGGAATTTTTGTCCCCTGTGCAGCGCTCTGCCTGACAATCTATTCCATCAATTTTTTCTGTGACCGGCTCCGCGACGTTCTGGATCCCAAGGGCATGGAGGACGGCAAGGATGCTGTTTCATCCGCCAGTAAAACAACATCTCAGATTGTCGAACTTGCCCCGGACAACGTGGCAGAACTGAGCAACCTAACATTGGTGTACGATCAGGATAAGTCCGGCACGCAAGTCGAACTGGTGCGCGACCTGACCTTGACCATCCAACGCAACAAATGCACCGCTCTGGTGGGCGAAAGTGGATCAGGAAAATCCCTGACATCGCTGGCACTGATGGCGTTGCTGCCCTCTGCAATTCGCCCGGCAAACGGACATATTGCCATCGAACGCAAATCCGGTGCGACCGTGGATCTCACGTCTCTGGACACAAAGACCGCAGAGGCGGTGCGCGGCAACGACATTGCCATGATCTTCCAGGAGCCGATGACCTCGCTCAATCCGGTGCTACGGGTCGGGGCACAAATGATGGAAACCCTTCAGGCTCATATGGAACTCTCGTCCGACGACGCGCGAGACCGTTGCATCGCAGCGCTTGAGCGCGTCGGCATCCCGGAGGCAGCCAGGCGCTTCGACAGCTATCCGCACGAACTGTCGGGGGGAATGCGCCAGCGCATGATGATTGCAATGGCCTTGCTCTGCGAACCCAAAGTCCTGATCGCTGACGAGCCAACAACTGCGTTGGATGTCACCATTCAGGCGGAAATCATCAACCTTCTTCGGGATTTGCGCGCGGATCAGGCTGCTGGACTGAGTATGCTGTTCATTAGCCACAATCTCGGTATCGTAGCTGACATCGCCGACAGCGTGGCTGTGATGTATTCAGGCGAGATTGTCGAACAAGGACCTGCAGAGCAAGTTCTATTCGATCCGCACCATCCCTATACGGCAGCCCTCCTGGAGAGCATGCCGTCGCTGCACAACGAACTGCACTCATCACGCGGCGACAGACTTGGTGCCATCGCCGGCACACCTCCCTTGCGACATTCACGCCCCTCAGGCTGTTCCTTTCGCGACCGATGCCCCAAGGCACAGGATCTCTGCGCCGAGTTTCATCCGGCCCTTTACAGCTCCGAAGACGGCATTCGTGCCGCGCGCTGTCTGCTTGCACCAGAAGCAACAGCAGCGACAGCAGCGACAGAAATGCTCAAGGAGGCAATGTGATGAAACAAGCTTTGCTTGAAGTCCGGGGGCTCAACAAAAGCTATCCCACATCAAAGAAGGGCTTCTTCCGTAGGAGCCGCATTCCGGTGCTTCGGGACGTTGATTTGAGCATCGCGCCTGGCGAAGTGCTGGGTCTCGTTGGAGAAAGCGGTTCCGGAAAGTCTACTTTGGGCAAAGCAGTATTGAAGCTGATCGAAGCCGATAGTGGCACAATTAAATTCGACGGCCGGGACCTAGCCAACTTGAGCCCGGAAGATTTGCGGGCGGTCCGCAAAGACATCCAAATCATTTTTCAAGATCCCTACGCCAGTCTGGATCCGCGCAAGTCGATCCGTGCCGTGCTGTCGGAAGCTCTCGACACCCATCAGCTTCATATGGGTGCCAAGCGCGAAGGCCGGTTGAATGAACTCCTTGAAATGGTCGGTCTCTCGCCGGAGTTTCTCGGCCGCTTGCCACACGAGTTTTCCGGGGGGCAACGACAGCGCATCGGCATTGCCCGCGCGATAGCGGTTGAACCACGGTTCATCGTCGCCGACGAAGCCGTCTCTGCATTGGACGTTTCAATCCAGGCTCAGGTTTTGAACCTGCTGGCGGACTTGCGAGAAAAAACCGGCGTATCGATCTTGTTCATCAGTCATGATCTCTCGGTTGTGCGCTTCATCTCAGATCGGGTGATGGTGCTGTATCTCGGCAGGGTGATGGAAATCGGCCGTGCGGACGACATCCACTTCAGCCCTGCTCATCCCTACACGGCCGCTCTGGTTTCCGCCGAACCAAGCCTGAAACCCAGTTTGGAGCGCATGCGGCTGACCGGTGAGATCCCCTCGCCCGTCAATCCCCCTCCAGGGTGCGTGTTCAGCAGCCGCTGCCCCTATGTGCAAGATGCCTGCGCAGCCGAAATCCCGAAATTGCGTCAGATCGAGGAGACACGCTTCTCGGCCTGTATCCGCGATAACATATTGAATGGAGTTCAATAAATATGAGTTGGTCCGAAACCGAAAAGCTAAAAATCGCAGAGCTGACAAGCGGGGAATCCCGCCAGTTCCTGACCGACGAAGCTGTTGTCCTTGTTCCAATGGGATCCCTGGAAGATCAGGGAACACATGCACCAATGGGTGATTATCTGGGCGCAGAGTGCGTCGCCCTGGACATGGCTCGCAAAGCACGCGAATTTGGCGTTCCAACGTTTGTAACACCAAGCATTCCATTTGGTGGCTCAGACTATTTTGGTTCGACCCATGGCGGGATTGCCATCTCGCAAACCACTTTGGTTGCAATTCTGGACGATATTTTCAAATGCCTGACCCGGCACGGCATTAAGAAGATCATGCTGATCAACGGGCACGGTGGCAACGTGACCGCCATCACCGAGGTAACCCATCGCTGGCGCCAGACGACGGGCGTCTTCGTGCCGTCCATTTACCTTTGGCAGCTCAGCTACGAATTGCTGAAAGACATCCTTGGAACGGAAGGCGCAGCAAAATCATCTGGGCATGGTGGGGATCCGCTAACCTCGATTGGGCTGCACTACTATCCTGAGATTCTTCGGCTGGATCTGCGCGAGAAACCGTCAACGAGCGGCAAGGTTCGCGGCGTCGACGTCGGTGGTATCAATGCGATCAGCTATGGCGGAGCCAAAATCCAGGCACCGGTCGAGGCTCTGGAAGCTGCACCCCACGGGGTTTGGGGCGGCGATCCGGCCTATTCCAGCGCTGAAACCGGCAAGGAGCTGAGTTCAAGGCTTGTTGCCATCGGCGCAGGCCTTATCAGGGACCATGTATCCAAGGGTTTTGAAACGACCTAATCAGAAGTAGGTTCTTTGAAACTGACGTAGCGCGGGTTGGCCTCACACCATTCCCGCGCTGCTTTCTCGGCAATTCCATATATTTGCCGTACTTGCGCCTTTCGGGCCCGGTTCATGTGCACCCAGCAAATATCAAGCGGGGCAATGCTTTCGTCCGTCTCGATCAATCTGAGCGCTCCAGACACAAGGTCGTCTTCCACCTGAGCCAGAGCGACAGCAGAAATACCATATCCCCGGCGCAACATTTCACAGATGGACGAAAGTGAATTGCCGACATGGCGTGCATTAGGTCTCGTGCGGCTTTCATTCAACATACGCGAAAGGACTTGTGTCAATGGAGAGCTGGGCGGGTAGAGAATGATCGGCAATTGCCGTAGGTCCCGATTGCTTAGCGGTTGAACCAGGTCACCAAGCAAATCCGGGCTGCCAACCCACCCAACGTTATATTGAACGGTAAAGCTGTTTGGCACGCGCCCCAGATCTGCCTCATCAGTCAGAAATGCCATATCCAGAACACCGGCGCGCAGCAGACGGCGCAACTCCTGATTTGTGCCGGAATGAAAATCCAACAGGACATTCGGAGCAGCCTCCGCAACCATATCCCGAAAAAGAACTCCCCAGGTCATGGTGACCATGGTCACCATTCCTACGGCAAAATGGCGCTGCCGTTTCTCATCCAGACGCGAGTTCATTGCCTCACCGAGATTGACGAACATCTCCGCATATTCAGCGACTTGCTGCCCCTGCTCCGTCAACTGAAAATGCGGCATATCCCGCTCGATCAACCGCGTGTTCAAGACATCTTCGAGAGAAGCGATCCGAGCTGATACGGCTGGTTGGGTCAGAGAAAGCCTTTCAGCGACACGGCGAAAACTCTGAAGTTGTGTCAGCCAGTAGAAGGCCTCCATTTGTTTGAAGTTCATGAATATCGGTTTCCTCTTGGGCCACGATAGACCAGTCGCGGACTCACAAATGACTATGAAAGGTCAGGAGTAGATATTCTATGTTACAAGATACGAAAACGCCAAAAAATACGTTTTGTTTCAGTTACTTGAAACGCGTGTCGGAGAGAAATACAACTCTTCCTCTAAAAAAGGGTAAGGGTTTGATCCGTAGCGTCAAGACATTCAGCCGGGTAACAAGACCTTTTTTGCCTGATGTTTCTTGCTGTTTTCGGGAAATTGGAGCGTCGTTTCAAGCGCCATTAGAACGTCAATTATGAGCCCTGGCATCGGCCAGTAACCCAAAATAAAACGCCCGCCCCTTGGATTAATGCCATGAGGCGGGCAAGCCCTTGATTTCTCAGACCTGTAGATCGTGGTCAACTATTCGAGGCTCAATAGCCGCGTTTGGCGTCTGCGACATCTGCTACGGTGCCTGTTTTCTCGAAGGTTTCGAGATTGGCGGCAATGATCCGGCTACCTGTGCCCGCATCAATACGGGAAGCAATATGCGGTGTGACCGTAATCGCAGGATGACTCCAGAACCAGTGATCGGAAGGCAATGGCTCTGTATTGAAGACATCCAGTGTGGCCTGGCTTATCTGACCGCTTTCCAATGCCGCCAGCAGATCGGCTTCAACAAGATGAGGCCCTCTGGCAGCATTGATGATGCAAGCGCCCTTGGGCAACTTGTTGAAAGTCTCCGCGTTCAAAATGCCTTTCGTCGCATCCGTCAACGGCAGCAGATTAACAAGAATTTCCGTCCCTTCCAGAAAGGCATCGAATGTTTCTCTGCCAGCAAAACTCGTAACGCCGTCTATCTCACGCGGGCTGCGCGCCCAGCCGAAAGTCTGAAACCCAAGCCCCGACAAGGTTTGCGCTGCTGCCGCGCCCAGATTACCCAACCCCATCACGCCAACGCGCCTTTGGGTCGCCGGAGCAACCTCCACTGCATCCCACTCAGAGCGAGCCTGGGCTGCGGCTTGATGGGGTCGGTTGCGGTGATGACGCAAGACATGCAGGGCTACATACTCACGCATGAATTGTGTCAGGTCGGCACCAACGGTCCTGATGATCGGAACATGTTTGGGCAACTCAGTGTCCATTAGAACATGATCGATACCCGCACCAATCGAGACAATCGCCTTCAGGTTTGGAAACCTGGCCATATCGCCGACACGCGGACGCCAAACCACGGCATATTGGACAGAGCCCGGATCGATTTCATCGTCCAATGCGTTAATGCTCCAGTCTGGCATCAAAGCGCGGAGACGCCCCACCCAGGCTGTTACGGTCGTTTCTAGCGGCGCATAGATGACGGCTTTCACAGTGCATTCCCTTTAGATATCAAAACGGACAAGAACATCGCTTCAAGATCCCAGTTTTTCTGCCACCATGGCGCTCGCGCCTGACATTTGCCCCAGATGAGTGCCTGCGGTGATCTTGGCTTCGCCAACAGCGCCTCTTGCCGTCTTTTCCTCGCCCACGGTAAGCACTTCATCCAGATCCTCAGGCGCAATAAAGAGTACGCCGCAGTCATCTGCCAGCACTGCGTAGCCCGGCAGAACTGCTGCACTACCAATTGAAACGGGAATATTGAACCCACCACCGGAATTATAAAGCCGTGTCGTCACCGGAGACGGACCACGAGACCACATGGGAAAATCCTGGTCTTCAATTTCCAAAGTGTCTGTGTGAGGGCCGTCAATGCAACCGCCCTCAAGCTTCATCATCGCAGCCATACGTGTCACCCCTCCACCCCAGCAGGCGTATTTGGTGTCGCCAAGACGGTCAACGGCAAGGAAATACCCTGGACCAACGTCGCTCAGGCAATGATGTAGAAGCGTTGAATCAAGGCCCGGAATGGCCAGCGTACAGACCGTTGCGGCAATCGTCTTTCCCCGCAGCACTGGCTGTATTGCAGGTGCTGCAAAGCCGTAGTGATAGAAATGGCCGATGGTTGCTGTTTCCAGCTTTGCAAGACGATCCAGCTTCTCCTGCGGGATTTTTTCTGGCATCGGATTTATCTTGTAGATGAGATTGCTCATTGTACGTCTTTCGAATCTATTGGCGAGATTATTGAAGATTGGGACCCAGGATCAGGTCCGGCAAAAAGGTGGCCATGCCTGGCACATAGGTGATCAGGATCAACACAAGGATCAGCGGAATCAGGAAGGGCAATACGGCCAGCGCCACCTTCTCGAACCGCAGACGTCCGACCTCCGCAACAATGTAGAGACCAATGCCCATCGGAGGTGTCGCAATGCCGATCAGCAAGCCTAGCTGGATGATGATGCCGAAATGCACCCGGTCGATCCCGTATGCATCGATGACTGGCAAAAGAGTGGGCACCAGGATCAATTTGGCAGGCACACCCTCAACCACACAGCCAACCATGATGATGAAGATCAGTAGAAGGGCTAGAAAGACATTGCGGTCATCTGTCAGGGCGAAAATCGCATCGGCTAGTTTTTGCGATGTCAAATCAATCGCCAGAAGCCAACCCATGGCAATGGAAAATGAAATGATGATCATGATCACAGCTGTCATCATCGCGCTGTCAGTGAGCGCCGTCATGAAGCCCTTCATGGTAAGCTCGCGATACCAGATCCCCAGTGCGATACAATAAAGACAAGCTAAAACTCCGGCCTCAGTCGCGGTGACGAAACCGGACATGATGGATCCAAGGATGATCGCCGGGGCCATGAGAGCCAGGAAGCCATGTTTGGCGGTGCCAGCAACCTGAGAGACGGTTGCCCGTGGTTGTGTTGGGAAGTTCTGGAATTGCGCAACAATCCGTACATAGGTCATGAGGGCAAGTCCGACCACAAGGCCCGGAACCAGACCAGCCAGGAACATTCTTTCAATCGACTGCTGAGCCAGAAACGCATAGAGCACCAGCCCGATCGAAGGCGGGATCAATGGCCCGACCACGGACGAGGCAACGGTGACGGCAGCAGCAAAGTCACCGCGATAACCATTTTCGCGCATCGCCTTGATTTCGATGGCTCCAAGCCCTGCGCAATCGGCCACTGCGGCACCTGAAATACCTGCAAAGATCATCGAGGACAGAATGTTCACCTGGGCCAGACCTGCCTTCAAGTGCCCGACCAAAGCATTGGCGAAGTTGAAAATCCGCTCTGTCACGCCGGAGGCGTTCATCAGGTTTCCAGCCATAATGAAGAATGGCACAGCAGTCAGGGATGCCTTGTTCACCCCCTCGAGCATCTGTTGCGGGATGATTTGCAGGGCGTTGGAGAAATCAGAGGTCAGGAAAGTGACAAGAGTTGCGGCACCGATGGCGATGGAAATCGGAACACGCAGGAGGATCAGCGCCATGAAGGAGCCGAAGAGAATATAGGCCATGCGTCAGACCTCCGGGTGGTGGATCGATATGTTTTCAGGCATCCCGGCAAATTGCTTGGCAAGGTCGAGAAGAGCGGTCAGAAAAATCAGGATGGCGGAGATGAACAATGGCACTGAAAGGGCCTGGCGCATCAGCTCCTTGCCACCTGGAAATATCGCACCATCCACAACGCCGGTCGACGTTGCCAGCACGGTTGGCATTTGCTGAAGGAGAATAAAACAAACGCCCAGGGCACATAGATCAGACAGGCTTCGGGTCACCGCATAACCGGCCGTGCCTATCCGGTTGGCAAGGAAGTCAATGCGAACGTCCTTGAGGCGCACAAAAATAGCGAAAAACCCGAAGAAACTCAGCCAGACAAAGAAGACCATCGTCCAGGGCCATATCCAATAGGCCGACCAGCCAAAAGGCCTTGCGACAATCGTCAAGGTCGTCAAACCCAGCATGGCAAGAAGACAGATGTTGCACAGTAAGATGAAGACACCTCCAAGACGCCAGTTCAGCGTGTCGAGGCGAAAGAGGGCACGCTGAAGCGCGCCCTCCGGTTCGAAATTTTCCGGGGTCATTTCGCGGTCCGCGCTGCCTCGACTGCCGCCATGTAACCTGCAGGCATTTCGCCGCTTGATTCCATTTCGGCGTAAAAGCCCTTCAGCTTATCAACGAAAGGCGCTGTATCGAGCACGACATATGTTGCCCCTGCATCTTTCATGCTCTTGATGCTTTTGTCGGCAACTTCAAACATGACTTCACGCGAATAAGCCCCAGCTTCATTATAAGCCTTGAGCAACCCGGCCTGTGTGCTCTCATCCAGGGCATCATAGGCTTTCAGGTTCATGATGAACCCGATCGACTGCCAATATTCATCTGTTCGGCTGATGTAGGAGGCGACTTCGTTGAAGCGCATGGATTGAACCAATGCGATTGGAGAATTCACCGCATTCACGATGCCCTTCTGAATCGCCTGATATACTTCAGTCCAGGGCAACGTAATCACTTCAGCACCCAGATCTGACCATGTCGCGATGGCAAGTTTTGAAGGGTGCATGCGCAACTTCAGGCCAGTCACGTCTGCCAGAGAGTTTACCGGTTTGTTTGAAACCATAACCCGGAACGGTCCACGCAGAACAGCTGTAGGATTGCCAAGTGGTTTGACACCCGAAACTTCCGCTGCCTTGTCGAACCAACCCGTAACCAAGTCCGATCCCATAAAACGGACCCAATGGTCATAGTCATCGAACATGAAGGCCGGGGACGTCCAGGACAACTCCGGCGCCCATTTTTTCATGTAGCTGTAGCCCTCGGCATAGATATTGACGATGCCGGCTTGCAATTGTTCCAGAACCGCATCTTCCTTGCCGAGCTGCTCGTTCGGAAACACCTGAATGGTCAACTTGCCGTCGGTATATTCCTTGGTCAGGTCAGCAAACTTTTGAAAGACTTGGCCTTCGGGACTGTCGACCGGCATCTTGGTGGCCATGCGCCAAGTCTCTGCATGAGCCGACGATGCGGTCAACGCCAATATCATTGCCGCAGTTGTGGCGAATTTGGAAAACATTTGAAGATCCTCTTAGGTCGGGAGCGTGCGCGTTGCCCGCGCTTTTTCGCCCTGAAAGTCTCCCTTGTCTGAAAGGCGGCGGTCAAATTAGAAAGATTTTTGATCAGACAATTGTTTTTTATCACTGCAGATCGAGACCGAACCCGCCTTACTTCTGGCACCCAGAACAGCAGTCAGGTTCGTTTTGATGATGTTGAAAACTCCTAGCCAACAGCGATAGGTGAAAGCAAAGCCCTCCAAAACTCACCTTCGTCAAAACCTAATCACCTGACGATACGCATCACGTTTGTTGATTTTAGAACGAAGAAAAGAAATATCTTTAAAATCTCGGCTTCTGCGATCTGCATGACTTTGCTCAGATTTTCAAACACCGAAACAAACAGGATCCGCAATCAGACAACAGCCACCGGGATAAAAGCATCAGCTGAAGTCGACTTTTAAGCATGCACGAAATTCAATTGAACTTATAGGCATCAGTACATGGCCCATAAGAACTCAAAGGCCAGAAACTTACTGTGATTCAACTCTAAAGCTGCATGGGACAGAAACAGAACATTAAGGCTTGTGGAACACAGTGAGAACAGCTATGGTACGTTCATGATTTGTACCCAGCCGGTTCGCATTGGAGAAGTTGACGATGCTCACGCGCAAGCAATATGAACTGCTGATGTTCATCCAAGAAAAATTGAAGGAAACCGGGGTTCCACCTTCCTTTGATGAAATGAAGGATGCCCTCGACCTTCGCTCAAAGTCCGGTATTCATCGGCTCATCACGGCGCTGGAAGAACGCGGATTTATTCGTCGCCTGCCCAACAGGGCACGGGCGATGGAGGTTATTCGTCTGCCCGAATCAATTTCCCCCGGTCTGGGTTCTCCCCCGCCGCGCGGCAGTTTTTCACCTGAGGTCATCGAAGGATCTCTTGGCAAGACTGCAGCGGCACCTGCGCCCTCCCCCATAGCGGAAGCTACTGGCATCGAAATACCTGTGATGGGACGCATTGCAGCAGGTGTTCCCATTGAGGCGATCCAGACCCACAGCCACTCGATCACCGTTCCGCCTGAGCTCGTTGGCAAGGGCGAACATTACGCGCTGGAAGTGCGAGGAGATTCCATGATCGAGGCCGGGATTCTGGATGGAGACACGGTTTTGATCCGACGTACGGAAACTGCCGAGAGTGGCGACATTGTCGTGGCCCTTGTTGACGATGAAGAGGCAACACTGAAACGCCTCCGTAAAAAAGGTGCTTCCATTGCATTGGAGGCCGCCAATCCAGCTTATGAAACCCGCATTTTTGGGCCAGGCCGCGTTAAGGTTCAGGGTCGGCTGTCTGCATTGTTTCGCAAGTACTGACATCTGCATCTTTTATATTTGCAAGTGCGCGATGATACTTTGATGGGCAGGCGTTTAACCAGGCAACAACCAAGCTGTGGTCTGTTGCTGATTCCAGGGCTGCTCAATGGTGCGAAATTTTGGAGGCATGAGGTGTCCTTCAGAATGTGGCCAGCATCAGGGACGTGGCCTATGCCAAGGGCGTGGCGGGCGGGTTTTCGCACTCAGCCACTTTGTTATGACAGTTTTGGGCGGAGTTTTTACGCTAACACTGTCTGAAGCGGCAGCATGATCCTTATTAACATTTGATGCAGGAACCATTCTGCTCGTCTTGCCAAACACCAAGTTCATTACGCTGCTGGTAAAGCCCAGAAGCCAGTTTTCAGTCGGCTCTTTGTTGGTCAATTGCGATTTGCCGTTGCCCCCTCCAACAGATCGGTCATTGGACGCAGGCCAATCTGCTGCTTCCAGCCAAAGTGAGAGGGCACCGTGCGCGCGCCGTTCAGCAGCACCGATAACCAGACTGACATCACAGTCTTTTGGAACTGTCAGCTCGGTCACAATGATATCTGCTTCGATGCAATCCATCGCCAGTGCCTCGGCCTTCTGAGGCATCGCAATGCGTATGGGCACAGGCTTGTAAACAAGGCTCCCGGTCCTGTCAGATGCCATTAGGGAACCAGTCCTCATGGGCGCATAAGCCAGATAGACGCAGCCATAGGGGTCACACCTGCGCTGAGGCGTGCCCATTTTCTGGACCGAAAAGGCATCCTCTGGCAACCCTTCCCGCTGCAGCCATATGTCTGTCTCAAACCCTGCCCGCTTTGCGCTGAAACGCAAGATCCCATCGGCTCCTCTTGCTGCGATGATCGCGCCCTTTTCAGAGATCTGAATGTCCGGCGGACGGTCAAACACAAGAAATGCGCCCGCTATAATACCCAAAGGCAATGCGCCCAATCTGATCCAGCCGCGCGCCAGAACACCAAGGAACAAAGCGGCCATCAGGAGCAAGGTGACATTGGCACCGGGCGGTGACACATGATCCTGCCCAATATCCAGGTTTGCTGTCCATTCAGCAAAGCCAAGCAGGACATCTAACCCGGCGGACATCACCTGAAGCGGCAAGCTGGCCAGGCCAAAGGGCATCAAGACCAGAGCGAGAACTCCCATCGGCATGATCAGCAGCGTGAACACAGGCATGCCCAGCAGGTTTCCGATGACACCCATGGGAGCGATCCGGCCAAAATGATGAACACCGATCACCCCTGTTGCCAAACCTGCGACCAGAGCAGTCGCCGTCAACCCGCCCCAGAACAACATGGTCTGCCAACCGATACGCGACCAGAACCTGGGGCGCATAGACAAGGCTTGAACGCCACGTCCTGCCGAGCTGGTTCTCCAAGTTTCATAGACGGCCACAAGACAAATCACGGCAGCAAACGACATCTGGAATCCTGGATGGAGCAATCGCTCAGGGGCAAGTATCAACAGCAGAAGCCCAGCCAGGGCTACACTGTGGAGGGTCAGCCCCTTTCGCGAAACAATCAGCCCGAGAAAAACCAGCCCGATCATCACAAAGGATCGTTGTGTGGCCAAAGACCCTCCCGAAATGCCGAGATAAAAAATCGCTGCCAAAAGAGCCACACAGGCAGCAAGTTTATGAGAAGGCCATCGTAAGGCTATTGCTTCCCAAAAACTCAGGACGAGCAAGATGGCTGCATAGGCTCCGCCAGCAAAAAGCGCCATATGCAACCCGGAAATCGCAAGCACATGGGCAAGACCGGCTTGTCTGAGGATATCCTCGGTCTCATCTGACAGGCCGCTCCGATCGCCCACCAGCAAGGCCGCCGCCAGTTCTGCGCTGTCGCCAGGTTCCAAAGCACTTCGGATCTGCCTGCCGATACCAGACCTCAGATCATCAAGCTGACGCTGGAACCACAAGCTCGTGGGCATAGGCCCAAAATCAACAGGAACCGGAACGCCGTAAACGAACCCGGTCGCTCCCAGCCCTTGAAAATAGGCCCAGAAGGAAAAATCATATCCGCCCGGTCGCACTGGCCCTGAGGGCGGAAACAATCGAGCCTTCATACGCAAACCATCGCCAATACGCACATCTGCGGCTTTTGGCGCGGAAAGACGCACACGCTCGGGAAGATTTCCAGCGCCGACCGGATCTCCTGGCAACCGACGGGTTCCCCGATCCTCATAAGCCAGTACAGACAGGACAAGACGCGGACCGCGCCCTGTCATTTGTCGATCAATGACCCTTGCTTCCAAGGTCACGGTTCGCGCTACGGCCAGCCTCGGCGCCTCAGCAAGCAGGGTTCGCAAAGAGGCACATGCAGTGCCTGCAAAACCGGCGAGAATGAGCAACGCCCAGATGCCGGAGCGCCCTCGAACAATGCCTGGAATCAGTATGAAAAAAAGTACAAGGAACAGGCCTGCAAGCGCCCAAAAGCTCGGCTCGGCGGGCAAAGCCATGTAAATCAGGATACCGATTGAAAATGCAAAACCGCCCCAAAGCAGGCCCTGTTCCTCGACAGCGGCAGGCCGGCTCTGTCCAGGATGAGACGGCGAAGACTGCAGCCCACGAGCAGATGTCTCCTTTAGGTCCGAAGAATAGCGGATAGGCCGGTCACTCCAGTCATGAACACGACCAGATTTGGCAGCACTCCTAAACGCCTTGAGTATTTCAGCTAGCCGACGGACAGGTGTGGCAGGCCTCTTGCCCGCAACATCTTTTTGATCAGTCCGCTCGTCCTTTGCGCTACCGGTATTTCCATCGGTCCCGGCGCGCGCGCCAGACAGCGGATCGGCACCTCCCACGGCCAAATCCCCTTCCACCTCTTTGGACTTTCACAAGCCTATGCTAAGACCCCGCCAACAAGGCGGCTTGTCGCCCAATTCCTCATTCTGTCAGAGACCTATATAAATCACCATGGCCAATCAGATCGTCACACGCTTCGCTCCTTCCCCAACCGGCTTCCTGCACATTGGCGGTGCCCGCACAGCCCTGTTCAACTGGCTGTTTGCAAAGCATCATGGTGGAAAAATGCTGTTGCGCATCGAGGACACGGATCAGGCGCGCTCGACCCAGGAAGCCGTTGACGCCATTCTGGACGGAATGTCCTGGCTTGGCCTGGATTGGGACGGTGATCCCGTGTCTCAAGTTGCCCGTGTTGAGAACCACAAGGCTGCTGTCGAGCAGATGCTGGCAAATGGAACGGCTTATCGCTGTTATTGCACACCGGAAGAACTCGACGAGATGCGCGAAAAGGCCAGAGCTGAAAGCCGCCCGCCACGCTATGATGGCACATGGCGCGACCGTGATGCCTCCGAAGCTCCCGCAGGCATTGATCCGGTGGTGCGCCTGAAAGCTCCACAGACTGGTGAAACCGTGGTGGATGACATGGTGCAGGGCCGCGTTGTCATCCCGAATAAAGATCTGGATGATCTGGTTCTGATCCGTTCTGACGGAACGCCGACTTACATGCTGGCAGTGGTGGTCGATGATCATGACATGGGCATCACTCACATTATTCGCGGTGTCGACCATTTGACCAATGCTGCCCGCCAGACCCTGATTTTTCAGGCTCTTGGCTGGGATGTGCCCAAGATGGCACATATTCCGCTCATCCATGGCCCGGACGGCGCAAAGCTTTCCAAACGTCATGGTGCAACCGGCGCAGAGGCCTATCGCGCACTTGGCTATTTGCCGCAGGCCATGCGCAATTATCTTGTTCGTCTGGGTTGGAGCCACGGCGATGAAGAATTTTTCTCCATTGAAGACATGGTCAAGCTGTTCAGCTTTGACTCTGTTGGTCAGTCCGCATCCCGTTTCGACTTCAAGAAGCTGGAGAACCTCAACGGCCATTACATGCGCAGCACTGAGGATAAGGAGCTCCTGGGCCACTGGAAGGCGTGTCTGGCCCATGTGGAAGGTGGTGACACAGTCCTTGCCTGGATGGCAGACGGCACAAATGAGGCAACGGTTCTGACCGCCCTGCCCGGTTTGAAAGAACGTGCGAAGACACTCGTCGAGTTGACCGAAAGCGCAAGCTATCTCTGGCGCACTCGCCCCCTCGAATGCGATGAGAAGGCCAAAAAAGTTCTGGACGAGTCAGCGCTTGCCATTCTTTCTGATCTCACATCCATTCTCGATGGTGTGGCAGATTGGTCAGCCGAGCCACTTGAAGTGGCTGTCAAAGCCTATGCCGAGCAAAAAGAAATCAAGCTGGGCAAGGTGGCTCAGCCGCTACGTGCTGCCCTCACAGGCCGTGGTACTTCACCTGGAATCTATGACGTTCTAGTCGCTCTCGGACGAGAAGAATCTCTCGGCCGAATTGCGGACCAAGCCTCATAAGCGAACAAAGTGATGCAAAGCAGCAAAATGGTTTACGCTAGGTTTTCAGCCGATTTAATAACTTGAAGCAAAAGCGATAGAACCATCAACTTGCGGCCATGCAACAAATGGGATACGCAGAACGCGATCATTTCAATAGCTGCATCTTGCAGGGCACGTTCACCATGAAAGAACGCCGCCGTCATTCAATTGAATGCTGCAAAGAGTTTCTGAAAAGGGGTTACCTGAATGGCCGAAAACAACGCCAAACTGAACGTTGAGGGTGCAGAGCACGATTTCAAGGTTCTTGAGGGATCCGTTGGCCCGTCTGTTGTGAACATCTCCGCGCTCTATAAAGAGACCGGCATGTTCACATATGATCCGGGCTTCACATCGACAGCATCTTGTGAATCCAAGATCACATATATCGACGGAGATGAAGGAACACTGCTGTATCGCGGCTACCCGATTGACCAGCTCGCAGATCACGGTGACTTCCTGGAATCTTGCTACCTGCTTCTTTATGGAGAACTGCCGACCAAGTCCCAGAAGGATGATTTCGTCAGCCGTGTGACTTATCACACGATGATCCATGAGCAGATGTCCCGCTTTTTCTCCGGGTTCCGCCGCGACGCTCATCCGATGGCTGTCATGTGTGGTGTTGTTGGTGCCCTGTCTGCATTTTATCACGATTCAACAGACATCTCCGACCCGCATCAGCGCATGATTGCCTCGCTTCGCATGATCGCGAAGATGCCGACAATCGCCGCGATGGCGTTCAAGTACCATGTTGGTCAGCCGTTCGTTTACCCACGTAACGATCTCGACTACTCGGCAAACTTCCTGCACATGTGCTTTGCAGTGCCATGCGAAGAATACAAGGTGAACCCAGTTCTGGCGCGCGCCATGGACCGCATCTTTATTCTCCATGCAGACCATGAGCAGAACGCGTCCACATCGACAGTCCGTCTGGCTGGCTCCTCCGGAGCCAACCCGTTCGCCTGTATCGCAGCTGGCATTGCCTGTCTCTGGGGTCCTGCCCACGGCGGAGCAAACGAGGCAGCCCTGAACATGCTGTCCGAAATCGGCTCCGTGGATCGCATCCCAGAATATGTGGCTCGCGCAAAAGACAAGAACGATCCTTTCCGTCTGATGGGCTTTGGCCACCGGGTCTACAAAAACTACGATCCACGCGCTAAAATCATGCAGAAGACCTGCCACGAAGTTCTCGGTGAGCTTGGCATCAAGGACGATCCGCTCCTCGACATTGCGATGGAACTTGAAAAGATCGCCCTGAACGATCCGTATTTTGTCGAAAAGAAGCTCTACCCCAACATCGACTTCTATTCCGGCATCACACTGCGTGCTCTCGGCTTCCCGACCACCATGTTCACTGTTCTGTTCGCACTGGCCCGCACCGTCGGCTGGATCGCACAGTGGAAAGAAATGGTTGAAGATCCATCCCAGCGTATTGGCCGCCCGCGTCAGCTTTACACAGGCTCGACCAAGCGCGATTACATCCAGGTGGAACAGCGCTAACAGCGCGTTTTTAACCTGCAAATATAAAAGGGCGCCCAACGGCGCCCTTTTTCATATCTGGATCAAATACATATATGTTCTAGATGTCAAAGCTCTAGACAAGATCAGCGGCCGGTTGCACAGCGCGCACCGGCCAAGGCACATGGCTCTAGCCGTGACGGTTCAAGACCTGAACAACGACATCAGCAGCGGCTTCACTCTGAGATCCGCCATGTTCAAGCTGCATCTCATGATCCAGTGCGCGGAGCCCATCAATTTGGTCTTGCCTCTGTGGTGTATCTTGCAGAAGCAGCAAAAGCACATCCCTCAGAGCAGCAGGGCGAACATCCTCATCCAAGAACTCCGGCACTACATTTCGCTGCAGAATGATGTTTGGCAGCACCATGGACGTCACACCTGCAAATTTGAAAATTCTATTCAACTGCTTCAATCGGCGGAAGAACCAGTCCACCCGGTAAGCCACGACCATTGGAATACCGGATATCCCCAATTCAAGGGAAACTGTACCTGAAGCGGCAAGGGCTGCATGAGCGCGTCTGAAGGCTGCATATTTAGCCTCCTCGCCAATCAGAATGTGAGGTTTCACAGGCCAATCTGAAACACCAGAGCGAATTTTTTCCTCAAGATGAGGGACAGCTGGCAGTAAGATTTCCAGATCCGGAAACCGCTTACTCACCAGCCCAATGGTCTCACCAAAATCAGTAAGTAAACGATCAACTTCGCTGCCTCTGCTTCCTGGCAGCACCAATAGAACTTTTTTGTCATTCGATATGGGCGTTCGTTCACCATCAGCGGGCCGTAATTCTGCAAAACGCTCAATCAGTGGGTGGCCGACATAATGGGTTGTTGGGCCTCCTAGCTTCCGATGAACATCTGGCTCAAATGGCAGAAGCGCAAGAAGTTCATCAACATAGACCTTCATCTTGCTTGCACGGCCAGATCGCCATGCCCATACAGATGGCGATACGTAACCAACAACTGGAATATGCGGAGCACGCTTACGCACCCGCTTGGCGACATTATGTGTGAAATCAGGGCTGTCAATAATGACCAGCACATCAGGATTCTCGGCAATTATCGCATCGACTGTCTGGTAGACTCGTCTGACAATAATAGACAAACGTGCCATGACAGCTGAGAGCCCCATCACAGAAATATCTGAAATATCAAACAGAGTGCACAGCCCAAGTCGCTGCATGCGCGCGCCGCCAAGACCGCAAAAAGATACTCTCTCACCAAGGCGCCCCTGAAGAGCTTCCATAAGACGTGCGCCCAAGAGGTCACCAGATTCCTCGCCCACAACGATGGCGATCTTTACAGGGCGCTGCGCGCTCATTCGGCCTCTGTCCCTGCCTCAAACCCGAAGAGAAACAGCCCTCCCTGGTCAGCAGCAGCAATAGTCAGAACACGCTCTGCGATCAATGCGCCACCAGCCTCCACGGCAATGCCCTCAAGCCCTGCTGCAATCGCCAGCTCAACTGTTTTCGGTCCAATAGTTGGAAGATCTACGCGAAGGTCCTGTCCCGGCTTCACCGCCTTCACAAGAACACCGCAGCGCCCCTTCGCACGCACCCGACCGCTCTGTAAAAGCGAAGAACACCTTTCTAACATGGCGTCAGTGCCTTCGGCTCCTTCAACTGCGATGACCCGACCACCAAGCGCGACAGCTGCCTGCCCGATATCCAGGTCGCCAAGCCGACGTGTCGCCTCGATTGCTAGCGCCAGATCCTCACGTCCAGCAGCACTCGGACCAACAGCACCAAGCTGGCCGGATCCAGCCAGAATTTCAGGTGCTATATCCTTGATGCCAACCACCGAAAAGCCCTCCAGTTCAAACAACCCGATCACCTTGGTCAAGAGACTGTCGTCCCCTCCGACCAATGCCTTGATGATTCGGGGCAAACGCTTCAATGTGCCAAGATCTCCCACAATAGAAGCAAAATCTGGCCGTTTTGACACACCACCGATCAATAAAACTTCGCGGCATCCAGTATTTGATAATGCTCTAAAAAGACGTCCGATTTCACCCCAGCCGAGGGTAATATCAGCGCGTTCAGCGACACCGGCAGTAATTTCGCCCCGGATACCAACGATCAGGGAGGACCGACCACGTGCTTCCAGTGCTTCGAGCACTTGCAGCGGAATACTGCCGTTGCCGGAAATGACAGCGACCGGCGCATTATCTGCGCCGGTCCGGGTCATTTCAGGGCCTTTGGAGCTGACAACCATCACCGCAGGCTCAGTCGCCGTCACGCGGCGTGCAGAAACGGCGGTTTTCTTTTTCCAAAATAAAATCAGTCACAACGCGCACCAAAGACTGGTCATCCGCCTCAGCAGCACAACGTTCAGCGCGCTCAAGCAAAGTACCCTCTTCACCTTCGAACATAGCCCGATAGGCTGCCCGAAGTGCATGGATCTGCTCGCGCGGAAATCCCTTTCGTTTGAGCCCGACCAGATTGAGACCTGCCAGCCGCGCACGGTCTCCAATGACGGAGCCAAAGGGAATGACGTCAAACTCAACACCAGTCATGCCGCCGACAATTGCACCAGTCCCAATGCGGCTCCATTGGCGCACAGCACTGAGGCCACCCATGATCACATGATCCGCCAGTTCGACATGGCCAGCCAGCGTTGCGTTGTTTGCCAGGATGGCATGGTCACCGACGAGACAATCATGCCCCACATGTGCGCCCATCATGAACAGGCCATTGTTGCCGATTTTGGTCACACCGCCGCCGCCGACCGTGCCCGGGTTCATGGTCACATGCTCGCGGATCTGATTGTTCTCACCAATCTCTAGACGTGTATCTTCGCCAGAGTACTTGAGATCTTGTGGTTGATGTCCAATGCTGGCAAAGGGAAAGATCCGCGTCCCCGTTCCAATGCTTGTACGGCCGGCCAATGCAACATGAGACTCCAGCACGACATCGGCAGCCAATTGGACTTTCGGGCCAATGACACAGTAAGGACCAATCCGGCAGCCGTCTCCGATTACAGCACCGTCTTCAATAATCGCAGTCGGATGGATATCGGTCATTATTTCCTCACGCATCCACCAACATGGCGCTGATTTCAGCTTCTGCAACCTTGACGCCATCAACTGTGGCAACGGCATCAAACTTCCAGATCGTTGCCCGTTGGCGAATTTTCTTCACATTGAAATGCACTTGATCACCAGGCACGACCGGCTTGCGGAACTTCGCCTTGTCGATGGTCATGAAATAGACCAACTGAGGCGGGCTATCCTTCCCCTTTGCATGAACGCACAGAGCACCGGCAGTCTGCGCCATAGCTTCAATCAACAACACACCAGGCATGATCGGGCGGCTTGGAAAATGTCCCGTAAAATGCGGTTCATTAATGGTGACGTTCTTAATCCCGATACAGCTGTCATCACCATCCATTTCAATGATCTTGTCGATCATCAGGAAAGGATAACGGTGCGGCAGAACTTCCATTATCCGCATGATATCTACGCTATCGAGTGTCTTTTTTTCTGTGTCGTCCATCTTAAAGCCCCTTGGCGCCGGATGCGCCCTGACATCTTTGGGTCGATCCAAGACCCGATTTAGGTTGTGGTTCCACGTTCAGCCAATTTACGAATGGCTGCAAGCTCACGGAACCATTGTTTAACTGGCTTGGCTGGCGTTCCGCCGTAGCGTCCACCTGCTGGAACATCGTCGTTCACAATACTCACGCCTGCAATTTGTGCGCCCATGCCGATCGTCACATGCCCGCGAACACCAGTTTGGCCGCCGATAGCAACAAAGTCTTCCAGCGTACAGCTGCCCGAAAGGCCGACCTGCGAAACGATAACGCAATGCCTGCCAATCACCACGTTGTGGCCAATCTGAACCTGATTGTCGATCTTGGTCCCCTCACCGATCATCGTGTCCCGATTGGCACCCCGATCAACGGTGGTGTTTGCTCCGATCTCGACATCATCCTGAATAATCACCCGGCCGATCTGAGGGACTTTGAGGTGGCCACCAGGCCCCATAGCATATCCAAAGCCATCCTGACCAATGCAGACGCCTGGATGCACATACACACGATTACCGATCAAGGCATGTTGAACGGATGAATTCACGCCAATAACGCAATCCCTGCCAATGCACACACCATCGTCAATGACAGCATTGGCGCGAACAACAGTGCCAGAGCCGATATCAACATTCGCGCCAATCACAGCTCCTGACTCCACAACAACGCCTTCCTCAAGACTTGCTGACGGGTCAACTACAGCTCGATCGGAAATACCGCTTCCAGTAACAGGCCGAGGCACCATAGCCGCCGGGTAGAGCTTGGCCAATACCAAAGCCCAGGAGCGATAAGGCTCACGGCACAGTAGGACAGCAACCCCTTCCGGCACCTTGTCCTTATGCTTGCGGCCAACCAAACAGGCAGCAGCACGGGTCTCGCCAAGCTTGTCGAGATAGCTCGTATTGTCAAAGAAAACGAGGGATCCGGGCGCGGCATCTTCCACCGGAGCAACACCGGAGACCATCAAGTCCTTGTCACCCCGAACAATTTCCGCATCAGCCCATTCAGCGATAGTGCCAAGGGTAACAGAATCTGGTGAGCAAAAAAATACAGGGTCAGACATCAAGCTCTCTCAATAAAAAAACGGCCGCCGGGATGAGGCGACCGTCTTATCTCACAAATCAGGCTCAGTTAGAACCGAGTGCCGCCACTCAAGCGGAACACCTGAGTCTTATCAGCGTCTTCTTTCATGATCGGCCATGCAAAGTCAGCACGCAGCGGTCCAAAAGGAGAACTCCAGCGAATACCGGCACCAACAGATGCCCGAAGATCGAACCCGTTGGAGATGACCCGATTTGAGCCGACAGCTTTAATGAGGTCCTTATCAGCGTCCCAGACAGAACCTGCGTCAGCGAAAACAGCACCACTGAGGCCAAACTCGTCCGGGATTGCCGGGAACGGGAATGTTGTCTCAACCGTCGCCGCGATAAACGCTGTTCCTCCAATCGCATCTTGCGTCGTGGCATCACGGGGTCCGATACCCTGGTTTTCAAAGCCTCGGATCAAGTCACCACCAACCATGAATTGCTCGGATACCCGAAGACGTTCGTCAGCAAGAGCCGTAATGTGGCCGCCCTTGAGGCTGACCTTACCAACAACACCGTAGTCAGCAAGCAGCTCTTTGTAAGCACGAGCTTCTGCAGTTGTCTTGATGTAGAAGGAATCTCCACCAACACCAGCGAACTCTTGACCAAAGGACGCAAACAGACCGTCTGTTGGGTTCAAGTTGTTGTCCAAGGTATTATGAACCAGCTTATATCCAACCAGCGATGTTACGTACGTTCCGAGGGAGTCACAGATCGCAGGAGAAAGGTCCGGGTTATTAGCACAATCCCCAAGGCCGGTCGCCAAGTTGTCCGGATCCGTCATCTTGGTCTGGAAGATCTTGTAGAAGAGACGAAGCGTCAGTTCTTCTTCACGCAATGGAAGGGAGAAGCCGAAGCCACCACCGATCCGGTCTTCATCATATGACCGGTAATCGTTTGCATCCGTCACTTTCTTGTAAACATCAAGATCAAGAGCAATACGGCGACCAAGGAAGAATGGTTCGACAAAAGCAAATTCGTAAGTCTGCGTGTCAGCGCCACCGCCCACTGCGAGCTTTACGAATTGACCACGACCGAGAAAGTTCTTTTCCGTGATGGAAACATCACCAATCACGCCATCGGATGTCGAATACCCAATACCGAAGGAAACTTCACCAGTGGCTTTTTCTTCAACAAAGACGTTGATGACAACACGATCAGGAGAAGACCCACGAGCTGTCGTAACGCTTACCTTCTCGAAGAACTGCAGGTTCCGCAAACGACGCTCAGCCTTGTCGACGAGAGCCCGATTGAATGCATCGCCTTCAGCTAGATCGAACTCGCGACGGATTACATATTCACGTGTCCGGTCATTGCCGATGATGTTGATACGCTCCACGTAAGCACGTGGACCTTCTTCGATATAGTAGGTCAGCGACATCGTTTTGTTCTCGTAATCACGAGACGCACGTGGACGAACCTGAGCGAAGGCGTAACCGTTTTCGGCAACCTTGACCGTAATATCTTCAACACTCTGCTCAACACGCAGGGAATTGAATGTCTGACCTGACTTTGTGCGAACCTGAGAGCGCAGATCTTCAGCATCCACCTCAGCAAGAGACGAAACAACTTCAACGTCGCTAATCGTGTATTGATCGCCCTCTTCAACCGTAAAGGTCACATGGAAAACGTTTTGCTCGCGATCAAGGTCAGCAGATGCCGAAACGATGCGAAAATCAGCATAGCCTTTTTTATAATAATACTGACGTAGAAGCTCCTGATCGGCTGACAGACGATCTGGGTCATATGTGTCAGTGCTGCGCAACCAGCTCAGCAATCCGCTTTCACGCGTCCTGATCACATCGCGCAAGCGGCCGTCGCTGAACGCAGAGTTGCCGATAAAGGTGATGTGCTCGACGCCGGTCTTTTCGCCTTCGTTGATTTCAAAAACCAGATCGACACGATTGTTTGTGCGATCAATGATCTTTGGCTCAACGGAAGCGCCATAACGGCCAGAACGACGATAAGCTTCCAGAATATTCTGAACGTCCGACTGAACCTTTGCGCGCGTCAGCATCGAACGTTCGGTCGAGCGCACTGCAGTTTTCAAGGCATCGTTCTTGAGCTTCTTGTTCCCTTCGAAGGAAACCCGGTTGATGATTGGATTTTCAGTCACCGTCACCACTACATTACCGCCCTGCGGAGTAATCTTGACATCGGCGAACAACCCGGTCGCAAACAGCGCCTTCAGGGATTCATCAACATCAGCAGCACTATACGAGCGGCCAGGCTGGATCGTCATGTAGCTGAGAACAGTTTCTTCCTCGATCCGCGTTGTACCGCGAACCACGATATTACGGGCAACCGCAGCTTCAGCTGTCGTCGCCGAAAACGGCCCAAACGTATCTGGAAGAATCGCACCCGTGGAAAACACGGCAGCCGCAAGAACTACGGCACGAGTAAATTTCTGCAATCGCTGCATTGGTGCGCTATGCCTTTTTGTTTTCAAATTCCCATATGCCAGAGCACATGGGTCACCCCAGATTCTCAGCATCAGAAATCTTTTTACAGCCTTTTGCCGATTACGCAACTACGCGAACGGCCCAAAACAGATTTCAATTGAATGCGTTGCGACGATGCCACGGTCATTTCCACGCTTTTTTTACATTCAGGCGAGAACGCTAGCTCTTCGTAAGATGAACAACGTCATTCCATGTCGCAAAGACCATCAACAACAAAACAAGTCCGATTCCGATCCGAAATCCGATATCCTGAACCCGCTCACTCAGTGGCTTTCCACGCACAGCCTCTGCAAAGTAGAAAACGAGATGCCCGCCATCCAGCATGGGAATCGGCATCAGGTTCAGCAAGCCAATTGAAATCGACAGGACGGCAGCAAGGCTTAGCAGTGGGATAATCCCCTGCGTGGCCACCTGACCGGACACCTGCGCCACACGAATTGGTCCACCAAGCTGATCTGCAGCCTCACGACCAGAAAGCACCCCCCAAAGATAATCCAAGGTACGCTCTGCGATGAATACAGTCTCTTTCGTGCCGGCAGCCACGGCTTCAAGCGGGCCATAGGTCTTTTGAATCAAGTCTTCCTTTTGCGGGCTACGCGACACACCCAGAAGCCCAAGACGCTGAACATTGCCGAACCGATCAGTCAATTCACGATACTGAGGGGTCACTGTCAGGGTCACAACAGATGTCCCACGCTCAACCTCCAGCAAGAGCGGCACATCAGCACTCACTGATACAATGCGCTGCAAATCAGCAAAGGTTGGAATTTCTTTCCCGTCGACAGACAAAATCAGGTCACCAGACTGAAGTCCTCCAATTTCTGCCGCGCTTTCAGCTTGAACAGTTTCGACAATCGGCAAAGTCACGATCTTGCCAAACGTCATGAAGATCATCGAGAAGATTACAATCGACAGAATGAAGTTGGCGATTGGACCAGCAGCAACGACTGCCGCACGCTGCCAAACCGGCTTTGCAATGAAAGCACCCGAGCGTTCCTCATCACTCATGGCGGCGACCCGCTCCCGATCAGGAACGCTGGCTGCGTTTTCATCGCCTGCAAATTTCACATATCCACCAAGCGGGATCATGCACAATTTCCAGCGCGTACCCTTGCTGTCATTTCGGCCGAAGATCTCACGACCAAATCCGACAGAAAAGGCATCAACCTTGACACTGCACCAACGCGCGACAAGGAAGTGCCCCAACTCATGAAAGAAAACGACGATGGTCAGAACAAAAAGAAACGGCACGATATAGCCGATCAGAATGTCATAGGCCGACGAAAAAAGTTCCATTACGTGATCCTGATACGGCGTCTAAAGGGTGCTGTTGATTACAACATATAGGCTTTTCAATTAAGGCGGGTTAAAGGTTGCTACCTTTTTTACCCTCAAAGTACACAGAACGAGTCATCTGTTATCTTGCGGCAACCCAGTCGCGGCATATGAGGCGAGCCTCCGCATCCACTGACAGAACATCATCAACATCCACCATGTGGCGCCCACCATGTGCCTTATCCAGCTTGTCCAGGCAAAACTCGACTGCAGCCGGAATATCCATGAAACCAATCCGACGATCCAAAAACGCCGCGACAGCAATTTCATCAGCCGCATTGAGAACAGCCGTAGCACCGCCTCCCCGCTTCATGGCCTGAAGCGCGAGTGACAGACAGCGGAACCGGTTATAGTCAGGTGCTTCAAAGGTCAGTGTTGATATTTTTGCCAGATCAAGCCGCTCGACCGGCACATCCATACGATTTGGCCAAGCCAGACAATGGGCGATTGGCGTGCGCATGTCAGGCGCACCCATCTGGGCCAATAGCGAGCCATCACGATACTGAACCAGACCATGAACTGCTTGCTGAGGATGCACCAGGATATCAAGCTGGTCACTCGATAGAGGAAATAAATGAAAAGCTTCAATAACCTCAAAGCCTTTGTTCATCATGGTCGCACTGTCTATGGTGATCCGGCTGCCCATGTCGAAATTGGGATGCTTCAGCGCCTGTTCCCGCGTAACACTCTGCATTTCAGCCAGAGGCATGGTGCGGAATGGCCCTCCAGAGGCCGTTAAAATCACTTTTTCAACGTGCTCGGCATTCCCGGTCTCAAAGACCTGGAATATCGCATTGTGCTCACTGTCCAGTGGCAGCAAGGTGACCGAGTTGCGCGCAACCTCCGACATGAAGAGATCTCCGGCCGAAACAAGGCATTCCTTGTTCGCCAGCGCAACCGCCCGCCCTTGCTTGAGCGCCCGCAAGGTCGGCTTCAATCCAGCAGCTCCGGCAATCGCTCCAACAACCATATCAGCAGGACGATCTATCGCCTCGAAGACCGCCGCCTCCCCGCAGCCACACTCAATGCCACTGCCAGATAGAGCTGCGGTCAACTCACGACCTTTGTCTTCACGCGCAACAACAGCGCATTGAGCACCAACCTGCCGCGCCAATCTGGCCAAGTCTTCAACGCTGGAATTAGCGACCAAAGCAACCACTTCGAACCGCTCCGGGTTACGAAGCACAATATCAAGTGTGCTAAGCCCGACGGATCCTGTTGCGCCCAGAATGGTCAATCGGAGCCGCTCGCCAGTCTGATTTCCGGGATTGGTATTGGGGGTCGAGGAAATATCCAAGTCGAGAACTTTCTGTTGAAGAAGAACCTCAACCAGTGATCAGCTTAAGCCGAGCCCGGCAATAGGATCACCAAGACGGCCTCCGAACATCAGCCCAAGCGCCGCAGCAAGAATTGCAGCAGCAACCAGACCATCGATGCGATCCATAATGCCGCCATGACCAGGGATAAGGCCACTGGAATCCTTGACATCAAACCGGCGTTTGATCGCAGATTCCATCAAGTCACCCCCTTGGGAGAAAATGGAGAGCACTGCAGCCAGAAGGCCCCACCGGATCAGATCCATCTGCCCCGCTATCGCAGCAAAGCCAACGCCGAGCACAACGGCAAAGAACAACCCGCCAAGCGCGCCAGACCAGGTCTTGTTGGGAGATACGCGGCGCCAAAGTTTCGGGCCGCCCGCATAACGTCCGACAAAATAGGCACATATATCTGTTGCCCAGACCACGATCAGGAGAAAGAAAACAAAAACACGACCGCTTTCGCCAACACGAGCAGCCATCAAGGACAGAAGAGCAAGCCCCGAATAGATGATGCCCTCTGCTCCCCAACGGGCGGCTTGATTGAAGCGGCCTGCGCTATAAACACCCATCGCTCCAAGAGCAACGATGACAAGACCGATAAAGGGCTGATCTAAGAGGCAAGCGGCAACAGCAGCCACCAGCGCGCCATAGCCAATCAACGCAGGTGCACTGCGATCATGCGTCCCTGTGATCGAGAACCATTCATGTTGGAAAAGAACAGCAGCGACCAACACAAGGGCGACAAATGGTAATCCGCCGAAATAAGCAATAGCCAGAACCGCTGGCCCAAGGATCGCGGCTGAGATCACCCGCAGCTTCAGATCAGACATCTTTGATTGCGATTTCTGCCCGCCATTTTGCCCTGCCTCTGCCATTCAGAGCGCTTTTGCATTCAGGCCGCCAAATCGGCGCTCACGACCCGCAAAATCGGCCAGGGCAAGATCGAATTCAGCTTCGTCAAAGTCGGGCCAATGGCACTGGCAGAAATAGAACTCGGAATAAGCTGCCTGCCACATGAGAAAATTGGACAAGCGCATTTCACCGCTGGTGCGAATAATCAGATCCGGATCAGGGATACCAACGGTATCGAGACGAGACCCGATCATATCGCTGGTGATTGCATCTGGGTCGAGTGTCCCGGCGGCGGCATCGCGCGCCAGGCTTTTGACAGCCCGGGTTATTTCGTCGCGTCCGCCGTAGTTAAAGGCAATCACAAGTGTCATACCCGTGTTTGCCCGTGTCATGTCTTCGGAATCAATTAGCAACTTCCGGATACCCGGCTCCAGCCCTTCACGATCTCCGATCACCTGAATACGCACATTCGCCTTGTGTATTTCAGACAGGTCGCGCTGAACAAACCGCCGCAACAGCGACATCAGAAAGCTGACTTCGGTCTCCGGACGGCTCCAGTTTTCAGATGAAAAACTGTAGATTGTCACGTACTCGAGGCCAATTGTTACCGAATGCCGGATCATGCGCCGCAGCGCATCCAAACCGTGGCGATGACCTTCGGACCGGGACAGCCCGCGCGCCTTGGCCCAACGGCCATTGCCATCCATGATCACACCAATATGCCGCACACCAACGGTACGCCCGTCCGGCGATGCTTTCATTATCTCGGCGTGATCTGGATTCGCGGTCATCCCGTCCCCTGCGCTGGCATTTTAAAAGAGCGGTTTCTTGCCCAAAGACTGGTCTTCAGACTTGGGAAATTTCCGCTTCTTTCTTTACCAGCATGGCATCGGCTTCAGCAATCAGCCCATCGGTCAACTTCTGGATTTCATCCGAAACTACACGGCTATCATCCTGACTGATTTTACCGTCTTTTTCGAGTTTCTTAGCCGTATCCATGCCGTCACGACGCACGTGGCGGATAGAAACCTTGGCCTGCTCGGAATACTTATGCGCGATCTTGATAAGATCCTTGCGCCGCTCTTCGTTCAATTCCGGGATCGGCAAGCGCAGAAGCTGGCCGTCTACCACCGGGTTCAAACCAAGGTTTGATTCGCGAATAGATTTTTCAACAGCGGCAACCATGGTCTTGTCCCAGACCTGAACGGCAAGCATCCGAGGTTCAGGAACACTGACTGTCGCAACCTGACTGATCGGCATGGACTGGCCATAGGCATTCACCATGATCGGATCCATCATGCTGGACGAAGCCCGACCGGTCCGCAAGCCAGCGAACTCTGTCTTGAGAACAGACAGTGCACCTTGCATACGGCGCTTAAGATCGTCTTGGTCTACACCTTCTACCGGCATAACATCCTCGCTTCATTCTTGTTTTGTTGGCTTACTGTGTTTCAGCCGCGGCAAAGATCGCACACTCGTGTCGAAACACAAGGCCTTCACCTATGGTTATTGGCAAAAGAATCAGTCGCAGACAACCGTATAACGACCGGTCTCCTGAAGAACACTGACGAGTGCACCTGGAGTGTGAATGGAAAACACAATAACCGGAATTGAATTGTCGCGCGCAAGAGCTATGGCAGTGGTGTCCATAACCTTCAAATCGCGCTTGATGACTTCCTCATATCCGAGCGTCTCATAGCGTTCCGCTTCCGGATTGGTCTTGGGGTCATCAGAATAAACGCCGTCAACCTGCGTGCCCTTCAAAAAGGCATCGCAGCGCATTTCAGCAGCGCGCAAAGCAGCGCCGGAATCTGTTGTGAAAAACGGATTGCCCGTCCCACCAGCAAAGACAACAACTTCGCCGTCTTCCATATAGCGTTCTGCAACGCGCTGGCTAAAAGTCTCACAAATGGAAGGAACGGAAACAGCTGACAGGACGCGAGCCTGAACCTTTAGGCGGCGTAGCGCATCGGCGATAGTCAGGGAATTCATGATCGTGGCCAGCATGCCCATGTGGTCACCAGTGACCCGGTTGCCCCCCTTGGCTGCCACAGCCACACCGCGGAAGATATTCCCGCCGCCAACGACCACACCAACCTGAGCACCTAGCGCAACTGCGTCCGCGATCTCTTTCGCAATCCGTTCAACGATCGCAGGATCAATACCAAAGGGCTGTGATCCCATCAGGGCTTCGCCAGACAGCTTCAGAAGCACGCGCTTCCAACGCAGGGGTTTGGTCATAGTGTGGCCTTTTCTTCTAGTTGGTCCTTCTAAAAAAAAGGCGCCGGTAAAACCGGCGCCTTTTGAAAGCTTACTGCCCGGAGGCTGCTGCCACCTCGGCGGCAAAGTCTTGCTCTTCTTTCTCGATCCCCTCGCCCAAGGCGAAGCGGACAAATCCGGTGAGCTTAACATCAGTACCAAGTTCAGTGCCCAGAGCCGCCACAGCTTGTTCAACTGTCTTGTCCGGATCAATGACGAAGGACTGTTTTACCAGTGTGACTTCTTCATAGAACTTGCGGATGCGGCCTTCGACCATCTTTTCGACGATGTTGTCTGGCTTGCCGGACTCACGCGCCTGTTCAGCAAAAACCGAACGCTCACGTTCGACAACAGCCGGGTCAAGCTCATCCGTGCTCAGAGCCAGCGGGCTCGTCGCAGCAATATGCATCGCAACCTGGCGGCCAAGTGCATTCAGCTTGTCTTTGTCGCCGGATGATTCCAGTGCAACAAGAACGCCGATCTTGCCAAGACCATCTGCCACGGCACCATGAATGTAGCTTGCGACAACGCCCTCAGAAACGGTGAGAACCGCAGTGCGACGCAGGTTCATGTTTTCGCCGATTTTGGCAATAACATCCGTGATCGTGTCTTTAACGTTCTTCTCCGAACCCGGATAAGAAGCATCAGCAACAGTCTCAAGAGTGCCATCAGTGCCAACAGCAACTTCTGCAACAGTCTTGACGAGTTCCTGGAACCCATCGTTGCGTGCAACGAAGTCAGTTTCGGAGTTAAGCTCGATCACAGCAGCTTTGCCGCTGGCCGACGCAACGCCGACTAGACCTTCAGCGGCCACACGGCCAGCTTTTTTGGCAGCTTTTGCAAGACCCTTGGTGCGCAGCCAATCAACAGCTGCTTCCATGTCTCCGCCCGCTTCAGTCAGGGCGGTCTTGCAGTCCATCATGCCCGCGCCGGATTTCTCGCGGAGCTCTTTTACCATCGCAGCGGTAATGCTCATACGATTGCCTCGTGGATGTGGGTTATTGAGAGATACAGATTAGCCAAATGGCACCGTATCTTTATGACGAAAGCACAAAAAACCGTGCCAGCGCCTGCGAATTCAAAAAGGAACCCGCCGCGTTACCGCGACGGGTCGAAATCATGCTGTAGCAGGTGTTTCCGCAGCAGCTGCTTCTTCAGCTGGTGCTGCAACTTCTTCAGCCACGACTTCAGCAAGAGCTTCTTCGACAGGAGCTTCTTCGCCGCCGCCGATATCCATGCCAGATGCACCCTGCGCACGTGAGATGCCGTCGATCGCAGCACGCGCAATCAGGTCGCAATAAAGTGTCAGCGCACGGCCAGCATCATCATTGCCAGGCACCGGGAAAGTGATGCCTTCTGGATTAGAGTTTGAATCGAGGATCGCAGCAACAGGAATACCCAAACGACGGGCTTCCTGAATGGCAATCGCTTCACGGTTGGTATCGATCACGAAGATAAGGTCGGGAATACCGCCCATGTCCTTGATGCCGCCAAGGTTCCGCTCGAGCTTTTCGCGCTCACGGTCCATGAAGAGGCGCTCTTTCTTGGTCAGCGAGTTTGCTGCCGAGGAGCCAAGGGTTTCTTCAAGCTTGCGCAAGCGCTGAATGGACTGGGAGATTGTCTTCCAGTTGGTTAGCATGCCGCCGAGCCAGCGTGCGTTGACGAAGTACTGCGCAGAGTTGCGGGCACTTGATGCAACAGCTTCCTGAGCCTGACGCTTTGTGCCAACGAGAAGCACACGGCCACCGCCTGCGACTGTGTCGCTGACTGCCTTCAGAGCCTGGTGAAACAGTGGAACTGTCTGCGCCAGATCGATGATGTGAACGTCGTTACGTACACCAAAGATATACTGGCCCATACGTGGGTTCCAGCGATGCTTCTGGTGACCAAAATGAACGCCTGCTTCTAGCAGCTGACGCATGTTAATATCGGGCAAAGCCATGGCCCTGAACTCCTGATTTTCCGGTTTAACCTCCGCAAGAGGATGTAGACAGTCGAAAAGTCCCGACTGTCACCGGATGGAGAATCCGATAAGCTCGGTCTCCGCCCCTTGCGTGTGGAATGCGCGCCTTATAAGCGGGTGCTCACGTAAATTCAAGAGCCAAAGCCCCGTTTTGTCTTCAAAATATCGAGCTTAGCCGTGTCCCTGGGGCGTCAATCGGTAGCAGTGCAAAATAACTGACAGAACCACCAATAGAAAGCCTGTAAAAAACGCTTCCGAACGCCCAACTGCGGCCCGTTGATAGGACAGCCAAATCAGGCCATCTGAACCTCGGTTACTCCGGGCACAGCTTTCAACGCCCCCGCAATTTCTGGGGACAGACGGAACCGGCCTGGCAATTTAACTTCGACCTCACGTGCTCCGTTCTCAAGCAGAACAATCACCGTCACCTCCCCCTCGCCCCGAACCGCCAGATGTTTCGCAAGGCTTGGGATTGGCCGGTCGTCCCGCAAGAACACCCGCATGCTCTTTTGAACACGCGCAGCCATCTTCTCGATGGGATCCACCTGCTCAATAATGATGGAAGGTTCATCGTCTCGCATGTCGGCACCAACAAGAATCACCATGGAGCGCCCCGGCTCAAGGGCATCGCGAAACTGCTCGAGCTTTTCCTTGAACAACAGGCCTTCGAATTGGCCAGTGCTGTCGGAAAACCGAACAATGCCCATCTTGTTACCGGACTTGGTTCTGCGTTCCTGCTTTGAAATCACAGTTCCGGCCAAACGGCCAGCGGACGCGCCCTTCTTGACCGCCTCTGAGAACTTGGCCCAGGGCTGAACCCGCATCTTCTCCAAAAGCTCGCTGTATTCATCCAGCGGATGGGCAGACAGATAGAAGCCGATGGACGCATGTTCGCGCTGCAGGCGAACCTCAGGGGTCCAGCCATCCACATCAGGCATTGTCAGCGGTTCTTCGCTCTCGCTGCCGCCAAAAAGTTCATCCTGACCAAGGCTTTTGTTTTCTTCCGTGCGTTGCGCAAGACCGATAATCCGGTCGAGGCCTTCCAGAACCCTTGCCCGGTTTGGTTCCAGCTCATCAAATGCACCTGCCGCAATCAGATTCTCAAGGGTCCTCTTGTTCAGCTGTTTCGGCGAGATACGCCGTGCAAAATCACCCAGGCTGGTAAATGGCGTGTCACCGCGCACCTCAACCAGATGCTCCACCGCCTGCTCGCCAACACCCTTGATCGCGCCCATCGCATAGATGATCTCACCGTCCTGCACATCAAAATGAACCATCGAACGATTGATCGACGGCGTGACGATCTTGATGCCCATTCGCCGGACTTCTTGACGGAAATCGCCTAGCTTTTCCGTATTGCCCATATCCAGCGTCATGGACGCTGCCATGAACTCGACCGGATGGTTCGCCTTCAACCAGGCTGTGTGATAGGAAACCAGCGCATAAGCTGCCGCATGCGATTTGTTGAAGCCGTAGTTGGCAAATTTTGCCACCAGATCGAAGATCGACCCGGCTTGGGCTTTTTTCACGCCGCGCTCAACTGCACCATCAACAAACCGCGCGCGCTGAACCTCCATCTCCGCAGCAATTTTCTTACCCATCGCGCGGCGCAGAAGATCAGCTTCACCCAGCGAATAGCCAGACAGTACCTGGGCGATCTGCATCACCTGTTCCTGGTAGACGATGATGCCGTTGGTCTCCATCAGGATTGGTTCAAGCAACGGGTGCAGGCAATCCGGCTCCTGCTCGCCATGTTTGACCGCATTATAGACCGGAATGTTTTCCATCGGCCCCGGACGATACAGCGCCACCAGCGCAATAATGTCCTCGAACCGATCCGGCTTCATACCAGACACCGCGCGCCGCATGCCCTGACTTTCCAGCTGGAACACGCCGAAGGTTTCGCCCCGTGTAAGCATATCGTAGCTGGGCTTGTCATCGATAGGCAGGGCTGCAACATCGACTGTGATGCCACGGCGTGCGATCAACTTCACCGCCGTATCAATGACGGTTAACGTCTTCAGGCCGAGGAAATCGAATTTCACAAGGCCCGCGTCTTCGACCATTTTCATGTTGAACTGGGCAACCGGCATGTCAGAGCGCGGGTCGCGGTACAGCGGCACCAGCTTTTCCAGCGGTCTGTCGCCAATGACAACCCCGGCAGCATGGGTCGAGGCGTGACGATAAAGCCCCTCAAGCTTCTGCGCCATGGTCAAAAGCTTGTCGACAATCTCTTCATCACGGGCAGCTTCGCGCAAACGCGGCTCATCCGCCATCGCCTGAGCAAGTGTCACCGGATTGGCAGGGTTTGCCGGAACGAGCTTGCACAGCCGATCCACCTGGCCGTATGGCATCTGCAGGACGCGCCCCACATCGCGCAGCACGGCACGCGCCTGCAGCGATCCAAAGGTAATGATTTGGGCGACCTGCTGCCGACCGTATTTCTCCTGAACGTAACGAATGACTTCTTCGCGGCGGCTCTGACAAAAATCGATATCGAAATCCGGCATCGAGACACGTTCCGGATTGAGAAACCGTTCAAACAGCAGCGAAAACTGCATCGGGTCCAGATCAGTAATCGTCAAAGACCAGGCGACCAGTGACCCGGCACCAGACCCACGACCCGGTCCGACCGGAATGCCCTGAGCCTTGCCCCACTTGATAAAGTCCGCAACGATCAGGAAGTAACCGGGGAATTTCATTCCCTCAATAATGCCCAGCTCATACTCGAGCCGGTCCCAATATTCTTTTTCCTCAAGTCCCTTCGCAAGGCCATGAACATCCAAGCGCATCTGCAGGCCTTCACGCGCCTGACGCTTGAGTTCCCCCGCCTCGACTCGGACCGCTTCTTCCGGATCCGCATCAGCGCCAGCGAACCGGGGCAGGATTGGATCACGGCGAAGCGGGCGATAGCTGCAGCGCTGCGCGATTTCGATAGTCGACGCCAAGGCTTCGGGCAGATCGGCAAACAGCGCCTGCATCTCGGCGCGTGACTTGAAATAATGCTCCGGCGTCAGACGGCGTCGATCATTTTCGATGATCACACGGCCTTCCGAAATACAGATCAACGCATCATGGGCTTCATAATCATCACGGGCCGGAAAGAAAGCTTCATTGGTCGCGACCAGTGGCAACTCTAACTCATAGGCCAAATTGACAAGGGCATCTTCGGTCCGGCGCTCAGCTTCCATGCCATGACGCTGGAGTTCAACATAACATCGGCCATTGAAAACATCCGACAGCTGCTCCAAAACCTCGCGTGCCAAATCCTTGTGGCCCGCCAACAAGGCCCGACTGACGGGCCCGTTCATACCGCCGGTCAGCAGAATGAGACCTTCGGATTTCTTGAATAAATAATCCGACAACACATGCGGTTTCAGGCCAGTTTCTGTATCGAGAAAGGCTCTGGAGCTCAGCTCCATCAGGTTCTCATAACCTTGCTCAGAACTTGCCAGAACCACCACATCAGACAGTTCAGGGCCGCCGCGATGACTGCCTTCACCGGTAGGCTGTTCAAAAGCCACCGCAAGCTGACAGCCAATGATCGGCTGAATGCCGGCGCCCCAGCACTTGGCAGAGAACTCCTGCGCTCCGAAAAGATTTCCGCTGTCTGTAATAGCAAGCGCTGGCTGGTCATCGGCCTTTGCAAGGTCAAGCAGCTTCTTGATCGGCAACGCACCTTCAAGCAGCGACAATGCAGAGTGAACACGAAGGTGAACAAATCCGACACGGCTCGCCATCGAGGCATTTGAAGGCATCACTGCGGTCATGTCGGCATCACGGGGCATGTCATATCACTTCGGCTTGAAGGCCAAGCCTCCCGGTTCTTCAGAATCACCTTCCAAGTGAACCGTGTCACATCGCCCCTGTCGACCCGCCGACATCACATCCGACCAAGTCATCACCGTTGTTCACGGTTGACGAGGACAATAATGCCCCTCGCCCCTCTTCAAAAATCAAAATCAGCAGATGCCGGTCAGTTGATCGCCATCAGCACATCACCCCAAACAACGAGCGTAGCACAAAAGGCAACCATGGAACCGAAGGCAGCAAAGTCACGAGCCATGTGGATCATCTGTCTCTCCATCACGATTTAATCATCACTATGGAAAGATTATGTTCCACTTATGTTCACATTGCAAGCACCTTTTGTTCCATTGATCCAATTCTATAAATCTTCGGCAACTGCAGCGGCCACATCAGAGGATTGAGTGAGATGATGGATCACGCCCGACAACACGCCAAGTCCCTTGAGCAAGTCGGTGCGGTCAGTCTCTTGAACAGCGTCCAACATCGCCGCAACGCGTATCCGCCACTCGTCCCGAATAGTTTCAAGGATCGAGGTGCCCTCAGCGGTGAGATGCAATTCAACAGCCCGCGTATCTGTCACAGATGTTTCTCGGCGTACGATGCCTTTTTTGTAAAGGCTCGCAAGACTGCGGCTGACCGTCGACTGGAACATTCCGGTTTGCTCGGTAATCGCAGACACGCCGCAACCCGGATGATCGTAGATCACCGCCATAATGATAGCATATTGTGTGGTCAATCCATGAGCCCTCGCATTGGACGGGCGGAATTGGGCAAATTCGACAGCCAGTCTCTCCAGAGCCAATGCAGCATCTCGTTCAGGCGTCTGTCTCGCAGCCTGATTACTCTCTTCGGTCATAGAACTCCCCCTGTTCAGGTTTTTTTCGCATCCATTTGTATGCGTCTAGTCCACTGCCGCTCCCTGACGAACTGAGGTGTCTTGGCGCTTGATCATTCCCGGGCAGAAAAGCCGGGAAAAAGATAACACAGCGACAAACACAATCGCGCCCACAAGGATCGACAACAGGCCAGCAGGCAACTCATACGGCCGGGCCATCTGCCGCCCGATAAAGTCAGCAAAGACGATCACTGCCCCACCAGCCAAGGCAGAGCCGGCAAATTGTGTCACAGCGCTGCGCAGACCAAGCGCACGGGCAATATGCGGCGCAGCCAGACCGACAAAACTGATCGGCCCGATCAACAGGGTGGCTGCAACGGTCAAAAGAGACGTCGCCAGAATGATCAGGAACCGCGCGGAGGCCAAAGGCAGGCCGAGTGAACGCCCTGTCACCGCACCCAGCGGCAGTATTTCAAGCCAGCGCAAGGTAGGCAGCGCCAGAACGAGACCAAGAACACTTATACCGGCCGGCAAGAACAGCGTGTCGAACGTAATCCGGTAAGTTGACCCGGACGACAAGGCCAGCACCTCACCCAGACGCGGATCCCCCGTGGCAAAGAAGACAAGGATCAAGGCATCAGCCAGCGCGGTGATTGCAATACCGACCAGGATCAAACTACGCGGATCAAAGGACTGCCGCCGCCCGAAGTAAAGCACCGCTGCAAAAACCAGCAATGATCCCAGCAGCGCGCCGATCGTCTGCCCCGCGGCTTCCGCCATCGGCAGCAAAAGCATGACAGCGATAGTCCCGGTGATAGCGCCTGCCGAAATGCCCATACTTTCCGGACTGGCCATCGGATTGCCGATCAGCCGCTGGGCAAGACATCCGGCACAGCCAAGCGCACATCCAGCCAAAAGCGCTGCCGCAACACGGGGCAGACGCCAGACGGATATGGCATCCAGCCCGGACCAGGGAACACTGAGCGCGATCACAAGGCAAAGCACCAGCAGAACGCCAAGACCGGCTATGATCCGAACTTGGATTGCTGTTCCATGATTGACTGGCGCGCGCAACATCGGAGTGTCGTCCAGCTCCGGCCTTCTGGTTGACATTTTCATCATCAGATAGAGCAGAAGCGGAGCGCCCAGAAGGCCAGCAAGTGCGCCAGCAGGCAGGAAGCTTGCCAGATCCTGAAGCGCAAATTGCAAGCCCTGATCAGCAACACCCAGCAGCAATGCCCCCATGACAGCAGCACAGAGCAGCTGGGGAACAACACAGCGCGCGCCCATCATTCGGGCAATATGCGGCGCGGCAAGTCCGACAAAGGCAATGATCCCAACTGTCGCGGTGATGGCGGCCGACATCAAAATGGCCGCGCTCAACAAAATCGTGCGCGACAGACCTGCAGATACCCCGGCAGAACGGGCTACATCGCTGCCAAGCCCCAGCAAGGACAGCTGCCGACTCAAAGTCAAGACAACAATAGCGCCCAGGGCCAGTTTGGGAAGGAGGAAGGCCGTGCCATTCCAGCCATTTTGCGTCAGATCTCCCGCGCCCCAGATGAACATACTGTTGAGATAGCTGTCCTTGAGAACAAATAGACAGGTTGTGATCGCAGCCAATGTAAAGCTCACGATCATGCCGGTTAAAACCAGTGTCAGCGGATCTTCGAGGCGGCGACCAGCCAAAAGCGCAACGACTCCCCACGCCAGACAAGATCCGGTAAGGGCAATCGCAAAGGCATGATTGGCATGAAACTCAGGTGCCAGCAAAAGCGCGACAGTCAAAGCCAATTGGGCGCCGGATGACACGCCAAGCGTTGCAGGGGACGCCAGAGGGTTCAGCAATGTCTGCTGAAACACAGCACCGGCAAATCCGAGCCCTGCCCCGCACAAAAGAGAGATCACCAATTGCGGTAGATAGACATAGGAAAATTGCAGTGCTGGCGCGCTGTCACCCATGGGGCCAACCATCGCCGCCTCAAAGATCGTCGCCAATGATATCGGCGCTCCAAGGATCGTGCTGACGTTGCCAAACACGAGATACAACAGAACACCGCCAAGGGCTGCAAGCGGCCAGACCTTTAGGATCGAGAACTCAGGATTTTTCATGATCGCATTCCGGCAAATCGGCAGCCATCAGCGCCTTTGCCAAGGCTGTGGCTTCAGGCAAGCCGCCAAAAGACCAGATGGCAGGCAGCACGCGATATCGCCCAGCCTGAACGGCAGGCAAACGATCCAGCAATGTGTCACTTGCTCCAAGTGATCTGTCCGGCTGCAGCTGGCGCTGAACGTCCAGGGGCACTGGCCCGACAATCAGCAGTCCCGCCTCTGGCTGGCGCAAGAGTGCATTCAGGGACGCTGTGCCATAGCCCCAGAAATTCGTTGGCCGCGTCCATGCATTTCGAATACCGGCGGCCTTGAGAACATCACCATAAAGACTGCCATTGCCGAAGACCCGAACATGCGTGTCATCAACGAAGTTGACCATCAGGAATTCACAGGCCTTTTGAGCAGGTGTCGCAGTCTCCCGAAGCGCGTCAAGAGCCGCTGTGCTTTGAGCAATCAACTGCACGGCATTATGATCAAGATGCAGCATCTGGCCAAGTTGGCGCGTGATCTCCGTGGCATTTGCCAAGGGGGTTCTGTCCGGTGTGAACGTGGCAAAGCTCCGGGTCTTAGCAACCAGATTCAAACGCGGCTCAATGCTTGAAAATTGCGGCGTGATCAAAATCAGATCCGGCTGCAGCTCTCGCAAACGTTCCATGTCCGGGGCAAGGCGCAATCCAAGATCGACAGCAGTTGCAGGGGCTTGTCCATCGCCGACCCAGTCAGCATAGCTCTTTTTCTCTGCTATGGCAGGCACAGCCGCACCAAGGGCCAGAAGCGTAGATGTCAGTCCCCAGTCCAACGAGATCACACGTGGTGGCTGATCCGTGTCCGCAAGCTCAGCACGAGGGGAAACCAAGTGTTGGCAGAGAAAAAGTCCGGCAACAGCTGCAAGAATAAACCGTCTCATCAGGCGATGTATCCAACCGAATAGCCTTCAGCCGGATGAGTGAAGACCTGAATTGGGATGTCATAGACTTCGCTCAGGATGTCAGGCTGCATGACGATCTCCGGTGTGTCGAAGGCAACGACCTGGCCATCTCGAAGCGTCAAAAGCTTATCGCAAAACCGTGCAGCAATATTCAAATCGTGCACGATTAAAACGACCCCGATCCCATTATCATGAGAAATCCGGCGAAGTAGATCGAGAGTGCGCGCCTGATGAGCGATATCCAGTGCCGAAGTCGGCTCATCCAGAAGCAGGAACTGCTTGGCCTGTGCCAGCACCATGGCGATCCAAGCGCGCTGCTTTTCCCCGCCAGACAGCGTCGAGACAAGACGATCCGCATGAGGTAGACAATCAGTTTGCCGAAGGGCTTCCTCAATCGCCTTGTAATCTTCATCAGACCG
The DNA here is from genome assembly GCF_037783265.1 of Roseibium algae. NCBI lineage: Bacteria > Pseudomonadati > Pseudomonadota > Alphaproteobacteria > Hyphomicrobiales > Stappiaceae > Roseibium > Roseibium algae. Next base: position 93,084 of record NZ_JBAKIA010000005.1, read on the forward strand.
GCGGCGAAAAGGCCCGTGCCAAGGGTAACGCCCTAGGGACACAAGCTCTCGAACGGTGTGATTTTCATTGGTTGGCAGAGTTTGCGGGAGAAAGGCAACGCCACGCGCTAGAGCCCTGGGGTTCCAGGCAGACACCGACTTTCCGCAAAACAACACAGTGCCTGTGTCTGGCCGGACATGCCCGGCCAGCATTTTCATCAAGGTGCTTTTTCCGGCACCATTCGATCCGACAATGCCCATGACTTGCCCGGGATCAATCTTGAAGCTGACATCACTCAAGATCGCCCGGCCATCGCGTTGAAGGTGAACGGCCTCCACTTCAAAGCTGGAAGGAGCGGGCGACGCCTCCCCTTTCTGCTCAGGAGAATTATCAGATCGGATCATTACCATTCGTAGCTTAGTCTCGCTGTGAAGGTCCGTCGTTCGCCGTAATAGCAGGAATTCTCTCCAGCACAGGCCGCGACGTATTTCTTGTCAAACACATTGCCCACATTCAGAGAGAACTCTGCGTTACCATATTTGTAACCGACACCCGCATCCGCCACAACAAAGTTAGGTACTGTCAATGTGTTAGCAGAGTCGGCGTAAGATTTACCTACATAGCGAACACCACCTCCAACGCGCAAGCCCTCAAGTCTGTCGTCAAAGCTGTGATCAAGCCAAAGCGACGCCATTTGCTGTGGAACACCGACCGGAACTTTGCCTTCGTCGCCTCGGTTCGACTTGGTGATTTCCAGATCAAAATTGGTGTAGGACGCAAGCAGGTTCCACCCCTTGGCCAGGCTTGCCTGCCCCTGCAGCTCAAGGCCGCGAGAGCGCACCTCACCGGTTTGAATGTTGTAGGTCGGGCTGTTCGGATCACGGGTAAGCACATTGCCACGGGTCAGATCAAACAGGGCTGCCGTCACACGGAAGCGACCATCCGGGTCCTGATATTTCGCACCGATCTCATATTGGGTTGCCGTTTCCGGCTCGAACGCTCGTCCATTCGCATCTGTGCCCGACACAGGATCGAAAGACGTACCGTAGCTGACATAAGGTCTCAGCCCTGGCAGAACTTCATAGCTGGCTCCAACGCGCCCAGTGAGCGCCGTATCAAAGGTGTCGGTTTTGGTTCCCGTCATATGATTTTTGAGCGAACTGGACACCCAGTCCTGCCGCAGACCTGCAGTGACATCAAACCGGTCAGTGACAGAAATCTGATCTTGCAGATACAGACCCAGCTTCTGGGTCGTGGTGGTTGCATCCGTAGTATAGGCAGGTCTATCCGGATTAATTCCATAGACCGGATTCAGGATATCCAGCGGATAATAGCTGTTGCCCGGACCATTGGAGGTCCCTTGACGATTGTCAAAGTCCTCATAGCTGTAGTCCACGCCTGCGAGCAGGTGATGCCCGATCGGCCCCGTGTCCAGGTCACCCTCAAGGTGATTGTCTGTCTGAAAAATACCAACGCTCTGATCCGTCGCCATTGCCTGACGAAGCAGAAGCGTGTCGGGCAAGCTCGGGATAAAACTGCTGGCAAGGCCGAGGCCATAAATTGTCTCATAGTCGGTCGAGACATAAGAATAGCGGGTATTCTGTGAGAACTTAATGCCATTATCAAAGGCATGGTCGAACTCATAGCCCAGCATGAATTGATCACGCTTGTAACTGTCGAGATCAGTGTCACCCGTGAAGAAGTCCGTCGGAATACGCCCGAAGGAAGCTTGTTCAACCGTCGCACCAAATGGCAAGAAGCTGGTCGACGTGCCAGCTTCATCCTTTTGAAACTTGGCGAGGATGGTCAGCTGCGTATCTTCATTCGGCTTGAAGGTGATCGAAGGCGCCAGGAAGAGATGATTATCATCAACATGATCAACCTGGGTTTCGCCCAAGCGTCCAAGAGCGGTAAACCGAGCTAGAATTGTGCCGCTGTCGTTCAATGCACCATTGACGTCGACCGTTACGTCACCACTGAGCGGCGATCCAGCTGAGACAGATAAGCGCGTAAAGGTGTCATCCTGAGGGCGCTTTGAGATCAGGTTGACCAACCCGCCCGGACTGCCCGCACCATAGAGAGATGAATTTGGCCCGAGCAGAACTTCCTGACGCTCCAAGCCAAACGGATCGACGCGGAAGTTGGCAAAGGACTGGGAATGAAGTTGCAGGCCATCCAGATAGAGCCCCTGAGCCTGGGAAGAAAACCCGCGAATGAAATACCAGTCATAGCGCGTGTCAACGCCATATGCTTCGCTTCGGATTCCTGGCGTGTAGCGAAGAGCTTCACCGACAGTCTCAATACCCTGCACGTCCATCTGATCACGAGTGACAACTGAGATCGACTGGGGAACGCGATCAATATCCGTCGCAGTCTTGGTTGCAGTTGCCGTGGACTTGGCAACAAAGCCGTTGTCAGGCCCGTCGGGATTTCCCTGCGCTCCAGCATCCTTGACGACAATCGTCTCAAGTGCCGTGACGCTGGAATCTCCATCTTGCGCAAAACCAGGAGAAGTCAGTGCTGTCGTGATCGTGAGAAAAGCCACCAGTGGGTGGAAACGTGTACCCGGAGTGCTAAGCCGCATTATGCCCTCGCTTTATAGCCCCAATTAATATATCACTGGTATGTATATTAACATGAGTATACAAGTCAAGTTTGATTATTCAGCTTTACCAAGAAGATGCGTGGCATTCGACTCGACAGCTCAATAAGAGCAGATGAAATCTGCCGGCACTTGGGTTAGGTAATTTTACCGGTAAAATTCAGCCAACAAACCAGCGTAGGAAGTGCAATTTCGCGCAAACCAGCACCACAATAATGACTGAGTGAGGAGAGCCGCCGGAACCATTGTCCGGCGCGTTCATTTAAAGCGTGATCTGGATAACCTGACCGTCTCTCAAGGTGACGCAGCGATCCATTTGTGCGGCAAGTTCCATATTATGCGTAGCAAAGAGTGTCGCCACGCCAGAAGCTTGAACCAGTGCTTTCAGCGCCTCAAATACATAGTGGGCCGTTTTCGGATCCAGATTACCGGTTGGCTCATCCAGAAGCAAAACACTCGGCGCATTGGCTACTGCACGCGCGACAGCAACACGCTGCTGCTCCCCGCCTGACAGCTCAGACGGACGATGTCCACTGCGCTCACCCATCCTCATGTAATCCAGAAGCGACTGGGCACGTTCCGCAGCCTCGGCTTTTCCAAGCCCGGCAATCATCTGCGGCATCATGATGTTTTCAAGCGCGGTAAACTCAGGCAGGAGATGATGGAACTGATAGACAAACCCAACATCATGGCGACGGATCGCTGTGCGGGCATCATCATCCAGCTCGGCGCAATTCACACCACCGACAAAGACATCACCCTCGTCTGGATGCTCCAGCAAACCTGCCAGATGCAAAAGCGTTGATTTACCTGTTCCAGATGGCGCAACCAGCGCCACCATTTCGCCGGGCTGAATTGCAAAATCCGCACCGCGTAGAATATGCAGTTCCCGGTCGCCTTCGGAAAAGGTGCGAGTCACATCGATTAAGGCAAGCGCTGCACCTGCCAGGACCGAGCCGGACCGGGACATACCTTCGCTCTCTCCCGCCATTATTCGTACCTCAGGGCTTCAACCGGATCGAGCCGGGCAGCCCGCCAGGCTGGATAAAGCGTTGCCAGAAAAGACAAGACAAGCGCCATGACCAAAACCGATATTGTTTCACCCGAATCTATTTCGGCAGGCAATCTCGACAAAAAATACAGCGTTGGATCAAATAATTGGGTCGACGTCAGCCAAGAGACGAACTGGCGAATGCTTTCAATGTTCAGGCAAACTACAAGACCAAGGATGAACCCTGCAAATGTTCCGACAAAGCCAATACTGGCACCGGTGATCAAAAACACCCGCATGATAGATCCGCGTGTCGCACCAATGGTTCGCAGAACCGCAATATCACGGCCCTTGTCCTTCACCAGCATGATCAGACCAGAGATGATGTTCAGTGCAGCGACAAGAACAATCAGCGTCAGGATGATGAACATCACATTGCGCTCGACTTCCAGCGCAGAAAAGAACGTTACATTGCGTTGCCGCCAATCAGTCACGAATGCAGGCCGGTCGGCCGCATCCTCGACCAGACTGCGCATGCCGCCCACCAGATCCGGATCGATCGTGTAGACCTCGATTCCTGTCGCCTTGCCATCCATATTGAAGAACGCCTGGGCCTCTTGAATCGGCATGAAGATAAAAGTGCCATCATATTCACTCATTCCGATTTCAAAGATGGCAGACACCGGATAGGCCTTGATACGAGGCGTAACCCCCATCGGCGTGACACTGCCCCGAGGCGACAGCACTCTGACATTATCCCCGAGCGCCACACCCAGTTCCTGAGCCATGCGGGTTCCAATGGCAACGCCCTTGCCCGCATCAAAATCGTCCAGAGATCCTGAACGGATATTTCCAGCCACCAGCGGAATACGGCGAAGGTCACTCTCGGAAACACCGCGAACAAGCCCCCCCAGGTTGCCCGAAGGCCCGGAGATCAAACCCTGCCCTTCGACAAATGGGATGGCAGAGATCACCCCCGGAACGCCTTCAATCCGCAGTGCAACGGGATCATAATCCGTCAGCGGCATATCGATCGGCTGAACCAGCATATGCCCGTTGATGCCAAGAATTTTGCCCAGAAGCTCAGAGCGAAAACCATTCATGACCGCCATCACGATCACGAGTGTCGCAACGCCAAGCATGATGCCGGCGAAAGAAAACCCGGCGATAACCGAAATGAAAGTCTCCCGGCGCCGCGAGCGAAGATAACGCCCGGCAATCATCCACTCAAACGCCGCAAAGGGGCGCGTGCCCCTTGGCGCTCCGGCAGATGCTTCCGCTTCAGAGCTTTTGTTCATGCGTGCCGCCATGGACTATTCACCTAACTAACCGCCTCGACGAATCCAGTTGCACGAGGATCGGCGAGCCGCCTCAAACCGTCAATGCCGCAGTCAACTTGTTCAAGGTTGCTTCAGCAGACAGCATCTCTTTTTCACCGGTTTTGCGATCCTTGACCTCCAACAGGCCATCTTTGAGGCCTCTTGGTCCGGCTATCACCTGATACGGCAACCCAATAACGTCCATCGCGGCAAACTTCGCACCGGCGCGCTGATCAGTGTCATCGTAAAGGACTTCGATGCCAGCAGCTTCCATCTTGGCATAAAGGTCTTCGCAAACCGGGTCTGTAAGAGCATCGCCTGGTTTCAGATTGACAAGGCCGACATGGAATGGGGCAACGGAAGCTGGCCAGATAATACCATTTTCATCGTGGCTGGCTTCAATGATCGCGCCAAGCAAACGCGACACGCCAACGCCGTAAGACCCCATGTGGACCGGCACATCCTTGCCATCAGGGCCCGTCACTGTTGCGCCCATCGGCTCCGAATATTTGGTGCCGAAGTAGAATGTCTGACCAACTTCGATACCACGGGCAGAGATGCGCTTGTCTTCAGGCACAGACGCTTCGAATTCCGCCATATCGACGACATCTTCAGTCGCGGCATAATTGGACGTCCAATCAGCCACAATCGCGCTCAGATCGCCGTCAAAGTCGACGTCATTGCCCGGGATATCCTTTTCAAGAAAATCAGAGTGGCAATAGACAGCACTTTCGCCGGTCTCGGCCAGAACGATGAACTCATGACTAAGATCGCCGCCGATAGGGCCGGTTTCAGCACGCATAGGAATCGCCGTCAGACCCATGCGACGATATGTGCGCAGGTATGCGACGAACATCCGATTGTATGATTCGACGGCTTTTTCCTGATCAAGGTCGAAGGAATAGGCGTCTTTCATCAAGAACTCACGTCCGCGCATCACACCAAAGCGTGGGCGAACCTCATCGCGGAACTTCCATTGAATGTGATAAAGGTTCAGCGGCAGATCCTTGTAGGATCGCACGGATGAGCGAAAGATGTCAGTGATCATCTCTTCATTGGTCGGACCGAACAGCATATCGCGCTCATGACGATCCGTGATGCGCAGCATTTCCTTGCCGTATGCTTCATAACGCCCGCTTTCGCGCCATAGATCAGCAGACTGCACCGTTGGCATCAAAAGCTGAACAGCCCCAGCCCGATGCTGCTCCTCCTCGACAATCCGCTGGATCTTATTGAGCACCCGAAGGCCAAGCGGCAACCAGGAATAAATCCCCGCCGATTGCTGGCGGATCATTCCTGCACGCAGCATAAGCCGGTGAGAAACGATCTCCGCTTCCTTAGGGTTTTCCTTCAAGATTGGCAGAAAATAGCGGGACAGGCGCATGTGATCTCTCTTGATAAAGGCGTTTGCCGAATTGAAGCGCAGTCAAAGCGCAAGGACGTGGCAAAAACAAGCCCCAGAAGCTGCAATGGTCGAGAAAATTGCATCGCCAGGACCAGAAACGCCCTTACGAAAGTGCGGGGAATACGCTTGCCATGGGAATGAACCTTTTATGCGCAAGCAAAAATTATAAGCTATTCAGCACAAATAGGTGACAACTCAATTTTGATACAGTATTGTCATAAACATAAGAAAAAGAGCTGTGGGTAGCAATACTAAACATCTCAACAGACATCGCGGTCTGAGTCTTGGGAGGAAGATCCCTCTGGCGCACCCGAATAGGTCGCTGCCGACCTATCTAAATCGAAAGGTTTTGATAGGGCACGAGGGTATTAGACGCGGAACTTTTAATAAAGTGGGGCTTCGGCCCTGCTTTTTTTTTGCGCTTTCTTTATGAATTTTAGAATGAGTTCAGGAACACTTCGATCCAAATGTCTGCTGCCCCAACCTCTGTCGCTATGTAAACGACGAATTTCAGGCATTACAGAGCCATCATTGAGCGAATTGAAAAACACTGGACAATGTCTTGAACGCAGTTCAACCACCCGAAAGGCGCGGCAAACTCAGAAAATCAGGCAAACGGCTCACTGCCCCCAGAAGAACAGTCGTTTGTCAGCGCATGGAAGGCGGCGTCAGGAACGAAATATCTTCCAGGGTCAGACCTGACTCGCGGATCCAATAATAGCCGAGGAACACAATCGTCGTCACCACAGACGTCATGACAATGACTCTGAGGAAATGAGGCCGATCTGGCGCACTCGCCTCAGTACCGGGCGAAACCTCCCCTGCCTCTTCCTGGGTTCGGCGTATACCGAAGGGAAGAATCGCGAACAGGACAATCCACCAGACCATAAAATAGACAGCAAGACCAAACGTTAATGTCATGAACGTCTACGCCTCTTCCAGCTCGGTCAATGTGCCCAGAAAGTCCTTGGGGTGTAGAAACAACACAGGCTTGCCATGGGCGCCAATCTTGGGCTCGCCATCACCCAGGACGCGCGCACCCGCTGAAATCAGCTTATCACGTGCGGCAATGATGTCATCGACTTCATAACAAACATGATGAACGCCGCCAGAAGGGTTCTTCTCCAGGAACTTCGTAATAGGAGATGCCTCCCCCAATGGCTCCAGGAGTTCGATTTTGGTATTGGGCAGGTTGATGAAGACCGTGCTCACCCCATGATCTGGCTGAGCCACCTTCTCGGACACATCAGCGCCAAGCGTATCTCGGTAAACCGACGTTGCTGCCTCGATATCCGAAACCGCAATAGCCACGTGGTTCAAACGTCCGATCATGATCTTCACTCCCTGTCAGTTGATCCGAAAACCCTCATTTCCGGACCATCTACAGCTCATAGCCTTGTTACAAGCACCTGACAAAGCGTCTTTTTGCCCCATACGTCAAGGACAGCGGACCGTGCAGCCCGCCGGGCAGCCTCCCCCACAAGATCCTTGTCCTTGCGGCGCGCTTTGGGAATGCTCGTCACGGCGCCCACGATGGCCTTGGAGATAATTTCCTCCATTGGCTCACCTTCGTCATCAGTATCCGGCAGCCCCATCAAGGCCAGCTTTGGATCATCCAGCAGGTCGCCTTGACGGTTGATCACCAGAGACACCACAAGCGCGCCGGCATAAGACAGCTTGCGACGGTCCCGAACGCCCGTGACTTCTGGGTCATCCAGGATAGAGCCATCCTTGACCATAATACCGAACGGCGCTTCATCGATGATGGCAGCACGGCCCGAATTAATCCGGATGATGTCGCCGTTCTTACCTCGAATGACTTCAGGTACCTTCATGGAGCGTGCAAACTCAGCATGCGCAGCAAGATGCAGCGGCTCACCATGAACAGGCACAACAACCTTTGGCTTCAGCAGATTGTAGAGCTGTTCCAACTCACCGCGGCGCGGATGGCCGGAGACATGAACCAGCGCGTCTTTGTCCGTTACAATGGTAACTTCTGTATTGGCAAGATGGTTCTGAACCTCACCAACGGCCTTTTCATTGCCCGGAATGGTACGAGAGGAAAAGATCACCGTATCGCCCTTGGAAAGGCCAATGTTGCGATGGTCACCAGAGGCAATCCGTGACAAGGCAGCCCGTGCCTCGCCTTGTGATCCTGTGCAGAGCAGCACGGTCTTTTCACGCGGCAGGTAGCCATAGGCTTCCTCGTCGTGGAAGTTTGGCAGTCCTTCGAGATAACCAAGCTCACCAGCAACCTCGATCACCCGATGCATGGAGCGGCCGACAACGACCACATCACGGCCGCAGGAAGCTGCAGCCTCAGCAATAGCCCGGATACGCGCAACGTTGGATGCAAACGTCGTAATCGCAATCCGGTGCTTAGCTTCCTTCATGACTTTTTTCAGTTCGACAGCCACATCGCCTTCGCTCGGGCTCACACCATCGCGAACCGCGTTGGTGCTATCGCACACAAGCGACATCACGCCTTCCTCGCCCAGCTCTTCAAGACGTTTCAGGTCAATCGGCTTGCCGACACCAGGCGTATGATCAATTTTCCAATCGCCAGTATGGACGACCAGACCGGCCGTTGTGCGAATAGCCAGAGCGCAAGGCTCCGGAATCGAATGGGTCATGGTGATGAATTCGACGTTGAACGCGCCGATATCAATGCGGTCGCCCTGTTTGACTACAGTCACAGGAACCTTTTCTGCCCCCGGTTCGCTGGCAATTTTCGCTTCAAGCAAGCTGGCTGTGAATGCCGTCGCATAGACCGGGATCTTGAGAAAAGGCCAAAGGTGGAGGATGGCACCATAGTGATCTTCATGGGCATGGGTGATCACCATACCTACAATGTTATCAACCTCTTCTTCGAGGAACTTAATGTCTGGAAAGACCAGATCAATCCCAGGCAATTCCGGTCCGGCAAAAGAAACGCCACAATCGACCATCAGCCAGGAACGGTTGTCCTCAGGCCCGATGCCATAGAGGGCGAGATTCATTCCAATTTCGCCGACGCCACCAAGCGGCAAAAAGACCATATCGTTGGCAGAAGCCATGTATTACTCCAAATCACGTGTTCGGGGTGTCGGGCGAGCCAACAGGCTACGAGCCCTCAATAAAGACATCACCGGCAAGAATGGTTTCCCGTTGCCCATTCTCAAGACCAAGAATCATATGGCCCCGATCGTCCAGATCCAAAAAGGTGCCGGACATCTCGCGATCCCCGTTACGCACCTTGATAATTTTTCCAAGATGGATGGCCCGTGCCAACCACGCCTTGCGAACAACCTCAAAACCTTGTGGCTGCCGCCAGTGTTCAAGCCAATTTCCCAAGCTCAGCGCCAGAGAACCAAACAGATCCTCGGCTGTTATCCTGTAGCCAAGAGCTGCAAGGTCGACCGTTGGATAGAGCCCCTGTTTCGGATGCTGAACGCAGTTCACGCCGAATCCCAGAACCAGGGCAATTTGTTCGGAAGAAACAGTCTCCGCCTCAAGCAGGATGCCGGAGAGCTTGGCCCCGTCAACGAGCAAATCATTCGGCCACTTCAACCCGACCATTTGGTGCGTTCCGGCACATTTGTCAATCGCTTCAGCCAACGAAACGGCAGCGACCAGTGGAAGTTCGCCGATCCTGGACCTCGGCCCCGGGTTAAGCATCAGATAGCTTGCAAACAGATTGCCCCGCATGGAGGCCCACTGCCGACCACGGCGCCCCCGACCGGATGACTGATCTTGAGCAATGATCCAAAGATCACCGGGATCGCCAGAGCGAGCGCGCTCAAACGCGAGCGTATTGGTCGAAGCAACATCATCGTGGCGCTCAACGCGCAAACCCGACGCCATGGACGCCGGGTTTGAAATACAATTTTGTCGATCAACTTCGGTCAGAAGAGCGCCCCCGCAGCCGCACTCGCTGCCTGGACAATCGGTCCAGGCATGGCTGCAAAGAAGATCACACAGATGCCAGACAGTCCAAGAACCACCTTGAGTTCCACCGGCATGGTCTCAAAAGCCTCAGTAGGCTGATCAAAGAACATGACCTTGATGATCCGCAGGTAATAATAAGCTCCAACAACCGACATGACGACACCGATGATTGCCAGAGGATATAGACCCGCCTCAACAGCTGCCGAGAACACGAACCACTTGGCAAAGAAACCGATGAATGGCGGGATGCCTGCCAACGACCACATGAAGATCGCCAAAAGGATCGCCATTGGCAGGTTGGTCTGCGACAGGCCTGCCAACTCATTAATGTCCTCAACCATCCCGTTCTTGCGGCGCATGGACAGGATGCAGGCAAATACCCCGAGCGTCATTGCCAGATAGGCCGTCATGTAAATCACAACGCCTTCAACACCAATCTGCGTACCGGCTGCCAGACCAACCAGCGCATAGCCCATATGGCCAATTGATGAATAGGCCATCAGCCGCTTGATGTTGGTCTGTCCGATGGCGGCAAATGATCCAAGCGCCATGGACGCCAGTGCCACGAAGACAAGAACCTGCTGCCAATCGGATGTGATCGGCTCAAAGCCACTGATCACAATCCGTACCAGCATACCCATGGCCGCAACTTTCGGTGCAGCAGCCAGGAACGCTGTCACAGGTGTTGGAGCCCCTTCATAGACATCTGGTGTCCACATGTGGAACGGCACAGCAGAAATCTTGAAGGCAACACCCGCCAGCACGAATGTCATACCGATGATCAGCCCGAGGGAAGCGCCCTCATGGGACACGACCTCAGCGATCTGCGGGAAGCCAATCTGGCCAGAAAAACCGTAGACCAGTGACATACCGTAAAGCAGCATTCCCGAGGACAGCGAGCCAAGCACAAAGTACTTCAGGCCAGCTTCTGTCGAGCGAACTGACTCACGATTGATCGCCGCGATCACATAGAGCGCAAGGCTCTGCAGTTCGAGGCCGAGGTAAAGGGAAATCATGCCATTGGCAGACAGCATCAGCAGCATGCCGAGCGTCGCCAGAACAATCAGAACCGGATATTCGAACTTGTCGAACGACTGGCTCTTGGCGAAGGCCCAGGACATGGCAATCGCAAAGAACGAGCCTATCAGCACCAGCAGCTTCATAAAGTAGGCGAATTCGTCGAGAATAAAGGCGCCGCCGAAAGTGACGCCCAATTTAGCCCCGAACGGCAACACAAACAGTGCTGTCGCTGCGATGAGGCCCATCGACATTCCCGTAACCAGGAAGCTGACCCGCTGACCGCCGAAAGCCCCGATCATCAAGAGCACGAGTGCTCCGACGGCCAGGAAGATCTCCGGCAGAGCCGGCATGAGATCAGGCAGTTGTGTCATATCAGACATTGGCTTTCATCTCGTCTTCGGATCGTTAGTGAGCCGCCGCTGGGGCATGCTGGATATGTCCGGCTACCTCAAGCGCTGCATGGTAATGCGTAATCAGGTTATCAACCGCCCCCTGTGTGACATCCAAGATTGCCATCGGATAGAAGCCGAAGAAAATCGTCAGGACGACCATTGGAGCAAGGATGACCTTTTCCCGCAGGTTCAGGTCAAGGATTGATTTCAGGCTTTCCTTTTCAAGAGGCCCGAACACAACGCGTCGGTAAAGGAACAAGGCATAGGCTGCTGACAGGACCACACCGGTTGTCGCAAACACGGCAACCCAGGTGTTGACCTGAAAAGCCCCCATGAGAACCAGGATTTCGCCGACGAAACCCGACGTGCCGGGTAGGCCGACATTCGCCATCGTGAAGATCAGGAATGCTACCGCATATTTCGGCATCCGGCTGACCAGACCACCATAAGCAGAAATCTCGCGTGTGTGCATCCGGTCATAGATCACACCGACACAGAGGAACAGCGCACTGGCGACAATTCCGTGTGACAGCATCTGAAACAGACCACCTTGCACGCCCTGCGGCGTCATGGTGAAGATCCCCATCGTCACGTACCCCATATGGGCAACCGACGAATAGGCGATCAGTTTCTTGATGTCTTCCTGAGCCAGCGCCACCAAAGAGGTGTAGATAATCGCCACCACAGACAGGGTGAAGATAAACGGCGCGAACATGTCCGATGCAATCGGGAACATCGGCAAGGAGAACCGCAGGAAGCCGTAACCACCAAGTTTCAGCAAAATCCCGGCCAGGATCACAGAACCTGCAGTAGGTGCTTCAACGTGAGCATCCGGCAACCAGGTGTGAACCGGCCACATCGGCATTTTCACCGCAAAGCTTGCAAAGAACGCCAACCAGAGCCAGGTCTGCATTTCTGAAGGGAACGGGTGGTTCAACAACACAGTGATGTCTGTTGTACCTGCCTCGAAATACATCGCCATGATGGCAATCAGCATCAAGACCGAACCGAGCAGCGTGTAGAGGAAGAATTTGTAGGACGCATACACGCGGCGCGCGCCACCCCAGACACCGATGATCAGGAACATCGGTATAAGGCCTGCCTCGAAGAACACATAGAACATCACCAGATCAAGCGAGCAGAACACGCCGATCATCAGAGTTTCCAGGATCAGGAAGGCAATCATATACTCCCTGACCCGCTTCTGCACGCTCTCCCAGGAGGCGAGAACACAGAATGGCATCAGGAACGCCGACAGGATCACGAACAGGACCGAAATCCCGTCGACGCCCATCTTGTAATTAATGGAACCACCAAGCCAATCTCCATCTTCCAACATCTGGAAGCCTGGATTGCTGTAGTCGAAGAACCCCCAGATGAAGAGGGAAACACCAAAGGTGAACACCGTTGTTGCCAGCGCAACCATGCGAATGTTGCGCTTGCTGTCTTCGTCGTCACCCGGCACCAGCAGGATGAACAGAACACCAATCAGCGGCAGGAACGTGACCGTTGAAAGAATGGGCCAGTCAATCATCAGTGTGCTCCTCCGACGGTACCAACACCGGTGAACATCGACCAGGTGATGAGGGCAGCCACACCAATCAGCATCGCGAAGGCGTAGTGATAGAGATATCCGGTCTGAAGCCTGACGACCCAGGTTGTGACATCCTGAACGCGGGCTGCAACGCCATTGGGTCCAAAGCCGTCAATCACCTTGCCGTCCCCCTGCTTCCACAGCACGCGACCAAGCCACAGTGCAGGACGTATGAACAGGAAGTTGTAGAGCTCATCGAAATACCACTTGTTGAGCAGGAACTGATAAAGACCTGAATGTTCCTGAGCCAGTCTCTTGGGAGTTTCCGGAGACCGGATGTAGAACTGATAGGCAACCAGAAAACCGAAGACCATCATCACGAACGGGGCAAGTTTCACCCAGGTCGGAACATGATGCATCTCATGAAGAACGTGGTTCTCAGCACCGACAAAGAGAGCCCCTTTCCAGAAGGCCTCGTAACCCTCACCGACAAACGGTCCATAAAAGACCATTCCGGCGAACACGGCACCGATGGACAAGACGAACAACGGCACAGTCATCACCAAGGGAGATTCATGCACGTGCTTCATCACATCAACCGGCGCTCTTGGCTTACCGTGGAATGTCATGAACGTCAGACGCCATGAGTAGAAAGAGGTCAAGCCGGCAGCGAGCACCGTCAACCAGAAACCGTACCCTGCAAAAGGGTTACCATGCTCACTGGAGCTGGCCGCATAGGCAGCCTCGATGATCGCATCCTTCGAGACGAAACCTGCAAAACCGATATGGCCACCGATCAACGGAATACCGACACCAGTCAAGGCCAACGTTCCGATCATCATCGTCCAGTAGGTAATCGGGATATGCTTGCGCAATCCGCCCATCTTTCGCATGTCCTGCTCATCAGACACCGAATGGATTACCGACCCAGCACAAAGGAACAACAAGGCCTTGAAGAAGGCATGTGTGAAGAGATGGAATACTGCAACTGAATAAGCACCAATGCCCAGGGCAACAAACATGTAGCCGAGCTGGGAACAGGTCGAATAGGCAATCACCCGCTTGATATCATTCTGGACCAGGCCAACAGTCGCCGCAAAAAACGCTGTTGTCGCACCAAAGAGGGTCACGACGGTCAAGGCCGTATGGGACAGTTCAAACAGAGGCGACAAACGCGCAACCATAAAGACACCGGCGGTCACCATAGTCGCCGCATGAATAAGCGCGGACACAGGTGTCGGGCCTTCCATCGCGTCTGGCAGCCATGTGTGTAGGAGGAACTGTGCCGACTTGCCCATAGCGCCCATAAAGAGCAACAGGCAGATCACGGTCATCGCCGAATGGGCATCCAGATGATAGCCCAAGAAGCTCATCACTGCTTCGTGGCCTTCCCGCTCCATGATACCGGGAGCGTTGGCAAAGATCGTCGACATGTCGATGCTGTTGAAGACGTAGAAGACGCCGAAGATACCGAGGGCAAAGCCAAAGTCACCAACCCGGTTGACCACAAATGCCTTCATCGCAGCCGCTGTAGCTGATGGCTTTTGATACCAGAAACCGATCAGAAGATATGATGCCAGGCCAACACCTTCCCAGCCGAAAAACATCTGCAGCAGATTGTCAGCCGTTACCAGTGACAACATCGCAAAGGTAAAGAGCGACAGGTAGGCAAAGAACCGCGGCCGATGCGGATCATGGTGCATGTAGCCGATGGAATAAACGTGAACCAGCGCGGACACCGTGTTCACAACAACCAGCATCACGACCGTCAAGGTGTCGATACGTAGGGACCAGGAAACATCCAGCGCACCGGCTGTAATCCAGCGCATGATATGCACCTGATACAGCCCGGTTTCACCCATCCCGACGGAGAAGAATGCGACCCAGGACAAAAGCGCCGATACAATCACCAAACCAGTGGTGATATATTCGCTCGCCTTAGCACCCAAAGCCCGACCAAACAGCCCGACGATCAGGAAGCCTAGCAGAGGCAGGAATACGATTGCGGAGTACATTCGCCCCTAGCCTTTCATCATGTTGATGTCTTCCACGGCAATAGAGCCGCGGTTTCGGTGATACACCACCAGGATTGCAAGACCGATTGCAGCTTCAGCAGCAGCAACCGTCAGCACCAGCATGGTGAAGATTTGCCCCATCAAATCTCCAAGATGAGATGAGAAGGCAACAAAATTTATGTTCACCGACAACAATATGAGTTCGATGGACATCAAGATGACGATCACGTTCTTCTTGTTCAGAAAGATCCCGAAGATCCCAATCGTGAACAGAATGGCTGCGACCGACAAATAATGGGACAGACCGATTTCCATGGGCGCCTCGCCGTGCTCCCCTCGTTAAACCCACCGGACCTGGCGCGGAGTAGCTCGCCTTGGTCCGGTCTAGATGAATGACGCCGAAGCGTTAGATGCCTTTACCCGTTTCGACCTTGCGAACCTCGATAGAGGTTTCCGGCCCACGAGCAACCTGTACGTTGATGTCCTGACGCCTGACGTAGTCCTTGTGGCGAAGGGTGAGAACAATCGCTCCAACCATTGCCACCAGAAGCACAAGACCCGACACCTGGAAGTAGAAGATGTATTTCGTATACAGAACGCTGGCGATAGCCTCGACATTCGTGACTTCAGTCAGAGGCGGTATCGGTTCAGATCCGTGTTTCAGAACCTCCGGTGAAATCACCCAAGCTCCCAACCCAAGGAACAGTTCCACCAAGAGCACAATTCCGACCAATGCACCGACCGGAAGATACTGAAGGAAGCCCTGTCGAAGCTCGACGAAATCAACGTCAAGCATCATCACGACAAAGAGGAACAACACCGCCACGGCACCGACGTAAACGACAATGAGAAGCATCGCCAGATATTCAGCACCAAGCATGATGAACAGCCCGGCAGAGTTACAAAACGCCAGAATCAGAAACAGGACCGAATGCACCGGGTTACGAGAGGCAATGACCATAAAGGCCGATGCCAACAACACCCCGGCAAACAGATAGAAGAAAAATGCGTTCAGGATCATGGAAAGACCTGCCTGTCGTCTGGCCGAAACCGGCCCAAGGAAAGACTATTGGCCGGATTGCCAATACGCCTCAGTGGTGTTTTCGCCTTAACGATAAGGCGCGTCCATTTCGATATTCCGAGCAATTTCCCGCTCCCAGCGATCCCCGTTGGCAAGCAGCTTGTCTTTTGAATAGTAAAGCTCTTCCCGGGTCTCAGTGGCAAACTCGAAGTTCGGACCTTCGACAATGGCATCGACCGGACAGGCTTCCTGACAGAAGCCACAGTAAATGCACTTCACCATGTCGATATCATAACGAGTGGTCCGACGAGTGCCGTCATTTCGTCGCGGGCCAGCTTCAATCGTGATCGCCTGTGCAGGGCAGATCGCCTCACACAATTTGCAAGCGATGCAACGCTCTTCCCCGTTGGGATAGCGGCGCAGGGCATGCTCACCACGAAAGCGCGGGCTCACGGGACCCTTTTCAAAGGGATAATTGACTGTCGGCTTCGGCTTGAAGAAATAGCGCATGGCCAAAAAGAACGCCGAAACGAACTCCTTCAAGAACAGCGATTTGGCGGCCTGATCTAGTCCCATCGCCTTGTTGCCTTCCTTAATACTCATCCGACAAGTTGACTGCCGGCCAGATACCCGATGATCGGAAATCCAATCAACGGAAATGCAAAACTCAATCCCCGTAGAAGAGCGCCGTACCTGGCAACCAGGCCTCCGTCGCCTCCTCCACGTCTGTTCTTTCCCTCAATTGCTTCCAAGATCCCTTTCAGGATTTTCCAATCGATCCAGCCAAGGTATCCCCCAAGCGCTGCACCAATAAGACCAGCAATTGAAACACTCACGTTACGGCGCCCACCCCATCGTCATAAGGACAGCAGCAACGATCACAACCATACCCAGTGACAGTGGCAGGAACACTTTCCAGCCAAGGCGCATCAACTGGTCGTAGCGATAA
Source organism: Roseibium algae (assembly GCF_037783265.1). Classification (NCBI taxonomy): domain Bacteria; kingdom Pseudomonadati; phylum Pseudomonadota; class Alphaproteobacteria; order Hyphomicrobiales; family Stappiaceae; genus Roseibium; species Roseibium algae. The sequence continues at coordinate 110,239 of NZ_JBAKIA010000005.1, forward strand.
CGAGGCACCATCGCCTTGACCATCGCGAACATGAAGAACCCGAGAAGGCACTTCAGAATAAACCAGATAATACCAGGCACCCATGTGAACGGTGCGAAGTCGAATGGCGGCAGCCATCCACCCATGAACATAATCGTCATGAGCGCGCACATCAGACAGATGGCGGCATATTCACCAAGCATGAACATCATGTATGGCGTTGAGCCATATTCCACCATGAAACCGGCAACCAACTCAGATTCAGCTTCAGCCAGATCAAATGGCGGACGATTTGTTTCTGCCAAAGCCGAGATGAAGAACACCACAAACATCGGGAACAAAGGCAACCAGTACCAGTTCAGCATCGTGAACCACGGCACGCCCAGCATGTCGGCCAGACCGGTCTTCTGAGAATAAACGATTTCAGTCAGATTCAGCGACCCTGCGCAAAGCAACACTGTCACAATTACAAAGCCGATGGATACTTCATAGGACACCATCTGGGCTGCGGAGCGCAGCGCCGACAAGAATGGGTACTTAGAGTTCGAAGCCCACCCGCCCATGATGATACCGTAGATCTCAAGTGAAGACACCGCAAAGACGAACAGAATGCCAACGTTGATATTCGAGATCACCCATCCGTCAGAGACGGGAATAACAACCCAAGCGGCCAGAGCCAGCATCACCGAAATCAAAGGAGCCAGAAGAAACAGCACCTTATTGGAGCCTGCCGGAATGACCGGCTCCTTCAGGACGAATTTCAACAAATCCGCAAAACTTTGGAGCAATCCCCACGGCCCGACAACGTTTGGTCCGCGGCGAAGCTGGACAGCAGCCCAGATCTTGCGGTCAGCGTAGAGCACATAAGCAATGATCAACAAGAGAACGACGAGCAGCAACACGCTCTGGAATACCATCCAGAGGAACGGAAAGCCGTAGGTCGTCATGAAGTCCGACATGTCTGTCCCCTGCCCTTATTCCGCTGCTTCCGCAGCCCGTGCGTTGGCCAAGGCGGAACATTCCGCCATCACGGCCGATGCACGTGCAATCGGGTTTGTAAGATAAAAGTCGCGAACAACATTCGCGAAACCTGAGCTGCCCATCTTGGCCGACGTATTTGCCAGCTTTTCGATGTCAGCAGCATCACCGGATGCAATTTCGCCAATTTCAGCAAAATGCGGATGAGCTTCAAAGAGTTTGGCGCGCAAGCCAGGTAGGGAATCAAACTCAAGCGTTTGACCCAAAACCGCCGATAGTGCCCGTAGGATTGCCCAATCTTCACGCGCATCGCCCGGAGGGAAACCAGCCCGATCACCCATCTGAACACGGCCTTCCGTGTTTACATAAAGAGCCGACTTTTCCGTATAGGCCGCGCCCGGAAGGATCACATCAGCGCGGTGTGCGCCACGATCCCCATGAGTGCCCTGATAGACAACAAATGCACCTTCTGGAACTTCGACTTCATCCACACCGAGCAAGAACATCACATCCATTGCACCAGGTGCCAGCATATCAGATGTGTCTTTACCGCCTTCACCCGGAACGAACCCGAGATCAAGTGCGCCAACCTGAGACGCTTCGCTATGAAGGATATTGAAACCGTTCCAATCGTCCTTGATAACACCGAGCGACTTGGCTGCAGCAGCCAGAGTTGCCAGAATTTCCGCTCCATCCGGACGGTTCAAAGCACCCTGCCCGATGATGAACATCGTACGTTCAGCCTTTGACTTGGCATGCTCGAGGAATGGTTTCAGGCTGTCCGGTCCGGCACCAAGATATGTAACCGGATAGGTCAGATCGGCATTCTCACCAACCAGACCGATATGAACATTGCCGCGACGATACCGCTTGCGGATACGGGCATTTAGAACCGGTGCCTCAAGGCGTGGGTTCGTACCGATCAACATGATCGCATCGGCATCTTCAATGCCTTCGATCGTGGAGTTGAACAGATAGCTTGAACGACCATTTTTCGGATGCAGTGGTGATCCGACTGCCCGAGCGTCCATGTTGGCAACACCCAGTTTGCCCATCAGGCTCTTGAGCGCGAACATGTCTTCAACGCCAGCCAACTGACCCGCCAGAGCACCGATGCGCTCCGGATTGGCAGCTTTTACCTTGTCAGCAATGATCTGGAAGGCTTCGGCCCATGACACAGGCTGGAGCTTGCCGTCTTTCTTGGCATAAGGACGATCGAGACGTTGGGTCTTGAGACCGTCCCAAATGTAACGTGTCTTGTCGGAAATCCACTCTTCGTTCACCGCCTCGTTCAAACGAGGCATGATCCGCATGACTTCCTTGCCACGTGTATCAACGCGAATCGCGGAGCCAACCGCATCCATCACGTCGACGCTTTCGGTCTTGGTCAATTCCCATGGACGCGCATTAAAGGCGTAAGGCTTGGACGTCAGTGCTCCAACCGGGCAAAGGTCAACAACGTTGCCCTGCAACTCGGAGGACAGCGCCGCCTCAAGATATGTGGTGATTTCAGCGTCTTCGCCCCGGCCAACAAGGCCCATGTCAGCAACACCGGCAACTTCCGTCGTGAACCGAACACAACGGGTGCAGTGAATGCAGCGGGTCATGATGGTCTTGACCAGCGGCCCAAGATGCTTGTTCTCAACAGCGCGTTTATTCTCACCGAAGCGAGAATTATCGACGCCATAGGCCATCGCCTGATCCTGCAGGTCGCACTCACCACCCTGATCGCAGATCGGGCAATCCAACGGATGGTTGATGAGCAAGAACTCCATCACCCCTTCGCGGGCCTTCTTCACCATCGGGCTTTTGGTTTCGACAACCGGCGGCTCGCCATTGGGGCCCGGACGCAGGTCCTTCACCGACATGGCGCAAGACGCCGTCGGCTTAGGTGGTCCACCCTTTACTTCGACAAGGCACATCCGGCAGTTGCCAGCAATGGACAACCGGTCGTGGTAACAAAACCGCGGAACCTCGGCGCCAGCTTCTTCACATGCCTGAAGCAGCGTATAGTCCGCAGGGACATCCACTTCATTGCCGTCGACGATCAGCTTTGTCATCGCCTGCTCTCCAAATCCCGTTTCCGCGTTACTCAGCTGCAACCATCGCCGGGGCTTTGCCCTTGGCGACATAGTCGTCGATGCGCTGTTCGATCACTGGCCTGAAATTCTTGATCAGACCCTGGATCGGCCAGGCTGCTGCATCGCCGAGTGCACAGATGGTGTGGCCCTCAATCTGCTTGGTCACATTGAACAGCATATCAATTTCCTCGTAAGAGGACTGTCCCTTGACCATGCGCTCCATGACACGCCACATCCAGCCGGTTCCCTCTCGGCAGGGTGTACACTGTCCGCAGCTCTCATGCTTGTAGAAATAGCTCAATCGGGCGATTGCCTTGATGATGTCTGTGGACTTGTCCATGACAATCACCGCAGCCGTTCCAAGACCTGACCCCAGACCTCGAAGCGTATCAAAATCCATCGCCGTGTCTTTGATTTCCGCAGCAGTCAAACATGGCACGGATGATCCGCCCGGAATAACAGCCAACAGATTGTCCCAGCCACCTTGAATTCCGCCGCAATGCTTTTCAATCATCTCGGAGAACGGGATGCCCAGCTCTTCCTCAAAGGTCGCAGGCTGTGTGACATGTCCCGAAACGCAGAACAGCTTGGTACCAGTATTATTAGGCGTACCAAGCCCGGCAAACCAGCTGCCGCCCCGGCGCAGAATAGTCGGCGCAACAGCGATTGATTCCACATTATTCACAGTGGTCGGACAACCATATAGACCAACGTTCGCCGGGAACGGAGGCTTCAATCGAGGCTGCCCCTTTTTGCCTTCAAGGCTTTCCAGCAGCGCAGTTTCCTCGCCGCAAATATAAGCTCCGGCACCATGATGGACATAGATGTCGAAATCATAGCCGTTCTTGTTGTTTTTGCCGATCAGACCCGCGTCATAGGCCTGGTCAATTGCCGCCTGAAGCCGCTCGCGTTCACGAATAAATTCGCCGCGCACATAGATGTAGGCAGCAATCGCGCCCATCGCAAAACCGGCAACCAGACAGCCTTCGACCAGCGTATGCGGATCGTGGCGCAGAATCTCGCGATCCTTACAGGTGCCGGGTTCTGATTCATCGGCATTCACAACCAGATAAGCCGGACGCCCATCTGATTCTTTCGGCATGAAGGACCACTTGAGACCTGTCGGGAAGCCAGCACCACCGCGTCCACGAAGACCGGAAGCCTTCATTTCATCGATGATCCAGGCTTGCCCCTTGTCGAGCAGCCCCTTGGTGTTATCCCACTGGCCGCGTTTCTTGGCGCCATCGAGACCCCAGTCATTCAGCCCGTAAATGTTGGTGAAGATCCGATCCTGATCCTTCAGCATATCGTTCCCCTACCCTTCGTTCTTGCTGGACGGTACATCGCCCTTTGCAACACGTTTGGAGAAATCGGTCTCGCCGCCCTCTGCCAAAATCTTGGCTTGAGCGACCCAACCGTCCCGCTCGATCCGCCCCTTGAACTTCAAGCGACTGTCGACCCATTCGATTTCCGCGGCACCCCAACCAGCAACCTGATCGAAATGATAGAAGCCCAGCTCATTGAGCGTACCTTCAAGCTTCGGACCAACGCCCTTCAGCTGTTTGAGATCATCAGCCTTTCCATCGCGTGCAGCCTTGAGCAACTGGGGCTCTTTCTCCGCAACAGCAGGCGCGTCATCTGCCGGCTTCGCCTTGGATACCGGCGCCGGCGCATCCGCTTTGGCTGCAGGCTTTTCGGCCTTCTTGGCAGGCTCAGCAGCAGCCGGTGCCTCAGCCTTGGCGGCTGACTTTGCAGCGAAAGTTGCCTTTACCTTGGCGACTGCGTCTTCAGCTGGTGTTGGGACACCGTTGTAATCATTACCCTGGGCATTGATAGGTCCGCCAGCGAAAGCATGAGATGCATACTCATTGCCTTTGACCAAATGCGGGACCGGAAGAACACCCTTGGTGTCGTCATCAATCTCGGTGAGGCTCGTCTGTCCGCCTGCTGCCATGCCAAAACGGCGGCCGTTCTGTGGGCCGGGCGTCACTTCCTTGCCTTCGGAGATATCGTCGAGCAGCTTGTTGAAGCTGTCGGTCGTCAAATCCTCATAGGTGTCCTTGAAGATCTGGACCATCGGCGCGTTTACGCAGGCACCGAGACATTCAACTTCTTCCCATGAGAACATTCCGTCCTCGGAAATCTCATGCATATGCTTGGCAATGCGAGACTTACAGATGTTTATGAGATCTTCAGATCCGCGCAGCTGGCATGGCGTCGTTCCACACACTTGAATGTGGGCTTTCTTGCCCACCGGCTGCAGCTGGAACATCGTATAGAATGTCGCAACTTCAAGAACACGAATATGAGGCATGTCCAGCAAGTCCGCGATGTAGCGGATTGCAGGTTCACATACCCAGCCTTCATGCTGCTCCTGAGCACGCCATAACAACGGAATGACAGCAGAAGCCTGTCGGCCAGCCGGATACCGGTCGATCAGCTTTTTCGCCCACACGAGATTCTGCTCAGTGAAGCTAAAGCTCTCAGGTTGTTCCGCGGCAAGTCTACGAACCGCCATGGTGCTATCCCCGTCTTGTGTCGATGACCGGAGCCGAGATAGCGGCTGCCAAGGTCGAATTTACAGTGCGAAGGCCGCCGATCACCGGTCAACCTCGCCGAATACGATGTCCATGGATCCAAGAACAGCCGAAACGTCGGCCAACTGATGTCCACGACACATGAAGTCCATCGCCTGAAGATGCGCGTAGCCAGGAGCCTTGATCTTGCAGCGATACGGCTTGTTGGTGCCATCTGCGATCAGATACACGCCGAACTCACCCTTGGGCGCTTCAACCGCGGCGTAAATTTCGCCAGCAGGTACGTGATAGCCTTCAGTATACAATTTGAAGTGATGGATCAAAGCTTCCATCGAGCGCTTCATCTCAGCGCGTTTAGGCGGAACGATCTTGCCATCCTTCGAAGAAATCGGGCCCGTTTCAACCGTCAGCTTCTCAAGGCACTGCTTCATGATGCGCACGGACTGGCGCATCTCTTCCATGCGGATCAAATAGCGGTCATAGCAATCGCCGTTTTTGCCGATTGGTATGTCGAAATCCATATCCGCATAGCATTCGTAAGGCTGCGACTTGCGCAAATCCCAGGCAGCGCCAGAGCCGCGAACCATGACACCGGAAAAGCCCCAGGCCCATGCATCATCAAGAGATACAACGCCAATATCAACATTACGTTGCTTGAAGATACGGTTGTCGGTCAAAAGCCCTTCAATATCATCCAGCGTCTGTAGAAACGGATCGCAGAAATCCCAGATATCATCGAGCAGATCGCGTGGCAGGTCCTGATGAACACCGCCCGGACGCACATAGGCAGCATGCATACGTGCGCCGCAAGCCCGCTCATAAAACACCATCAGCTCTTCGCGAGGCTCAAACCCCCACAAGGGCGGTGTCAAGGCCCCGACATCCATCGCCTGAGTTGTGACATTCAGAAGATGAGACAAAATACGGCCGATTTCGGAGAACAATACGCGGATCAACTGGCCGCGCATCGGAACTTTGATATCAAGCATACGTTCGACGGCCAGAGCAAAAGCATGTTCCTGGTTCATCGGCGCAACATAATCGAGACGGTCAAAGTATGGGATCGCCTGCAGATATGTTTTCTGCTCAATCAACTTCTCTGTGCCGCGGTGCAAAAGGCCGATATGCGGATCAACCCGCGTTACGACCTCACCGTCCAGCTCAAGCACCAGGCGCAAAACACCGTGCGCTGCCGGATGCTGCGGACCGAAGTTGATATTAAAATTTCGGACTTGAGCCTCAGCCATTTTGAGGATCCTGTTCTGGGGCGTAAAGCGCGAAGACTTCCGGCCCCGTCATACGCTTGGTATCGTTTGCAAAAGCATAATTTGCAGGTTGTTCGTCAACGAATATCTCGCTCGTAAACTTAAACTGTGAAGGATCATCAAATGCCTGGGCTGACACAGAGTTATGGGATCCATCCTGCATCCGCCAGATAAGTGTTGACCCGCAATCCTTGCAGAACACCCGCTCGCCGTAACCAGATGAGCGATAAATTCCGAGCGATGCTTCGTCAGAGAACTCAACACTGGAGCCACAAGCAACAGCCATATAGGTTCCACCAGTCCATTTACGACACATGCGACAATGGCATACCGCCATTTCACCATCAGCAGGCACAGCCGTAAACTTCACCGCACCGCAGAGACAACTGCCTGATAGTCTTTCACCCATCACAAGGACCTCAGCTCGCTTTCTCATCGCCGGGCAGCACGTAATCCGTGCCTTCCCATGGCGAGAGGAAATCAAAGTTGCGGAATTCCTGGTTCAGACGAACCGGCTCGTAAACGACACGCTTCTTTTCATCATCGTAGCGCACTTCAACAAACCCGGTGACAGGGAAGTCCTTGCGCAGCGGATGGCCGTCAAATCCATAATCCGTCAGGATACGGCGAAGGTCCGGATGACCGGAAAACAGAATGCCATACATATCATAGGCTTCACGCTCGAACCATTCGGCACCGGGGAATAGCGCTGTCAATGAAGCAACAGGCGTCTCTTCATCGGTCGAAACTTTTACTCGAATGCGCTGGTTCTGTACCGGAGACAGGAAGTGGTAGACCACATCGAACCGCTTTTCACGAGCTGGCCAGTCAACGCCACAAATATCGGTCAGATTGACGAACTTGCAGGCGCTGTTGTCACGCAGAAACCGCACAACATCCAGAACGTCCGGGGTGCTGGCAACGAGGGTCAGCTCACCATGATCGACGGTCCAGGACAAAAGGGAACCGCCGAGAGCAGATTCAATATGCTCTGCAAGTTCCTTAAGTGTCTCGTCCATGTCTTAAGACCTCACTCCGTTGGAGCCTTGTGAAGAGGCGGAAACCGCCGCCTTCAAATCTAGGAATTTAGCGTTCGATTGTACCCGTGCGCCGAATTTTCTTCTGCAACATCAAGACACCGTAGAGAAGCGCTTCGGCTGTTGGTGGGCAGCCTGGAACATAAATGTCGACCGGAACAATCCGATCGCAGCCACGTACCACCGAATAGGAATAATGGTAGTAGCCACCGCCATTTGCACATGACCCCATCGAGATCACATATCTCGGCTCTGGCATCTGGTCGTAAACCTTGCGAAGGGCCGGAGCCATCTTGTTGGTCAATGTACCGGCAACAATCATCACGTCAGACTGACGCGGAGATGCACGTGGCGCAAAACCAAACCGCTCAGCATCATAGCGCGGCATGGACATCTGCATCATTTCAACAGCGCAACAGGCAAGACCAAATGTCATCCACATCAACGAGCCTGTACGTGCCCACTGAATCAGATTGTCTGTCGAGGTAACGATAAAACCTTTATCAGCCAGCTCATCATTCACGTCCATGAAGAACGGGTCATTCGCTCCCACCGGCTTACCGGTATTCGGGTCGATGATCCCCTTCGGGCTTTCCGCGATCAGCGGGCCGGATGTGGCGGTCAATCCCATTCCAGCGCTCCCTTTTTCCATTCATAGATGAAGCCGATTGTCAGCACTCCCAAGAATACCATCATGGACCAAAAACCGTACCAGCCTAGATCGCCAAATTTGACAGCCCAAGGAAACAGGAAGGCAACTTCCAGATCAAAGATGATGAATAGGATTGAGACCAGATAGAACCGCACGTCAAATTTCATGCGCGCATCATCGAATGCATTGAACCCGCACTCATAGGCAGACATCTTTTCCGGATCCGGATTTCTGTAAGCCAATACGAATGGCGAGACGAGCAGAGCGAGGCCTATCACCAGCGCGATGCCGATGAACACGACGATCGGGATATATTCCCGCAAGAGTTCTTCCATGTCTTTCGCGTCCTTCGCATATGGAGGGCGGATCGGGAGGAGATCCAGCCTACACGGATTTGACTTAACGCAGCATTTAAAGCGCGGAATAAGCCAAGCCCCGTCGGCTCTTGATTGGCCAACATGCGAGGGCACGATTAGCTCACCCCTTGCTGCAACGCAAGACCCTTGCCTGCCAAACAAATGTCATGCTTTTGCCAGTTTTGGCGCACCTTGGCGCGAACCTTACCTTTAGAGCTCCTGCAGAACGGTTGAAAACTTTGAAAAAGTATAAGAAAGCCCTGATATTATTCAGAAGGCGCACGCATTGCTAAAGAATCGCGACATTGGAAAACCACTTGTCAAAATACGGCCGCATCATGAAACAAGCGACAATGCAGCGCACCCTGATCTACCGCGAATGACCGCCTCCCCGGGAGGGGAATAAATTATTCCATAATGAAGGAGAAGAGAGGATTTTACCGTAAGTGGCGCGAGTGACGGGACTCGAACCCGCGACCTCCGGCGTGACAGGCCGGCACTCTAACCAACTGAGCTACACCCGCGTACTTAACGGTATATCTTAGCGCCTCTTCCTTTCCTCTCGAAAGAAAGTGGCGCGAGTGACGGGACTCGAACCCGCGACCTCCGGCGTGACAGGCCGGCACTCTAACCAACTGAGCTACACCCGCTTCGCAGCAACGACGTTATGTCCTTGCGAAGTGGCGCTGATGTACGGCGGCTGAAGAGTTAAGTCAAGCGCCTGAGAAGCCACTTCATGACGTTTTTGCAAAACAATCCAAAACCCTGCCTCTCCGGCCATCCCTGCCCGTGTCTTCACTGTGGATAAAATGCAATCATCAAAGGAACTTGGCACAAATCGCCGATGCAATTTCCCATAAAAATTTCGGATCTGGATCAATCAAGAGAAATTCGTTTTACCGGGCAGCATTTATCGGGAGGTGCAGAAGCTCGATCCGGAAATTTTGTTGCCTGGAAACGAACCGAATGCCTGTACACATCATGCTGAACATCCACACCATCGCAAAAATGACGCAGACTCTGGCCATCATATCCCGAAGGAGCTAAAGCCAAGTTCAGATAAACACAGCAAGACTTCATACGAGGTCATAATATAAATAAGGGGAATGGTGGGCGATGAGAGACTCGAAGTCTCACAGAACGCCAAAATCCGACTGATTTTACTACGCTTTTTCCGACGCAGTGATGATTATGTGTACCAGCCGGGTGCACTCGGGTCAACGCCAGTTGTTGTTGGCCGCTCAGCCGCTCCCACCGATTCTTGCTTGTAACGCCCAGCAAATCACGGAGCCGCAATGGATATTGGAACAGCCACACTAGCCCGCGACCTCGATTATGCCCGAATGAGCCGTGCGATGTTCGAGCCTGATGATATTGGCGCTATCATCCGCTCCCATCTCGAATCTGAACAAACACTCGACTATGTTCTTGGCATTGTAACTCAGGTCCGTTTCAAGCCCGAGAGATTCCGAAATTTCGGACCAAAGATCGAGCTACTGAAATTGTTCGGCACCGCCCCCACATGGCTTGCCGCTATAACCACCTTCAATAACAAGCGGAATGAATTTACCCATCGCGGCAAAGAGACGATCACTGAGCAAGACGTCTTGGACCGCTATCACAAGATCCGGCGCATCTACCCGGCGTTCATGGCGCGTTCCGTGTCATAGCTGAAGGAACTCATGAACTAGTCGCTTCGTTCGATAACTGTAGCATCCGGCAACGATACGTCACCCTCATTTACCTTTTACTCGCGGGCCTTACGGTGCTCGCTCAAATCCCCGGGGTCAACTCCAACCAATAACAATGGCGCGGATGGAAACTAATCCGCCCCCTGATCTGTCGCCTGAACTATCAGACATGCTCGCTCATACAGTTCGTCATAGGTCAAAATTTCCGGACGTTGCAGATTTCGCCTAAATCGTTCGAAGCAACCAAATTTTTGCTCATTAACACCGTGATCTTGCTCAAACTCGGTCAGTCGACCACAAATCACGAATGAACGAGGCTCTGTGGTATAAAGAGTCTCGCCGGTTGGCTCTCCGTCTTGTCGAGTAATATTTTCCGAACGGCTCCATCGCTCCAAAGCCGCCGCTACGGTCCCCTGAACCTGCGCTACCGCCCCCGAAAGTTCCTTAGAGGGCGACCAAATACCAGACCGGTAAGTCTGCTTCTCAACCAACTCAGTCTGATGATGCTTCAATTCAACGAAGGCGCTTGTGCTCAGCGCAGCCCTAGAACGCAACAACGCATCAACCCTTTTACCAGGCCCCAAAACATCACTTCCACGCACCGTCTGCTCAAGTTTGCGATCTTCCAGCGGACCAAAATTTATAAGACTTAACGAATAGCCGAGAATCCAGACGTTCTTCTCGAGGAACCGCTGCCAAACGCCCTCAGGACCAAGCCCTTTTTGTTCCCGGCATTTTTCGAAAAAAGTGTCGTCAGAGAGAAGTCGCTCAAATACCTTGAGTTGCTCCTTCCGGTAAGCTAGTGCCACCACATCCTCAGTTGTGATCTCACTGCGAGCCACCGCGGCTAGAAGCTCTTGGTTATCAGCAGCAATTCTGCGCAGTTGATCAGGCTTTAATAACAACTCCTCAAGATCACTGTCTTGGATGTTTATCCGATTGTCATCTGGAAAGTGAATTCTCCGAACATCCGTCAGGAACTTAAGCAATTTCCCCACCTCGGCAGGCAGAAAAGTAAAATGTTGCTTTGGCTCACCTTTTCCGGAGAATTTCTGAATAGTCACTGTTTGGAATGATCGATCATCCTGAATAAAAGTCGCCTTAATTTGAACCCGTTGCTTAGGCGTCTCTCTTAAAATGATCTCGTCCTCCACCTTGGCGAAGGCTAGACTTTCCTTACCATCGATCACCTTGTTCGCGATACGAATCTTTTTCCCATCCCCATCAAGACTGCTTATTGCCTTGCTGACATAGGTCTTAATTGGCAAGGAGTTCCGGTAAATCTCATCATCTGAAAATTCGGACATCTCTCAGTAGCTCCTGATCAACTTCGAAGGGCAAGCCGCCTATTAGACACCAAGCAGAAGTATACTTAGTGATTCATAGCTCGCACAAGTTGGCCCCGCTTTACTTCCCCCTGAAATTTCCAAAAAGAATCTGAGGCATCAACCTCGACAGGCGCGGATGTCGCTTTCCCTCGGCGGGACCCATTTTCGTTGAACCTTACGCAACCTTCATTGCCCCGGTCGGCCTCCGTAATCCTCACGCTAGGGTCCACCAAGTTTAGAATGTGGCCACCCACGGATTGACCCTCCACACCAACAGCTTTGGACCTTCACGCAAAACTTTCCAGAAGGAGTTCACAGCTGCATGGGCTGCTACGAACAGTTCCTTCGCTTCCTTAGGATATCGAGCCCCAAAGTACACCTTGACGTAATCCTTGACCATGACGGTCCGCAGTCGGTCACTAACGGGGACAGTTAGCGGACGACCGTGGGCGAGTTTTCTAACATCTGAGGGGAGCTGAACGAGAATATAGCAAATTTTTTACGATAAGTACGGGGGAAGCCATTACAACTATCATTGTGGACCAGCGTTGTGTACGAGACAGAAAGCCGGAACCCAAGAGAGGTCAAGAAGTTTAGTAAAATCAATTAAAGGTAATGGTGGGCGATGAGAGACTCGAACTCCCGACATCCTCGGTGTAAACGAGGCGCTCTACCAACTGAGCTAATCGCCCTAAGCGCTCTAGTCGTTCGCGCTTGGTGAGGTGCTTTTAAGCAGTTTTTTTCAGCAATGCAAGAACTACAATTCAGGTTATCAACAAGCCATCTAATTGATTTGCCAAAGGTTCAAAACACGGCAGATATCAAGGCTCAGGAGCGCAGTTCTGCCTGTGGGAAACGGTCCACCGGCTTCAGCCATTGCAAGCATCAGGGATTTGCCGATGCCCTCACGTACGCCTGTGAGCAGCACACAACGACCAGGGCCAGCTTGCCCCTTCCCTGCCCTCTTGGCCACGGTAGCCACCACTTATCGTTCCTTGGGTACGGACATAGACACAAGAACGAAGCAGAAGCATTAGGACGAAGCCTCAGGCAAAAGAAAACCTCGCGTACCATTGGCACGCGAGGTTGAAGCGAAGTCGCTCTGTAAAACCCTCTTAGGAGTTTACTGCATCCTTCAGGCCCTTACCGGCCTTGAACTTCGGTGTCTTAGACGCCGGGATCTGGATCGTCTCACCGGTGCGCGGGTTGCGACCTTCGGTGGCTGCGCGTGCAGAAACAGTGAAGTTGCCGAAGCCGATGATACGAACTTCGTCGCCGCTCTTCAGCGTTTCGGATACAACGTCAAACGTTGCGTCAACAGCTTCGCCTGCCTGGGCCTTCGTAAGGCCGGTCTTTTCTGCGACGGCTGCGATCAGATCGTTCTTGTTCATAGCAGATACCTTTCTAAGAAACGGCGGTTGGCCAACGATTCCCGTTAGCGCCGTTGCCGGAAAATCGGTCCAAATGGCTCCGAACGCAAGCCATTTTTTCGCAGAAAACCGCCATTTTCAGGGATTATTCATAAGAAAAGCCCCAGCGAGGCCGGGGCTTTCCAATTTTTGCACAAAATCAAGCGCATTTAGTGCGCAACGACACCAGACGAATCACCGTCCGCAGGAGCAGGTTTTGCTGCTGCATCCGCACGAGCCTGATCCCATTCAATGGCCACTGGAAGACGAACAAGAGCTGTCTTGAGCACCTCATCCATGTTCGAAACCGGGATAATATCCATCGAGTTTTTCACCGAATCAGGAATATCAACCAAGTCCTTGGCATTGTCTTCAGGGATCATCACCGTCTTGATTCCGCCGCGCAGAGCCGCCAGGAGCTTTTCCTTCAAACCACCAATCGGCAGGATGCGACCACGAAGAGTGATCTCGCCAGTCATTGCCACATCGCGGCGCACTGGAATGCCCGTCAGCGTCGAAATCACGGCCGTTGCCATGCCGATACCAGCAGATGGTCCGTCCTTCGGGGTCGCCCCTTCTGGAACGTGAACATGAATGTCCCGCTTGTCGAAAAACGGTGGTTCAATTCCAAAATCAACCGCACGGGAGCGTACATATGACGCCGCCGCAGAAATTGATTCCTTCATCACATCGCGCAGGTTGCCCGTCACGGTCATCTTGCCCTTGCCAGGCATCATAACGCCTTCAATGGTGAGCAACTCGCCCCCCACTTCTGTCCATGCCAAGCCCGTCACAAGACCTACATGATCTTCGCTCTCGACTTCGCCATAACGATAGCGCGGCACACCGAGATATTCCTCGACAATTTCCGGCGTCACCGTGATGGCGGTCTTCTCGTTCATCAAGATGTCCTTGACCGCTTTACGGGCCAGGGTCGCCATTTCGCGTTCCAGATTACGTACACCGGCTTCCCGGGTGTAACGGCGAACAATGAACTCAAGCGCTGCGTCTTCAATGTAAAACTCGCCGTCACGCAGACCGTGATCTTTCACCGTCTTTGGAATCAAATGTCGACGACAAATCTCGATCTTCTCCGGTTCGGTGTAACCAGCGATACGGATCACTTCCATGCGGTCCATCAAAGGACCGGGAATGTTCAGCGTATTGGCGGTCGTGACGAACATCACGTCTGAAAGATCGTATTCAATCTCCAGATAGTGGTCCATGAAGGAACCGTTCTGTTCCGGATCAAGCACCTCAAGCAGCGCAGATGACGGATCACCGCGGAAGTCCATACCCATCTTGTCGATCTCATCGAGCAGAAAGAGCGGATTGGACTTCTTGGCCTTCTTCATGGATTGAATGACTTTGCCGGGCATGGAACCGATATAAGTCCGTCTATGTCCACGAATTTCAGCTTCATCACGCACGCCTCCAAGGGACATGCGAATGAACTCGCGCCCGGTGGCTTTCGCAATGGATTTGCCCAAAGACGTTTTACCGACACCTGGGGGGCCAACAAGACACAGAATAGGACCCTTGAGCTTGTTCGCCCGCTTCTGGACGGCGAGATACTCAACGATCCGTTCCTTGACCTTCTCCAGGCCATAGTGGTCCGTATCAAGCACTTCCTCAGCAAGTTTCAGGTCATGCTTGACCTTGCTCTTCTTGCCCCAAGGAATACCGACCAACCAATCGAGATAATTCCGTACAACCGTTGCTTCGGCTGACATCGGGCTCATCTGCTTGAGTTTCTTGACCTCGGCGCCAGCGCGTTCCCGCGCTTCCTTGGAAAGTTTGGTCTTCTTGATTTTCTCTTCGAGTTCAGCCAGCTCGTCACGGCCGTCTTCACTATCGCCGAGCTCTTTCTGAATGGCCTTCATCTGCTCATTCAAATAGTACTCGCGCTGGGTCTTCTCCATCTGGCGCTTCACGCGCGAACGGATACGTTTTTCGACCTGAAGGACGGAAATTTCACTTTCCATCATGCCCAGAACGCGCTCAAGACGCTCGGCAACAGAAACGATTCCCAGGATTTCCTGTTTCTCGGGGATCTTGATCGCCAGGTGAGAAGAGATTGTATCAGCGAGCTTGGAGTAATCCTCAATCTGATTAACCGCGCCCAGAACCTCAGGTGAAACTTTCTTGTTCAGCTTCACGTAGTTCTCGAACTCGGCAATCACTGAGCGCGAAAGCGCTTGGACTTCGATGTTCTCGCCATCTTGCTCCGGCAGCACAGTCGCGCTGGCTTCATAGTAGTCCGCACGGTCTGTATAGGAATCGATACGCGCACGCGCACCGCCCTCGACCAGGACCTTCACCGTGTTATCGGGAAGCTTGAGCAGCTGCAGCACTGTCGCCAATGTGCCGACTTCATAAATCTCGTCGGAATTTGGATCGTCATCCGCAGCGTTCACCTGGGTGGCGAGCAGGATATGCTTATCCGTGCTCATAACCTCTTCCAGAGCGCGAATCGACTTCTCGCGACCAACAAACAGCGGAACAATCATGTGCGGAAACACAACTATGTCGCGCAGTGGCAGCACAGGATAGACAGACTTGCTGTCTTCATCAAAAGAGCCGATTTCTTGATCGCTCATTCTAATTCCTTTCTCTGCGCATCCCGTCCCCTGATCAGTCAAGGCGGTACGAAATGCTGAAAGACGGCAGCAGATGGGAGATATCTGCAAAGGCCAAACCGAAGCACCCCGATTGGGCATGCTGCCAGTCCACTTAGCCGTCATGTTATCCTATTAGGTGGACACCCATATGCCCGGTGTCAAGGCAGTGCAGAAACTTGAACGCCAAACACTGCCAAGACTTAGATACGCGGTGGAAAACTCGCAGTTACACACCGTAAATACGCAAAAATGCCGCCCTTGCAGGCGACATTTTCAACGAGGTTGCCCCACAGTGCAATCAGGTCGCCTTAAGCGCTGGTTGCCGTAGATTCTTCCCGGTCCTCGTAAATGTAAAGCGGACGCGCCTCACCTTTCACAACTTCCGGAGAAATCACGACTTCCTTGACCTCTTTCAGGCCTGGCAATTCATACATGGTATCGAGCAAGATCGATTCCAGAATGGACCGCAAACCACGAGCACCTGTCTTGCGCTCGATCGCCTTGTTGGCAATCGCCTTCAGTGCGTCTTCATGGAATGTCAGCTCTACGCTCTCCATGTCGAACAAACGCTGATACTGTTTCACCAGAGCGTTCTTGGGCTCTGTAAGGATCGTAACAAGGGCAGCCTCATCGAGATCTTCCAGTGTGGCGATAACAGGCAAACGACCAACGAATTCCGGGATCAGACCGAATTTCAACAAATCTTCAGGTTCCAGAACAGACAGCAGTTCACCGGTCTTGCGATCTTCAGGTGCGTGCACCTGCGCCTTGAAGCCGATGGATGTCTGCGTGCTGCGATCCGAAATGATCTTGTCCAGACCAGCAAACGCACCGCCACAGATGAACAAGATGTTCGTTGTGTCGACTTGCAGGAACTCCTGCTGAGGATGCTTGCGACCGCCCTGTGGGGGCACAGACGCCACTGTGCCTTCCATAATTTTCAACAGAGCCTGCTGCACACCTTCACCGGACACATCACGTGTGATCGAAGGATTGTCAGACTTGCGGCTGATCTTGTCGACCTCATCGATGTAAACGATGCCGCGCTGTGCACGTTCCACATTGTAATCAGCAGACTGAAGCAGCTTCAGGATGATGTTCTCGACATCCTCACCCACATAACCGGCTTCGGTCAGCGTGGTGGCATCGGCCATAGTGAAGGGAACATCCAAAATCCGCGCCAAAGTCTGCGCAAGGAGTGTCTTGCCGCAACCAGTCGGTCCGACAAGAAGAATGTTCGACTTCGCCAGCTCCACATCATTGTTCTTGGAAGCATGGTTCAGGCGCTTGTAATGGTTGTGAACGGCGACAGACAGGACCTTCTTCGCGCTGTTTTGGCCGATTACGTAATCGTCCAATACGTGGCGGATTTCCTGAGGTGTCGGGATTCCGTCCTGAGACTTCACCAGCGATGACTTGTTTTCTTCGCGAATGATGTCCATGCACAGCTCGACACATTCATCACAAATGAAAACAGTCGGGCCGGCGATCAGCTTGCGCACTTCATGCTGGCTCTTACCGCAGAATGAGCAGTAGAGCGTGTTCTTGGAGTCGCTGCCGCTGGCCTTGGTCATTTATTCAACCCCACGTTCATTAGGAGGACATTCCCTCCTTATCTAACAAGATCAAGCCAAATTAAGGCAATTGGCTCGAATATCCCACCTAAGACCAATTTTACTCTTTATGGCGCCCAATGTGACCATGGTTCGCCGAAAAAAATCAATATAGGCTTAAGGCGGCTCCGGAATTTGACCATATCTAGGGTCACCTCCAGAGGAATCCACCGGTTTTCCTCAACCGGTGGACTATATTTCTTTAGCTGGCGATATCGCCAGCAAGGCTTGCGCGATCAGAAATCACATTGTCGATGATGCCAAATTCTTTGGCGCGATCAGCAGTCATGAAGTTATCGCGCTCAAGAGCGGTTTCAACGGCATCAAGAGACTGACCCGTATGCTTCACGTAAATCTCATTCAAACGATGCTTCATTTTCAGGATCTCCTGAGCATGAAGCATGATGTCTGCAGCCTGGCCGCGAAACCCGCCGGACGGCTGATGCACCATGACGCGCGCATTCGGTAGAGAGAAGCGCAGGTCTTTCTCGCCGGCAGCCAGGAGCAAAGAGCCCATGGATGCAGCCTGTCCGATGCACAGGGTCGACACCGCAGGACGGATGAACTGCATCGTATCGTAGATTGCGAGCCCAGATGTCACCAGACCACCAGGAGAATTGATGTAAACAGCAATTTCCTTGGTCGGGTTTTCAGACTCCAGATACAGCAACTGCGCGCTGACGAGCGTTGCCATATGATCTTCAACCGGACCGGTCAGGAAGATAATGCGCTCCTTTAGGAGACGCGAAAAGATATCGAAGGCCCGCTCGCCGCGGTTCGTCTGCTCGACGACCATCGGAACGAGGGTGTTCATGTAGATATCGACAGGATCCTTCATACCTTATCCATGCTTTGAGTACGCCGTGAATAAAGCTACACGGTCAGACCACAGGCCTTGAAGCAAAAAACTGCTCACGACCTGACTCGAAAAAAGCGACACCCCATACATAGGGGATGTCGCCCTGTTCGCAAAGTCATCGCAGATGTGGCGTGAAGGCAAGGTTAAGGCCGAGCCACATCTGGCGATTTTACGATAGAAAACGCTTAGGCGTCTTCTTCTTCCTCAGCCACAAGCTTTTCCAGCTCTTCCTTGGTGACGGTCTTATCCGTAACCTTGGCCAGCTCGAGCATGTAGTCGACGACTTTTTCTTCATAAATCGGCGCACGAAGAGATGCCAGAGCCTGCTGGTTGTTCTTGTAGAATTCGAACACCTGCTGTTCCTGACCCGGGAACTGACGAACACGTTCGTAAAGAGCGCGCTGCATTTCCTCGTCAGAAACCTGGATTTCGTTCTTTTCGCCGATTTCAGACAGAACCAGACCAAGGCGAACCCGGCGTTCAGCAATCTTGCGGTAATCCGCCTTGGCTGCTTCTTCCGTGGTGTCTTCGTCTTCAAATGTCTTTTCGTTGCGCTTCATGTCTTCTTCGACCTGCTTCCAGACAACGTCGAATTCTGAATTCAGAAGGCCTTCAGGCAGATCAAAGGAATAATGATCGTCCAGCTTGTCGAGAAGCTGACGCTTAACCCGCTGACGTGTCATTGTACCGAACTGGCTTTCGATCTGGCCGCGAACGATTTCTTTCAGCTTGTCGAGTGATTCCAGGCCGAGGTTCGTTGCAAACTCATCATCGATCTTGGCTTCACCAGGTGTGCCGACTTCCTTGACTTCAACATCAAATGTCGCAGCTTTACCGGCCAGATGTGCAGCCTGGTAATCCTCAGGAAAGCTGACTTCAACAACCTTCTTGTCGCCGACTTTGGCGCCAATCAGCTGATCTTCAAAGCCAGGTATAAAGGAGTTGGAGCCCAGAACGAGCTGTCCATTTTCATCAGCACCGCCTTCAAAAGGCTCGCCATCAATCTTGCCAAGGTAGGACATGGTGACCCGGTCGCCACTTTCGGCAGCACCGTCCTTGTCGGAAAATGGCGCGTTGTTATTGGCGATCTCGGCGATCTGATCATCGATTTCCGCATCAGCGATCTCAACGACAGGACGCTCGATCTCGATACCCTTGAAATCAACGATGTCGAACTCAGGCAGAACGTCATAAGACATTGCGAAAGAAAGATCGGATGTGCCCGCCAAAATAGCTTCGGCCTGCTCATCAGGAAGATCAATCGAAGGCGTCAGCGCAGGGCGCTCGGAACGATCCTCAAGAGCCTTCTGGCTTGTTTCCTGAATTGTGTTGCTGAGAATTTCAGCCATGGCCTGGCGACCATACATTTTCTTCAGATGAGAAAGTGGCACCTTGCCTGGACGAAAGCCCTTGATCTGCGCCTTGGACTTCATGTCGTCCATATAGGCATCAAGCTTTGTAGCCAGATCGCCAGCCGGAATTTCGATTTTCAGCTCTCGCTTAAGGCCCTCGGCGAGGGTTTCGGTTACCTGCATGGGTTTTGCTTCGTCCTCGGTCCGCAGCGGAAACCGCCCCGGATGTTTTGTTTATATGAATCCGTTGACCCTGCCGCATGCACTCCCCTTTTTACGAGAGCGTTCAAAACAGCAGCGCCGCCCCTGAACAAAGGTCAGGACGCACGATGTGAGCGCGATAAAGGCTAGGCACCAAAGTGTCAAGGGCGAGGGAGTATGCCGGGGGCATGATCCGCGGCCTGAAAACACCAGAAAACCGAGGGCTTCCGCCCTGAAATGCACAGAATTGCGGAGACTTGCGCGGCTTTCTATTATGGCAAAACGCTTTAGATTCAGGCGATGTCTTGCATCACTACAGAACCAACGCATTTGCACAGGAATCCCAAAGCGCGCGGAGCGACCCTGACAATTCTAATAATTTTTAAGGGGACAATCAAATTGTTGGTACGGATGGAGGGACTTGAACCCCCACGACTTGCGCCACTAGAACCTAAATCTAGCGTGTCTACCAATTCCACCACATCCGCATTCGGCTACCAGACCTTGATCTGAAGCGCGGCCTCTATAACACCCGATTTCTCAGGGTCAAAGAGAAAATGACAAATTTATGTAATCATACACTCAGCTTATCCCCACAAGCTTCGCAATCACCAGCCGAAGAGCCGGTACAAGATCTTCCGCAATCAGCCCCGGACCGACTTCTGCGCCCGCTGCACCATGCAGCCACACTGCCATAGATGCAGCCTCAAAAGCTGAAACCTTCTGTGCTAGCGCTGCGCAGACAATACCTGCCAAAACATCTCCTGACCCTGCCGTGGCGAGCCATGCAGGCGCATTTTCGTTGATCACGGCACGCCCATCTGGTGACGCAATCACAGTATCCGCCCCCTTGAGCACAAGCACAGCACCAGACCTGAGCGCCGCCTGGCGCGCTTTCTCAAGCTTGGGCAGCCCCATCAAATCCGGGAACAGCCTCGCAAACTCTCCATCATGCGGTGTCATGACCACCGGCCCCGCCCGCTTGTGAATGGCATCAAACAATTCAGTTGGCTGATGTTGAAAATTAGTCAGCGCATCCGCGTCCAGAACCAATGCGCAGTCTGATTCTAAAATCGCCTGTATCGCTGCGCGTGCGTTATCCCCAAGGCCATAGCCCGGCCCGATCAAAGCCGCATTCAAGCGTGGGTCTTTTAGCAGCTCCAAGATCCCACCAGCTTCCTTGACCGATTTCAGCATGACAGCCGTCAATTGTGTTGCATTTGCCATCACGGCTGACGGCGGCGAGACCAGCGTGACCAATCCGGCCCCTGCCCGCAGCGCAGCCCCTGCCGCAAGCCTCCCAGCCCCGGAAGTCATCATAGGCCCGCCAAAGATCACTGCATGGCCGCGATCATATTTATGGCCACCGAGTTGCGGAACCCGAAAGAAGGAACTCCAGACATCCGGACCATTGATGAAGGTTGTAGGACCAATCTCCGACAAGGCATTTTCTCTAATTCCAATATCGACACAATCGACCCGCCCGCAAAGCACCCTTCCTGGTATCAAATAATGCCCAGGCTTGTGCCGAAAGAACGTGACGCTTCGCTCTGCACGG
Organism: Roseibium algae; assembly: GCF_037783265.1. Lineage (NCBI taxonomy): Bacteria > Pseudomonadati > Pseudomonadota > Alphaproteobacteria > Hyphomicrobiales > Stappiaceae > Roseibium > Roseibium algae. The sequence continues at coordinate 131,756 of NZ_JBAKIA010000005.1, forward strand.
ATCGCACAACCGCCCTCTCCTCCCATCACCTGCCCCGTTTCACCATTTAGGCCGGACGGAAGGTCGACGGAAAGAACAGGAATGCCACTCTCATTGATAGCACTTACAAATGCCTCTGCCTCGCCCTGAAGCGGCCGGCTGAGGCCTGCACCAAATAAAGCATCAATCACCAAAGAGCAGCCCAACAGCTTCTGGCGCAGCCCCTCTGTCGTTGTCAGCTCGCCTTCAAACCCCATACGGGAATAAGCAATGGCCGCATCTCCGGTCAGGCTGGACGCTTCTTTCAGCAGAACAACATCCACCTGCCTTCCAGTGGCTTGCAAACACTGCGCCGCGACAAAACCATCACCACCATTGTTACCGGGGCCGCAGACAACGAGAACCCGTCCTTCCGTCCCGCACATATCTCGGGCAAGCCTGGCAACGTGATCCCCGGCACATTCCATCAGATCAATACCGGGCACCCCGGAGTCAATCGTGATTTCATCAGCACGCTTCATCTCGGCAGGCGTCAACAGCGCAGATTTCATCATCGGCACACTCCCTGCCCCTAGGTTAGATCCATGAATTTCAGCAGTCAAAATCAACTCCTCACCACCAGATGGCAGAACACAGGAACCCTACGCCAAACGCACAAGACCAAGAAACAGGCCCACACCTAGAAAACCGCACCACCGGCGGGTCAAAATGACGAAACGCATACAAAAAAGGCATATTGTTTATAATTTATTCAAATAATTGCCGGTCATCAGGGCGCGCAACACAGCAGAAAATCAAGAATGCCCCTTTTTTCGGCGAGTTCCGCCTTCTATTCCAATTGGCACGGCATATGCTAATAAGTGTCACGCAATGAGCATTCGCGACTTGACGTCGGCTTGCGGTTTCGCGCCAGACCATTCGGCCATCAGATTCGGCCAATAAATTCGGAGAGAGACGAAGGTGATGAAAAAGATCGAGGCCATCATTAAACCCTTCAAACTGGATGAAGTGAAGGAAGCTCTCCAGGAGGTCGGTCTTCAGGGAATCACCGTGACCGAAGCCAAAGGCTTTGGACGCCAGAAGGGCCACACAGAGCTCTATCGTGGCGCGGAGTATGTCGTTGATTTTCTGCCGAAGGTCAAAGTCGAGATTGTACTCACCGGCGATATGGTGGAAAAGGCTGTCGAAGCAATTCGCTCGGCCGCCCAGACCGGTCGCATCGGAGACGGCAAGATTTTTGTTTCAAATATCGAGGAAGCAGTTCGCATTCGAACCGGCGAGTTCGGCGAAGACGCTATCTAAGCCTCAATTTTACACGGCCGTCCGGCCAGAACTTTCAATCCGCGCATGTTGCCTGCAGAACAAGGCAACTGCTGGACTGGAACAAACCCGAATGAATTATAAATCACTAAAGGGATGGACAGTATGACCACCGCCTCTGAAATCCTTAAGGAAATCAAGGAAAAAGACGTTAAGTTCGTCGATCTGCGCTTCACCGATCCGCGCGGCAAGATGCAACACGTCACCATGGACGTCACACTCGTTGACGAAGACATGTTCGCTGAAGGCGTTGCATTCGATGGCTCCTCAATTGCTGGCTGGAAGGCCATCAACGAGTCCGACATGATGCTGATCCTGGATCCAGAATCCGTCCACATGGACCCATTCTTCGCTCAGTCAACGATGGTTATCATCTGCGACGTGGTCGACCCGATCACAGGCGAAGCTTACAACCGCGATCCACGTATGACGGCCAAGAAGGCAGAAGCCTACGTGAAGTCCGGCGGTTTTGGTGACACCATCTTCGTTGGCCCAGAAGCTGAATTCTTCATCTTCGACGACGCTCGCTTCGCAGCGGACCCATACAACACGGGTTTCAAGCTGGACAGCTCCGAGCTGCCATCCAACATGGATGCCGAGTATGAAACCGGCAACCTTGGCCACCGTCCGCGCACAAAGGGCGGCTACTTCCCGGTTCCGCCAATCGACAGCTGCCAGGACATTCGCTCCGAGATGCTATCAGTCATGGCTGACATGGGCGTTTCCGTTGAAAAGCATCACCACGAAGTGGCTGCCGCTCAGCACGAACTCGGCATGAAATTCAACAAGCTGACTATCTGTGCCGATCACATGCAGATCTACAAGTACGTTGTGCACCAGGTTGCTCATGCTTATGGCAAAACAGCGACCTTCATGCCAAAGCCAGTCTTCGGCGACAACGGCACAGGCATGCACTGTCACCTGTCGATCTGGAACGAAGGCGCTCCTGTCTTCGCTGGCAACCAGTATGCTGATCTGTCCGAGAGCTGCCTCTACTTCATTGGCGGTATCTTGAAGCATGCCAAGTCTCTGAACGCCTTTACAAACCCATCGACCAACTCATACAAGCGTCTGGTCCCGGGCTACGAAGCACCTGTTCTGTTGGCATATTCCTCGCGCAACCGTTCGGCATCTTGCCGTATTCCGTTCTCATCCAACCCGAAAGCAAAGCGCGTTGAAGTTCGCTTCCCGGATCCGTCCGCGAACCCGTACCTGTGCTTCTCTGCTCTGTTGATGGCTGGCCTTGACGGGATCAAGAACAAGATCCATCCGGGCGAAGCCATGGACAAGAACCTCTATGACTTGCCGCCAGAAGAGCTGTCCGAGATCCCAACGGTTTGCCGCACTCTGCGCGAAGCCATGGAATCCCTGGACGCAGACCGCGACTACCTGAAGGCCGGCGGCGTATTCGATGACGATCAGATCGATGCCTACATCGAACTTAAGATGGAAGAAGTCGAGCGTTATGAAATGACGCCGCATCCAGTCGAATTCGACCTCTACTACTCCGTTTAATCCATTATTGGATAAGACACGAAAAGGCCGGGCAAATGCCCGGCCTTTTTGCGTTTATGGAGAGGCTTTCTTCAACGCTCCTGCGCGTCAACTCGTTTGGGAAAGCACTATTTCTATGCCCACAACAAGGCATGTCAAAAACAACATGTAGGCAGCGAACCGACTGTGGTCCTGCCCGTCAATAACCACCTTGCGCAGCAGAGACCCGAAAATATCCAGCAATGAAACAGTCACGAGAATTATCAAGAGAATTGCAGCGCCGGACGAATAATCGAAGCCACGCAACGCTTCCGATAGCGACATGCCGATACCGCCTGCCCCAACAATGCCCAGCACAGTCGCTGCCCGGACATTCGCCTCGAACCGATAGAGCGAATAAGAAATCCATAAAGGCAGCACCTGCGGGACAACCCCGTAGACAATCTCCTGAACAGCTGGTGCTCCCGTTGCCTTGATGCCCTCAACGGGACGTGGATCGATCGCCTCAACGGCTTCGGAAAACAGTTTGGCCAACGTCCCGGTCGTATGGATGACCAGCGCCAGAACTCCGGCAAGCGGTCCAAGACCGACAGCGGCAACAAAAATCAAGGCAAACACCAGCTCATTGATGGCGCGGAACGCATCCATCAGCCGCCGAACAGGAAACACCACCCAAGACGGCGCAATGTTGGACGACGACAGCAAGCCGAACGGAACGGCCAGAAAAACGGACAATGCAGACCCCCACACCGCCATCTGGACGGTTTCTAGCATCAGCTCCATGTAACTCCGCCAATAACGAAAATTGGGCACCATAAAGTCTTCAAGCAGCATCGCCATATTGCCACCGCCGGTCAAAACGTCACCGAGCCGGTTCATTTCCGCAGGCTTGAAGCTCCACACGAGCATGGCAATTAGGCCGACCCATATCAGCAGGTCAAACACCTGCTCCTGACGGTTTCGTCCCGGAACCGGAATTTCCTTTTCCGCAAGGCTAATCGTGTGAGTGACGCCGGTCATGGGAAGTATCCTGTCTATCTCTTCAAAAAGACGGGAGGGCCAACTGGCCCTCCCGATTTTCACAACCACCATTCACATTATTTCCGAGGACGTGCCGCAGCAGCCGCTCGGATTTCATCGATCTTGGCGTTGATAGCAAGGATCTTAGTGGTCCGTTCGTCATCTGAGAACGTCGTGTCCCCTTCAAGGGACATACGCTGGCGGATTTGATCCATCTCATAAAACGGCCAAAGCTGGGCATTGGACGAAGGAACAAAAGGTCCCATGTCGATGAGAGCAAGGTTTTCACGCGCTTTCACAACGTCTTCATCACTGCCAAGGCGGCCATAGCTCATGAAGAAGGACATGATCTCAGCTTTCAGCTCATGATCAAGTTCTGGACGCCAAGCGATCGGGTCAGAAGCAATCAGGGGAGACCGCCAGATTTCCTTCAGCTCCGCGAAAAGCTCAGGCTTTGCTTTTTTCAAACGCGAGTACATGCCGGTCGAGGAAGCCACCGCTGCATCAACCTGCTTCGTTGCAGCTGAAATGAGGTTCGTTTCGTGGTTCGCATTACGAACTGTCTTGAAACAATCCTTCGGGTTAACACCCTCTTTTGCGAACACAAATGTCGATGGAACCAAGAAGCCCGATGTTGAGTTCGGATCACCAAGACCAAAATTCAAGGTCTTGTCGCATTTCATGACGTCTTCATAAGTCAAACCTGAGTCTTTATGAGTGACCATCACCGACCAATAGCCCTGCTGGCCATTGGATTCTGTCGTCTGCGCGAAAATTTCAGCACCGGCGCGATCAACAGCAACCATTGCGGATTTATTGCCGTACCAAACCACATCAACCTTATCGAAACGCATGGCTTCGATAACGCCGGCATAATCAGAGGCGAAGAACGCTTTGACCGGACGACCAATCGACGCTTCCATGGCAGCCAACAACGGCCCCCATTTTTCACGCTGAGCCGAACTGGATTCGGTCGACAGAATGCCGAAATACAATTCATCTGGGTTTTCACGATCAGCAAGGGCTGGGGTGGCAAGGCCAATCATGACCGCTGCAGAAGCAACGAGACGTGCAAAAAGTTTCATGGAATGAATCTCCTCTCGGATATATCAGGCCAGTGCCGTCATTGGCTCGGTCCCGAAGTCGTCAGCGTCAGGCAGAATGAGTTCCTCACTCGCCTCGCCGTAAATCTCTCTAAGAAACTGGGTGGTTAGCTCGCTGCTCGGCCCATCGAAAACGACTTGCCCAGCACGCATGGCAATCGTCCGCTTGCAGTAGCGTCGCGCATATTCAACCTGATGAAGGGAGACCAATACGGTGATGCCGTCTTCGACATTAATCCGCGACAGAATGCCCATCACCCTTTTGGCTGAGGCCGGATCGAGTGAGGCAATCGGCTCGTCAGCCAGAATAACCTTCGCTCCTTGAACAAGCGTTCGGGCGATTGCAGCTCTTTGCTGCTGCCCACCCGAAAGGGTCGAGGCGCGTTGGCGGGCAGCGTGAGCAATGCCAACTCTTTGTAGTGCCTGCATGGCCAACTGGTTTTCATGTTTGTGAAACAGCCCAAGCATGCCCCGCAGGACAGGCAGCTTGCCCAACAAGCCTGCAAGCACGTTGTTCAAGACGCTCAGACGCGGCACAAGATTGAACTGTTGGAAGATCACGCCGATTTCGGTGCGGGTGGCGGATATGTTCCGCGATATGCGACCGCCCTCCTGAACAACCGCCCCATCAACACAGATCTTGCAGCTGCTTGCATTTTTGTCTGCACAAACAAGCCCGGCGATGTGGCGGATCAAGGTCGACTTGCCCGAACCGGACGCGCCAATCAGTGCAACCATTTCACCCTGTCCAACAGAGAGGCTCACACGATCAAGAGCACGCGTGTTGCCGAGATACGTTTTCGAAAGTCCGGAAATAACAATCGCACTCATGCCCGCCCCCTGAAGTTTGGCAGGGGAATTAGCAATTTCCTCTGACAGGTGAGTGAAGGATATACGTCAGAATGAAGTTACCTCCGCACGGCGGGCAGCTCCTGGCTTTATCCAGCCCCCGCATATTAATGCCTCAACCCATTTTCAGCTTTTTTCCGCTGGCCACGTGAAATCTTGCCTGACTTCCGATATAGCGGGGCGAAATGGTTTTAAGGTCGGACGATCCGGCATGCTGTCACGGGAAAAATGCATATGAGCGAGTTCAAATCGGAGTTCCTGAAGGTTCTTTCTGAACGCGGGTTTATTCACCAGATTTCGGACCCCAAGGGGCTCGACGAGCTTTGCGCAAAGGAAACCGTCACAGCCTATATCGGCTTTGACTGCACAGCCCCAAGCCTTCATGCCGGTTCACTCGTGCCCATCATGATGCTGCACTGGTTCCAGAAGACGGGCCATAGACCAATTGCGCTGATGGGCGGTGGCACTACCCGTGTCGGTGATCCTTCCGGCAAGGACGAAAGCCGCAAGCTGCTGACAGAAGAGATCATCGAGGAAAACAAGGCCGGTATTCGCAAGGTCTTCGAAAAGCTGCTGACCTTTGGCGACGGCCCGGGCGATGCCATCATGATGGACAACGCCGACTGGTTGATGGGCCTCAACTATGTCGACTTCCTGCGTGACATCGGCCGACATTTTTCCGTCAACCAGATGATCCAGCGGGACTCGGTGCGCCTACGACTTGAGCGTGAGCAGCATCTTTCGTTCCTTGAATTCAACTACATGCTGCTTCAGGGATACGATTACCTTGAAATCTATCGCCGCACCGGCTGCCGTCTGCAGATGGGTGGTTCGGATCAATGGGGCAATATCCTGTCCGGTACTGATCTCGTTCGCCGCATGGAGAACACCGAGGCCTTTACGCTAACGTCCCCGCTCCTGACAACCTCATCCGGTGCGAAAATGGGCAAGACCGCAGCCGGTGCTGTCTGGCTCAACGAGGCGCAGTTGTCCTCCTATGACTACTGGCAGTATTGGCGCAATACCGAGGATGCCGACGTAGAGCGCTTCCTGAAATTGTTCACTGTTCTGCCCATGGATGAAATCACACGTCTAGCTGCCCTGGAAGGCGCTGAAATCAACGAGGCCAAGAAGGTTCTTGCCACCGAAGCCACGGCACTTATTCATGGCAGGGAAGCCGCCGTTGCCGCAGCAGAAACCGCACGCAAGGCCTTTGAAGAAGGCACCATGGCCGAGGGCTTGCCGACCGTTGATGTTCCAAAGGCAGATCTCGAAGCCGGTCTTGGCGTTCTAAGTGCATTTGTCCTGGCCGGTCTATGCGCCTCCAACGGCGACGTACGCAGGAACATCAAAGGCGGTGCTGTCAAGATCAACGACAAGGGCGAGCAAAGCGACAAGCGCCAGATCACATTGGACGATGTCAGCGAGGATGGCATCATCAAGCTATCTCTCGGCAAGAAAAAACACGTTCTCCTGCGTCCGGTGTAAGCTCACCTGAAACTTACTTATCAGCGAGACAAAAGGCCGGATACTCCATCCGGCCTTTTTATTGAAACTCGAACATCTTTCTGAAAATGCCAGGTGCTATGGCGGAAATTGGGTTCACCGACAATTCGGGATTCGCAACGGGGCCGGACAGACGATAGGTCACACCAATCAGACCCTCCCCGGTGTCGCCGCCGAGAGCTAGCCCGAGCAGAGGGATTTTGGCGAAAAAGTTGTTCAGGGCATAGATGGGCACAAAAGTACCATTGAGATCCATGGTCTGTGCATCCAGGTCGACTTCACCTGAGACCGTCCCGCCGATCACAGCGCCCTCAAGGGCTCCGCGAGTGATCGTCAGGGTTTCGTTCAGGCGAGTAAAGGCAATATCCATCGTCTCAAACGACGCCTCTCCTCCGTTGCCTGCTCCACCTCTGGAAACCACAACAGCACCTTGTGAGCGATTGGAATTCGCACCGCCGCGTTGGCTCAGTTTCTTGATCGCCGGATCTTCGGTGATCGACAGGTCAGTGACCCCAAATGTTCCGTTCCAGGTGGTGTAGTCCGCCATATCGACACGAAGGGTCCCCTTGCCTCCTCGCATGCGCTGATAAAGATCAAGGAACTTCAACAGCGCGCCAGAATCATCAAAAGCTCCCACCGCAATACGGCCACCGCCCTGCGGCGCATCATCAATTTCGAAACTGAATGCCGCCCGTCCGTTCAAAAGACCGGTCACATCTGCTGCGGTGACCCCCATGGCATCCGTCTGGATGATCCCGGCAAACCCGCCAATGCTGACCCCGTTAAAGCCTTTCACACGGGACAAGTTGGCGGTAATGGCAAGTCCGTTGGAAAAATCTGAGCTGCTGTCGCCTGTTTTCGTTTTGCCAACCTGCCGGATCAGACCACGTGCATCAAATTCCTCTCCGGAAATCGCAACCTTGTAACGACCATTCTTGCTGCGATTGATCACCAGGGACGCATCATCTCCATTGCGCAACTGGAATTTGTTGAACGACGCATTCAAAAGGTCCCCCGCAAGGGAAAGTGCCAGATTTCCTGCGACATCAACGCCGTCAGAAGTCAGTTCAAAGTTCTGGACCTGCCGGTTCTCATCCGTCTCATTCAACTGGAATGTTACCCGGGCGGGAACGCCTGGAGATTTCTCCCACCCAAGCGCCGACAGTTTGAGCCGCGTCTTGGTCAGGTCAACGTCAAATGCCTTGATCCCGTCAACATCCTTAAAGCTCATTTTCATGGTGCCGCTCAGGAAGTCCGTTAAATCGATGCCCCGTTCTTTCAACTGTTTCGCCGATACATCCAGGACAACTCCCTGGCGCCCCTGAACCTTAGACCCGCCAAGCGGCAGCAAGAGATCAATATCTGCGCTGATACCATCCAGGATGCCTTTGCCCTTGATATCAAGCCGGGTCCGGTCCCCCGTCATGTGAAGGTCTGCACTGGCAATCGAATAACCCTTGATCAGCGCTTTTGAAGTGAAGTTCTTTGCCGTCCCTTCGGCCTTCCATTCGACATCATTCATATTCAGATTTTTCACGAGGGGAAACTGAGCCTCGAAGTGCATCTTTGCAGTGCCGGAAACGCCCTCGGACACCAGGTCAGACTTGTCGAGAATAAAGAACGGGTCACTGTTGAGAATATCGGCAAGGTCCTTGGCACCCCCATCCAGGTTAACGTCGACCACACCAATTTTTCCATCCCGCTCGCGCAGGTTCAAAATGGTAAACATCCCTTCGGGGACGTTGACCTTGCCTCCGTCTTCCGTATCCGAATGACCATCGATTCCGTGCACAAAGAGGGTCTCATCTGCCATCTTCACAGTGCCATGCAGGCCGACAATCCGGGGCACCTGCCCGACAGGATCAACGCTCGCACCGGAATAGGTCATGTCAAGCAGCATGTCGTTACCAGACCAACCCGGATCCGGATCTCTGTAATCAAACGCAGGCGGCCGAACAGAACCCATATATTCTAGGTGTTCGATTTTCCCGGCCTTGATTCGGTCAATAATCCAGCGCCTTGCAGGTGGCACAAGCGTGATCGGCCAGACCTGCTTGGCCAAACCTATCGGAAAGTCTCTGGCATCAAGCGCCACAGCCAGATAGGGGCCATCGCCGCGGATCTCCAACGAACCTGACGCAAATGCCTTAGAAGGGCCAGCAACCAGGGAGGCCTTGTCAAAAAACAGCGTGCGACCGGACGGTGCAAAACGAGCATCGACAGTGATGCCGTCCACCATGATCGGTGAAATGGGAATATCGGAGGAGCCAAATTGAGCCCGATCGGACGACAACCGCAACGCCCAGTCTCCCCCTGGCTCTTTCGGCGGCTGAATATCACCACCAAAATAGATCTGCGTGTTGCCGCGTATCGCATGGGATTTCGCGATCTGGATACCAGGAACGTCGCGTTTCCAGTCAAGCGAGAGAGCGACATCATCGAAACGAACTGCCGTTCGGCCCAATTGGAACCAGCCGTTGCTCATCTTTCCAACCAGATTGGCAAAGGCAAAAGACCCATCAGATTCAAATCGGCTCTCGAAAAGGACACTGAGCGGCAGGCCCAGTCCCTTGCCAACTTTGAGGTCTGTCTCCGGGCTCAACAATTCACCGATGGTGATGTCCTTGATCAAAACCGCCAGACGGCGCTTCTGCGCTTCATGAGAACTATCAGAAACATCACCTTCACCACCGGGACTTCGGGTCATCTGTATTTCCCATGGCCCAACACGTCCTGCAATACGCGCAGTAGCGTCAATCCGTTTACCGTCGCTGCGGGTGACCGACGCATCAATGCCTACAAAAGACCTGGCAAAGACCCCCGTGATTTCCACCTCGCCATTTTCAACATTCACATGTGACAGATTTCGCCGCGCAAATTCGGCATCAACCACATCAGCGACGCGATCAATGGCCTCCATCAAATGGCTCATTTCAGGCAGTTCACGGTCGCTTTTGGGAACGCCAAGGATAACTTTCGGGCGGTCCAGCAGCAAAGACTGGAAGTTAATCGAACCGCTCAGCAGTGCGGACCCATTGAGGGGCGCTTCAACACGAGGCAAAATAATTTCAACCGGGACATCGCCATCCAGACGTAAATGCGCATCCCGCACAACCACCCGAACCCCATCCTCATGAGTAAAATCTATCGATGCATCAACAATTGAGAGTTTGGCGGGCCCAGTGCTGGCTTGTTCTGCCATAAACTTGGCAAACATAGGCAGATGGATCGGACCACTTAGAACAGCGTAGACGAGCGCAGAAACACCCAGAACCAACAAGCCGAGAACAGCAGTTAAAATTATACTGCGTCGACTTCGTTTGCGTTTTGTGGAGGCTTCAGCCTTCAACTCTTTATCCATAAACGTCCAAATACCTGTTCGCCGTTAGCAAGTCATCTCTCCGCATACCGGTAAAATGCGAGTTTTACGGCACCTCAGGAGTTGAACAAGCCGCGTTGCGACCTATGATACTGACAACCAGTTGAAAAGCACTAAAGTGCTTGGGAATAAAGTAGATTTTACCCAGCCAATAAGCGGCTGAGTGTGACCAGAGGATGGCATTATGAGCGAATTGGCAGTTGGCAGTGCGGCACCGGATTTTAACCTTGAAGCAGATGGCGGCCAAAGGGTCAAACTCTCAGACTTCTCCGGTCGTCCTGTCGTGGTTTATTTCTATCCGAAAGACAACACTCCAGGCTGCACCAAGCAGGCAATTGGCTTCACAGACCTGGCAGCTGAGTTCGAAAAGCTCGATGTCACAATCATTGGAATCTCACCAGACAGCGTTGCAAAACATGACAAGTTCATCGCCAAGCATGACCTGAAACTCAAATTGGGCGCCGACCCGGACCAAGAGGCAAGCAACGCCTATGGCGTATGGGTGGAAAAATCCATGTATGGCAAAAAATATATGGGCGTAGAGCGCTCCACTTTCTTGATCGACAAGAGCGGCAAAATCGCAAACCTTTGGCGCAAGGTGAAAATCCCTGGCCACGTTGAAGCAGTTCTCGAAGCTGCGCAAGACCTCTGAGCACACCAATATCCCGGCAGCATGTGCATACAGCCATCTGCCGGGGGTGGGCTTATGTACCCTGGAAGCCCGGCTCCAGCACCAGGCGAGAGCGTTTAATTTCCAAGATCATGATCAAGAATCGTGGCTGTGGCATCAACGGTGCAAATCCAGCCTGTTTCTTATCAAAGTGAGGAAACATTCATACACTCCGGCCTGCAAGTCATTGTTTGCAACCTCGTGAAAAGAACCGATAACCATTTAGGAAACTGATTTCGCTACGGAAACTCTATCAAAAAGGCACCAACAAGCCTCAGAAGCAGAGTTTATTAACCTTACCAAGGTCTAATCGGCATGTTGAATAAGCACGCAGTTATGAGTGATGCCGTTGACCCTTTTTCGCACCGACAAGCCCTTCAAGGCCTATAGTCAGAATCCAACAGAAAGTCAGACGGCTTTCGCTTCAACGGATATATTGCGCTCCATTCAGGCAATGCGCCCAAGAATGACAATCGCTGCTGCATCTGTTTTTGCCGTTGTTTCACTGGGCTTGATTGGCTCAACTGCCTATTTGGTTCTGCGCGATAATGGCCTCGAGGCCTCTCGCAAGCAGCAATTGGCGCTTGAGACAGCCTATCAAGACCGCATTTACCGATTGCGCGCCGAAATCAACCGGCTTGCCAGCCGCCAGGCTATAGATAGAGAAAGTGTCGAGCAGCAGGTTTCCAACCTCATCCAGCGACAGAAAGCCCTCAACGAGCGTCACTCTGTAGTCAGCGATCTGATGAAGCGTGCAGAACGCAATGGCATTCAGCTCGCCATAAGAAACCCGTTGCCAGCTAAAAAGCCGACAACTGATGAAGATCTGTTGGCAGCGATTGCCGATGACGACGGATCTGCTATGGGCGGCGAATCAGAGCCTTTGAAGGATCCGCTTAAAGCACTTGGTTTGCGGGGCTCTACCAGTTCGCTGCCAGAGCAACCAACTGCTGAGAAGATCCAGATTGGTTCTGACGAACAGGCCTCTCTACAGAAGGTTCAAAACGATCTACAGTCGATGGATCAGGAAAGCCGCGTTGCCTTGAACGCATTGGCTGTTGCAACAGAAGCTCGTATTGATGAGATCCTGTCAGCAACCCGCCCTCTCGGCGTCAACCTCAACACGACAAGCGCCTCAGACGCGCGCTCCGGAGTGGGCGGCCCCTACATTCCTTATATAGGGACTGGTTTTACCGGTCGGGCGAAGCGAGCTGAGCGTGCCCTGACTGTTCTGGACGGACTGAAAGCAGCAGCAAAACGGCTGCCAATAAACCGTCCAATGAAGAACGCCAGAATTTCCAGCCAATTCGGCCCGAGAATTGATCCATTTCTGGGTAGAATAGCCATGCACACAGGCATGGATTTCAAGGCTCCCTATGGTGCGCGCGTATATGCCTCTGGCCCTGGTACAGTTATTCATGCCGGCCGCAAAGGCGGCTACGGAAATCTTGTCGCCATTCGCCACGCCAATGGATTTATCAGCCGCTACGCACACCTGAGCCGTCTTCAAGTAACCAAGGGTGACCATGTGACGGCAGGAGATGTCATCGGCAATGTCGGATCGACCGGCAGGTCCACTGGTCCGCATTTGCATTACGAAATCCGTTTGGGAACCGAGCCGCTCAACCCGGCCGGTTTCGTCAAAGCAGGCGACAAGCTGCGAAAAATGATCGATAGCTGAGCTTGAAGTTCATTTAATAAAAAAGGCGCTGCAAACTGCAGCGCCTTTTTTGGGTTATGTAGAAGATCATAATCCTAATCGATGTCGTCTACGACCACCGGATCCCCGCCAAAGACTCGCTGGGCCAGGGAGGCTTCCATGAACTTGTCCAGATCACCATCCAGAACGTCTTGAGGTGAAGTGCTTTCGGTTCCGGTTCTCAGATCCTTGACCAACTGATAAGGTTGCAGAACGTAAGAACGGATCTGATGGCCCCACCCAATGTCGGTCTTGGAGGCTTGTTCCTTGTTCGCAGCTTCTTCCCGCTTCTTCAGCTCCGCCTCATAGAGACGTGCCTTCAGCATTCCCCAAGCAGTCGCCCTGTTCTTGTGCTGTGAGCGTTCGTTCTGACACTGCACCACAATGCCAGACGGCTGGTGTGTGATACGAACAGCAGAATCTGTCGTGTTGACGTGCTGTCCACCAGCACCGGATGCACGATAAGTATCAATCCGGCAATCGCTTTCATTGATGTCGATATCAATCGAATCATCAACCACCGGATATACCCATGCACTCGAAAAGCTCGTATGCCGACGGGCTTGGCTATCGTACGGAGAAATCCGGACCAATCGGTGAACGCCAGATTCGGTTTTCAGCCAGCCGTAGGCATTCTCGCCCTTGATCAGGAGAGTGGCCGACTTGATGCCAGCTTCTTCACCATCATGATACTCAAGCATCTCCACCTTGAAGCCACGCTTTTCCGCCCATCGGCGGTACATGCGCAACATCATGGAAGCCCAGTCCTGACTCTCCGTGCCACCGGCACCGGAGTTGATTTCCAGATAGCTGTCATTGCCATCAGCTTCACCGGACAACAAAGAGTTGAGCTGCAGCTCATTCACCTTGACCAGCAAACCACGAAGCCCCTGCTCCGCCTCTTCGATCACCGACTTGTCATCTTCCAGCTCACCGAGCTCAATCAACTCAATGTTGTCGGCCATATCTTGGGTAAGCGAACGCACACCATTGACGCCATCATCAAGTTGCTGGCGCTCACGCATGAGTTTCTGTGCGTTCGTCGGGTTATTCCACAGCTCCGGATCTTCGGATGCTGCATTGAGTTCATCTAGTCTGACGAGGGCCTGATCCCAGTCAAAGATGCCTCCTCAACAGGCTTATAGCCTGCTTGATTTCATCGACGATGGCTTCCATTTCGGCGCGCATCGGATACCTCGCTTTAGGTGTGAAAGAAACCCGGCGACATATCCCTCTTCAAGAGATATGTCGCCGGGCGAAATCTGAGCCGGACATTAGCGATCAGGAGAGCACCTGTAAACCAAGGCGCAGGTGGATCAATAAAGACCGCCCGTTCCGCTGAGCACGGCTTGTCCTGCTTCTGGCGACACGGTCCTGGGGACCCCCATGTCATCCTGGAAGCCAATGATCGAATAGCTATCAGGTGGTGCCATGCCAGGCTTGAAGGCCTCTAGAATCGTTCCTGGAGTACCAGCAGCGGCTCTAAGTCCCGTACGACGGTTGATCGGGATAAGCTGCAGCCCCTTTGGCACGCGGAACTCGACCGGCGGCCTGTCAGCCAATGCCGCCTTGACGAATTCAGTAAAGATAGGAGCAGCGATCTGACCGCCTGTTGCTCCCCGCCCCATCGACTTTGGCGTGTCATATCCGACAAACACACCAACGGCCAAATCAGGCGTAAATCCCATAAACCAGGCGTCTTTTTCTTCGTTTGTAGTCCCGGTCTTGCCTGCAACAGGTCGGCCGACAGCCCGCACGCTCGTCGCAGTTCCGCGCTGAACCACGCCTTCCATCATAGATGTGATCTGATAGGCGGTCATGGGGTCAAGGATCTGCTCGCGGTCATCAATCAGCTCAGGTTCGTCCTGTCCGTTCCACTCATCCTGTGTGCAACCATCACAAATGCGACTGTCGTGCTTGAAGATGGTACGGCCATACCGATCTTGAATCCTGTCAATCAGGGTTGGCCGAATGCGCCGACCACCATTTGCGATCGTGGCATAGGCTGCCGTCATCCGCATCACGGTGGTTTCACCCGCGCCCAATGACATCGACAGAACCGGTAGCATATTGTCGTAGATGCCAAAGCGCTTAGCATATTCGGCAACCAACGGCATTCCCATGTCCTGGGCCAGTCGAACAGTCATGACGTTGCGCGAAAGCTCAATACCTGTGCGCAAGGTCGACGGCCCATAGTATTTATTGCTGTAATTCTGTGGTCGCCATGTACCAAGTCCGCCGCCCTGGTCGATTTCCAGCGGCGCATCCATCACCACAGAGGATGGGGTATAGCCATTGTCCAGCGCAGCGGCATAAAGGAATGGCTTAAAAGAGGATCCGGGCTGGCGATAAGCCTGCGTCGCCCGGTTAAACTCGCTTTGCGCAAAACTAAAGCCACCGACCAGAGCCAGAACACGGCCCGTGTAAGGGTCCATAGCAACCAGTGCTCCAGAAACCTTGGGAATCTGCCGCAGCTCATAGCTGCCAGGCGCAACCGAGCTTTCCTGAACATAGACGACATCGCCGGGTTTCAACACGTCATCAACGCTATCTGGCGCACGACCTGATACACGGGCCCATTTCATGGTCTCCAAAAACAGCTTGCCCGTCACACGGTCTTCGGGAAGTTTGCCATTGGCCAGTTTCTTTGGCTGAAGCCCAACCGTCGCAACCGAACCGCTACTATCCAGTACAACAGCCAATTGCCATTCAGGCAGATCCTCAAGGGCTTCGACCTTGCTCAGATCTGCCCCCCAGTCTCCAGCAATCGAAATATTATCGACAGGCCCACGCCAACTGCCACGCTTGTGATCAAAGGCGATCAATCCATCCTGAAGAGCTCGCCGCGCGATCAGCTGCATTTTCGGGTCAAGAGTCGAGCGGACTGAAAGTCCCCCTCCATAAAGACGATCCTCACCGTAGATATCAGCGACCTCACGCCGAACTTCCTCGGTGAAATACTCCGCAGCACGAACCTTGGTTCCGCCCTGGCGCGGGGTTACTTTCAAAGGCTTTGCCTTGGCGGCCTCCCCCTCCTTGGCGGTGGCATAACCATTTTCCACCATACGGTCGATCACCCAGTTTCGCCGGGTCGTCGCCCGCTCGCGATCGCGATAAGGGTGGTAATTGTTCGGTGCCTTAGGCAGAGCCGCCATATAGGCCATTTCTTCAAGCGTCAGCTCATGCACCGACTTATCGAAATACAGCAGAGAAGCCGCTGCGACACCATGTGCGCCAAGCCCAAAGTAAATTTCATTTAGATAAAGCTCTAGAATCTCGTCCTTCGTATAGGCCTGCTCAATGCGCAGCGACAGAATCGCCTCCTTGATCTTCCGATCAAAAGATACCTCATTGGTCAGAAGAAAGTTCTTCGCGACCTGCTGCGTAATGGTCGAGGCTCCCTGAGGGCGCCTGCCCGTTCCGATATTCTGGATGTAACGAAGCACAGCACGGGCAATCCCTTCTGGATCGACGCCAATGTGATTGTAGAAATTCTTGTCTTCCGCAGACAGAAAAGCCTGCTTCAATTTTTCAGGAATAGCCTGAATCGGCAGGAAAATACGCCTTTCACGCGCATATTCAGCCATCAGGCTCCCGTCAGCGGCATGCACGCGGGTCATAACCGGTGGCTCGTAGTTTTTCAGAGCAGTGTAATCCGGCAACCCTTCATTCAAGCGCTGCAGATAAATCCACATGCCAGCAGCCAGCAGCAAGCCGAGGGCCGCGCCAATGCCAAACAAATATCCAAAAAACTTCAACAGAAACTTCATACTGCGGGCTCGTCTTTCCCCGGCCATTGATATCGCACAGGTCTTAGCACAAGACTTGTGAGGAGCGCACCGGCCAAGTGCCGGAATTCACAATCACTCAAGATGCCTTCCTCCAGCACCAATATGGCGATGCTGAGGCGTGGTCGTCTAGATCAGCTTTCAAACCTACTGCGCAGCTTTGCTGTTTTCCTGCGCGAATCTTGGACGGAAGAAGCCGTTGATAGCCTCAACCATCGCCACGGCCATCCGCTCTCGCCACTCGTCGGACACGAGGAGCTTTTCATCGTATTCATTTGATAGATAGCCCAGCTCCACCAAAACCGATGGAACATCATGCGCCTTAAGAACGATAAATTCGGCAGAACGATGAGGGTTATTGATCAACCGAACGGCACTCTTCAACTCGGAAACCAGCGTTCGGGCAAAGAAAACCGAGAAATTGCGCGTTTCACGCCGTGCAAGATCAATCAGGATATCCGTCACATCGGCAGGTTCATCATGCAGCTCAACACCGGCAATAATATCTGAATTGTTTTCCTGTTCGGCAACTTCGCCAGCCAAATCATCTGACGCTTCTTCGGACAATGTGTAGACCGTCGCACCGCGCACCAGTTTTTTGCCGCGCCGGACAGAATCAGCGTGAATAGAGATAAACAGGTCCGCATCCAATTTATGGCCGATCTGAACGCGCTCGCCCAGAGGGATGAATGTGTCGTCTTCTCGTGTCAGATAGACTGAATAAAGTCCGGTTTCCTCCAGCTTGCGCTTCAAGATACTGGAGAAATCCAGAACGACAGCCTTTTCCAGCGTCCCGGCAACCCCAACGGCTCCTGTATCAATGCCGCCATGCCCTGGGTCCAGAACAATGACAGGCCGTTGGCCTGAGGTGTCCTTCGGTTCAAGTCGGTCCCCCTTGCGCGCAACCTTGCCCTCTTGCAGTTTCTTGCGGGATGTCCGGGCGAATTCGACAAAATTCTCACGGGTGGTTTTGACAAGGTCAATCACCAGACGGGCCGGCTGATCATCCACAGACGGCAAAACAAACGTCTTGTCGATGGAAACAGGTTCGGCAAGATCGATAACGATCCGAGACTTGCCAGCAGCAAACAAGCCATAGCGCCAAGCTTGGACCAGCCCCCGCCCTTCGTGTCCGGCTTCTTTTGGAAGCTCAAAACGGACCTCAGGCAAATCCAAAATCAGCCGATAAGGATCAGACAGGCCAGAAAGTGTGACATCGACATCTTGAGACAGGTCCAAAACGAATCGCGTTCGAACGCTGTCACCGGCAACACGCGCCCCGAGAATGGTCGGTATCGGTGGCTGCGTCGAAACCGTCTCACCAGCGGCATGGGCAAATTTTCCAAGTCCGCAAATTGCAGCCAGCAAGACAAATATAGAAGTGATACGCGCGCCGAACAGAGGCGCTTTACGTCTCCACTGTCTTGTCGTCACTCTCATTTTAGCCCAACAAACCGCCATAAAATCCATCAATTCGCACAATGCCCGACGTCTTTCAACAGCCGAGAAAAGTCGTCCTGAATAGTCCAAATCTACGTACCACATTCACATTGCTTGCAAAGACGTCACATGGATCGTAAAAGTACCTTATGGATTTCGGTCTGAAACCGATACCATCCCCGGTGATGTAATGCGTATTGTATCCACACATCATCGTGTCCGACGGAAGCGTCAGGGGCCAAATACGAGGCCAACCCCTGCGAAGCAAGCCCGGGCACAGCGGCGGATCGGCATCGGTCGGACCAGGCAAAGTCCCGCCATTGAATATGTCATTTCGTTTCAATCGAATGACTGTCAGGACGGTTCGGAGCAAATTCGTTGCGCATGGGGCGGCTCATAAAGCGACTTTCCGTCGTGAATCGGTTTCCATGTAAGATAACAATGACTTTACCAATCGGGCCGGCGTGCCCCCGAAGGACAGCGCGATGCAAATGGCAAAGAAAATACAAGCAGGCCCCGCTTCGGCGGCCGCTCGTATGCTTTGCATGACCGCGCCGAACGCCACATCCCGTTTCATTCAAATAGACACCCAAAATACGGCAGCACAGGTCGCTTCGGGCGATCCGCGCAGATATTGCGCGATAAATTACGCTGCCGTGGAGACACTCATCAATGGCAAACAAGATGCTGATCGACTCGGCACATCCGGAAGAGACCCGGGTCGTCGTCGTACGTGGCAATCGGGTTGAAGAATTCGACTTCGAAGCAGCTAATAGGAAGCAATTACGCGGCAATATTTATCTAGCCAAAGTCACAAGAGTAGAACCCTCCCTGCAGGCAGCCTTCGTTGAATACGGCGGCAACAGGCATGGTTTTCTTGCGTTCAGCGAGATCCATCCGGACTATTATCAGATCCCCGTCGCTGACCGTCAGGCTCTGATGGATGCGGAAGCCTCTGAAGCTGGGCATGGCGACGACGAAGCGGAAGAAAAGCCCAAGCGGCGTCCACGTCGCCGCTCAAGCGCTGCTACAAACAACGCGGATGAAGCCGTTTCTGCACCAGCAGAAGATGGCGAATCTTCGGAAGATACCTCTCCATCCGACGGCGAACAGCCAGCGGTGAATGAGAATGACGACGTCAAAGCTTCCAACGACGGCGACGAACATGCTTCTGACAGCGATGACGATAACGCGGACGATGAAGATCACGTTGAATCCGTTGGCGCAGAAGACGCCATGGAAGAAGTTCCAGTCCGTCGCCAATCGCGTCGCCAGTACAAAATCCAGGAAGTCATCAAACGCCGTCAGGTGATTCTGGTTCAGGTCGTCAAGGAAGAACGTGGCAACAAGGGCGCAGCCCTGACCACTTATCTTTCCCTTGCTGGCCGGTACTCGGTCTTGATGCCAAACACGGCACGTGGCGGCGGCATCAGCCGCAAGATCACGCAGCCAACCGACCGCAAGCGCCTCAAGAAGATCGCGTCCGAGCTTGATGTGGCTGAAGGCATGGGCGTTATCCTGCGCACAGCTGGTGCAAGCCGCACCAAGGCCGAAATCAAGCGTGATTTCGAGTATTTGATGCGACTGTGGGAAACTGTTCGAGATCTGACTTTGCAGTCGAATGCGCCAAGCCTCGTCTATGAGGAAGGCAGTTTGATCAAGCGGTCGATCCGAGATCTTTATAACAAGGACATCGATGAAGTCCTTGTGGCAGGCGAAGACGGCTATCGCGAGGCCAAGGATTTCATGCGCATGCTCATGCCGAGCCATGCCAAGAACGTCCAGCCCTACCGCGAGCCCTCCCCGCTGTTCATCCGCTATGGCGTCGAGTCCCAACTGGATGCAATGTTCTCGCCCCAGGTAACCCTGAAGTCCGGTGGCTACATTGTCATCGACCAGACGGAAGCCCTTGTATCCATCGATGTGAACTCCGGAAAATCAACCCGCGAGCATAACATTGAAGACACCGCCGTTCAGACCAACCTGGAGGCCGCCGAAGAGGTAACCCGCCAGCTGCGTCTGCGC
Source organism: Roseibium algae (assembly GCF_037783265.1). Lineage (NCBI taxonomy): Bacteria > Pseudomonadati > Pseudomonadota > Alphaproteobacteria > Hyphomicrobiales > Stappiaceae > Roseibium > Roseibium algae. The sequence goes on from NZ_JBAKIA010000005.1 coordinate 152,028, forward strand.
GATCTGGCGGGTCTTGTCGTGATCGATTTCATCGACATGGAAGAGAACAAGAACAACCGGGCTGTTGAACGCAAGCTGAAGGATTGTCTGAAGAACGACAGGGCCCGCATTCAGGTCGGCCGGATTTCGCACTTCGGTCTTCTGGAAATGTCCCGTCAGCGCATTCGGACAGGCGTTCTGGAAAGCTCCACCTCGCCATGCCCACATTGTAACGGCACCGGCATGATCCGCTCAGTTGAGTCGGTTGCACTGCATGTCTTGCGGTCTGTGGAAGACAATCTCCTCAAAGGCGCAACACACAACCTGCAGATCCGGACCAGCACGGAAGTCGCGCTTTATATCCTCAATCAGAAGCGTCGCAATCTATCTGCTTTGGAAGCACGCTTTGCCGTCGAGATCGAAGTTCAGGCTGACGAGATGATCAATGGTCAGCTCTATGTTCTGGAGCGCACGGATCTTGTTGACAGGAATCTGCATCCACAACCTGTCATTCCGATTGTCCAGCCGGACACGATAGACCCACGCGATGAAGAGCCCGATGAGCTCGAAATCGAAGAAGATGAAGCCGAAACTGAGGTTGAAACGAAAGAACAGCCTGAAGAAGAAGCTGATGGTGATCGTGATCGCCGCCGTCGCCGTCGTCGAAAGCGTCGCAGAGGTGGTTCAGACAACACTGATAGCGAGAGCACGACCGAAACAAGCAGCTCATCTGACGAAACCGCTGCAACTGCACAGGGCGAAGCCAGTGAAGCTGAAGAGCCGTCTCAGGCAGATGGCGAAGAAGAGCCACGGCGCAAGCGCCGCAGAGGACGTCGTGGCGGTCGCCGGGGACGTCGTGGTGGCGAGGAGAATGCTCAGCTTGACGAAGATGGCAATGTAATTCCAGCTCAGGAAGGAACTGCAGAACCCGCAGATGCAGCGAATGGCGCTGCGAATACCTTTCCAGGCACAGGGACAACGGAAACCAAGACAGCAGAAGAAAGCTCGTCAGAGGCGTCCCCGAGCGAAGCAGGAGTCGCCAACGCAGCTGAAGCACAATCAGCAGCCACAGCAGAGCCAGGTTCCAACGCAGCCACCACAGCAACAGATGCCGATATTGAAACCACTTCAGCGCCTGTTCCGGAAGTTGTGGCCGCAGAAAAAATAACGGAAGCGGCAAAGGCTATCGAAACACCTAAGGTCAGTGAGCCTGTTGCGGAAGAACCTGCAACGGCTCCGACACCAAAGGCTGTTAAGCCTGAGACTGTTGCTGAGCCAGAGGCCGTAGAAGGTGTCACACCGACAGCGGCTGAAGCTCCGGCACCGAAAAAGGCTAAGGCACCTGTCGAGCCCGTCGTTACCAGCGAACGCTCGGACGATAGCGAACACAAGCCAAAGCGCGGTGGCTGGTGGCAGCGCCGCTCGTTCTTCTAGGAACCACCATAATTACGAACGTAAAAAAGGCGGCTTCATCAGCCGCCTTTTTTATAGCTGCCTAAAAGAAGGCATCCATCCGCACGAAAATTATGTCAGGCAATCACCCTAGCCATGACTTCAGGTTCGTTAACGCCAGCTTCATATCGTTAAAGGATCCCGCGAAGGAAAACCGCGTAAAACCCGCACCCTTGGTGAGATCAAAATCGGCCCCGGGCGTCGCTGCGACACTGGCCTCGTGAAGCATGGCACGTGTAAATTCAAGGGAGTTCTGAGAAAAGCCGCTTGTGTCAGCGTAGATGTAAAAAGCACCATCGACCGGCAACAGTCTGTCAAATCCGATCTCCGGCAGCCCTTTCAACAACAGTTCCCGGTTCCGCGCATAGCCTGCCTTGACAGCCTCCAGCTCATCACCGCCAGCAAGAGCTGCTGTTGCTGCAATTTGAGACAATTCGGGCGGTGAAATATACAGGCTCTGCGCAATACGCTCGACCGGTCGCATCAACACCTCAGGCAGAATCATCCAGCCGATCCGCCATCCCGTCATGCAGTAATATTTGGAGAAGCTGTTGATGACGATGACGTTCTGTGAAGTCTCAAGGGCTGTCGCCTGCTGCTCCTCATAGGCCAGTCCATGATAAATCTCATCCGAGATGAACCAGATGCCCTCATCTTCACAAAAACCAATCAGGGCGGACAAGGCATCCGGCGACATCATCGTTCCGGTTGGATTGGCCGGACTGGCGACCAATACTCCGCGAACTGGACCGTCAACTTGGGCAGCTGCAATCAGATCCGGTGTCAGGCTCCACCGGGTGTCCGGACCAACTTCAATCTCGACCGGCACCAGCCCCAATGCCTTGATGATATTCCTGTAGGCAGGATAGCCAGGCGACGTCAGGACAATTCGGTCTCCAGGATCGAACGCTGCCAGAAACGCCAGGTTGAACCCAGCAGATGACCCGGTGGTCGCCATAAAGCGCTCTTCGGGCACATCAACGCCATATGTCGTCTGATAATGCTTGCGTAAACCGGTTCGGAGACTTAAAAGACCGCGCGCGACAGTATATCCAAGTCGACCATGTTCAAGAACTGCCCGCGCAGCTTCGAGAGCTGTCTGAGGAGCTGGAGCCGCAGGTTGCCCCACTTCCATGTGAATAATCCGGCGACCTTCAGCCTCAAGTTTCGCGGCCTCTGACATGACATCCATTGCTAAGAAAGGCGCGACATCACTGCGCCTGGAAGCTGTCAGCCGGTGGTCAGACATTCACATATTCTCCAAATTTATCCGTTCACGGCTTGCTTCTAGCATTTCGATGACCAATTTGTAACAAGAGCGCTGCTTGACCCCGAGAGCATGCGTCACCTAGGGTCAAAGATCGTTTGGAAAGCTGAAACATGGCGGCTCGCCGGGGATTCATGAAGCAAAATAGACTGTTCGAATTCGCAATACCGTTTTGTAGAAAGATAACGGCAACAGCTTGCGCGTCCGCAATCGCACTGCCTTTGATCGCAGCTCCAGCCAGCGCACAAGGCGGAAAACTTTCTCTTGTGCGCGACGCTGAGACAGAAGATCTACTGAAAGACTACGCGAGACCGATTTTCAAGGCCGCTGGCATCGGCGACTCTCCGGTGGAAATCATTCTCGTCAATGACAAGACCTTCAACGCCTTTGTGCCTGATAGCCGCCGCATGTTCATCAATCTCGGCGTCATCATGGAGGCAGAAACACCCGGCGAAGTCACGGGTGTCATAGCCCATGAGACCGGACATATCGCAGGCAGACACCTAGTACGGCTCCGCTCAGCTGCAGCCAATGCCCAGATCATGACAGTAATAGGCATGATCCTTGGTGCCGGAGCCATGGCAGCCGGGGCAGCAACAGGCACTCCAGGCGCTGCTCAAGGTGGCGCTGCCGCAGCGCTCGGCGCAGGCTCCATCGGCCAGCGCTCATTCCTGTCCTATCAACGCGGTGAAGAAGCCGCTGCCGATCGCGCCGCCCTCAAGTACCTCCGGGCAACAGGCCAGAGTGCGAAAGGCATGCTCAAGACATTTGAGCGTTTCGCCGACCAACAGCTGTTTGCCTCACGCTTTGCCGATCCTTATGCGATGAGCCATCCAATGGCCCGCGACCGCTTTCGAGCATTGGCTGAAGCCGCGCAAAAGAGCAAATATTTCAACACCCCTGATTCTGCTGAATTCACACGGCGTCATGCCATGGTGCGCGCCAAGCTTCTAGCCTACACAAGCCACCCTCGGGCTGTCGCACGGGCTTACCCACGTTCTGACAAAAGCATGCCGGCACAATATGCACGTGCCATTGCGGCCATGAAAAGCCGAAGCCGGGGCGCGATAAAACAGATTGACGCCCTGATCCGCCAGCAGCCAAACAATCCATATTTCTATGAAGTCAAAGGACAAGCCCTGCTTGAAAGCGGCAATCCAAAAGCTGCTATTGCGCCATTTCGCAAGGCCGTCTCCCTGAAGCCGAACGAAGGACAGTTTCTCATCTGGCTGGGCTATGCCCTAGTTGGATCAAACAATCCGGCAGTTCTTGCTGAAGCTGAAAGCGTCTTGAAAAAAGGTCTGCACCGGGACCCGAACTCAAGCGTTGGCTACAGCCAATTGGCCATTGCCCATGCCCGCCAGAACGAGCGGCCACAGGCTGATCTGGCCACAGCGAGAGGTTTGATGGTTGCAGGTGATTTTGATGCCGCAAAGCGCTATGCGGCGCGTGCTCAAAAGAAATTGAAGCGTGGAACACCCGCATGGCTTCAAGCAGATGATATTGTGTCCTACAAACCACCTAATTTGAAACGCAGATAGGCCACAGAAGCCTTTCCGGATCACCGGATACGCCCAACACGCCGCTGACCAAAGCGGCACAGGAGACATTGATGTTCGACCTCCCTCTCGCCCTGCACCGCGCTGCAAGCTCGTGCCGCGCACTGGCCGCTGGAACGGCCCTTAGCGTCTGCGTCCTGGCGGGCCTGGCAGCCCCGACACCGTCTTATGCACAGGCACTGGACAAATCCGGCGTTGAAACAATCGTTCGCGATTATCTCATCCAAAACCCGGAGGTCATCCGCGAAGCACTCGAAGAATTGGACCGCCGCGAAAAGGCTGCTGCAGAAACAGCCCGACTTCAGGCCGTTACGGACAGTGCAGACGTACTGTTCAACTCCACTCGGCAGGTTATTCTTGGAAACCCGGACGGTGACGTCACTCTGGTTGAGTTTTTTGATTACAACTGCGGCTACTGCAAGCGCGCCTATGGAGACATGGTTCGCCTGATGGAAGAAGACGAAAACTTGCGGATCGTCCTGAAAGAATTTCCTGTTTTAGGACAAGGCTCTGTTGAAGCTGCCCAGGTGGCCGTGGCCGTCAACACTGTCGCCCCAGATAAATACGGCGCATTCCATGAAGCGCTCTTGCTACAGCGCGGCCAGGCCAATTTGGCCAGCGCAGTCAAGGCTGCAACAGATGTCGGCGTTTCGGAAAACGACCTGAAAAAAGCCATGGAAGGCGATGAAGCCGGGCAAACAATCGAGGAAGTTTACACGCTTGCAAACAAACTCGGCCTCACAGGAACGCCATCTTACGTTGTCGGCGATGAAGTGGTCATGGGCGCTGTCGGCTTTGATCAACTGAAGCAAAAAGTCAGTTCAATGCGCGATTGTGGCCAAACGACCTGTTGACCGGGAAGCTTCGATTAACGCCATGTGCAATCGGGGCTTTTCCTTGCCATAATCAATGCTTATAAGATGCAGAACCGAGCGCATGATGCGCTTGAAAAAATTCCTTTTGCCCTCCTGCTGCTGATGACGATTTCATCAGATGCAGGCGGGCAAACAAATTAGTGTTAGCTGGCGAGGCCAAACCATGGACGACTGTCTCATGTGGTCTCACAGCCGTTGACCGGAACCACGTGGCGTTAAGTGATCGCCCAGATGGCCCGGGCAAAAGAAAGCCCGAATACGGAAAGCCCTGAAGCATGTCGAAAGATAACAATAAATTTGACACGGACCTGGTTCGCGATCTCGCGGTTCTGCTGGATGAAACGAATCTGAGCGAGATCGAACTGGAGCAATCCGACTTCCGCATCCGCGTCGCTCGTCACATCCATTATGACGCGCCTGTTGCCTTTACAGCACCTGCCGCACCAGCAGCCCCTGTCGTGGCATCATCTGCTCCTGAAGCACCTGTCGCCCCTGCAGTCCCAAGTGGCCCGCATCCAGGAATAGAAGCCTCTCCAATGGTCGGCACGACTTACCTGTCGCCAGAGCCTGGCAAGCCACAATACATCCATGTCGGCGACAAGGTGACAAAAGGCCAGACGATCCTCATCATCGAAGCGATGAAAACCATGAACCACATTCCGGCGACAAAGTCCGGTACGGTGAAGGAAATTCTCGTGACCGACGCCCAGCCCGTCGAATTCGGCGAACCGCTCATCATCGTCGAATAAGGACCGCCTCGGCATGTTCTCCAAGATTCTCATTGCCAACCGCGGTGAAATCGCACTCCGTATCCTTCGCGCCTGCAAGGAACTGGGTATTTCGACCGTGGCAGTCCATTCAACAGCTGACGCTGACGCGATGCATGTTCGCCTGGCCGACGAAAGCGTCTGCATTGGGCCACCTTCTGCCCGCGACAGTTACCTGAACATTCCACAGCTCTTGGCTGCCTGTGAAATCACCGGCGCCGATGCTGTTCATCCTGGCTACGGTTTTCTGTCGGAAAACGCCCGTTTTGCCGAGATCCTCGAAGCTCATAATATCGTCTTCATCGGCCCAACATCCGATCACATCAAGATCATGGGCGACAAGATCCAGGCCAAGCAGACGGCCAAGGAGCTGGGTATTCCAGTTGTTCCAGGATCTGATGGCGGTGTTGCGCCTGAAGATGATGCCCATGCAATTGCCAACGAAATCGGCTATCCGGTTTTGGTCAAGGCAGCAGCAGGCGGCGGTGGTCGTGGCATGAAGGTCGCCATGACCTCAGCTGATCTGGACAATGCCATGTCAACGGCCCGTACAGAGGCGAAAGCCTCCTTTGGCGATGATGCGCTCTATATGGAGAAGTATCTTGGCAAGCCGCGCCACATCGAGATCCAGGTTCTGGGCGATGGCAAGGGCAATGCTGTTCATCTAGGTGAGCGCGACTGCTCCTTGCAGCGTCGTCACCAGAAGGTGCTGGAAGAAGCCCCCTCTCCTTGCCTGAATACAGAGCAACGCTCGAAAATTGGCGAAACGGTAGCCGCCGCCATGCGCAAGCTGAAATACCGCGGCGTTGGCACAGTCGAGTTCCTCTATGAAAACGGCGAGTTCTATTTCATCGAAATGAACACCCGTCTTCAGGTCGAACATCCTGTAACGGAAATGATCACTGGCATTGACCTGGTCAACGAACAGATCCGGATTGCCGCTGGCGGCTCCCTTGACATGACCCAGGATGACATAAAGTTCGAAGGCCACGCGATTGAGTGCCGGATCAACGCTGAAGACCCACGCACCTTCATGCCGTCTCCTGGAACGATCACTTATTACCACCCCCCTGGCGGATTGGGCGTCCGTGTCGATTCCGGTGTCTATCAGGGCTACAAGATCCCGCCGTTTTACGACAGCCTGATCGGCAAGCTGATTGTTCATGGGCGCAACCGCGTTGAATGCCTGATGCGGCTGCGCCGCTGCCTTGACGAAATCGTCATCGACGAGATCAAGACGACTATTCCGTTGTTCCGCGATCTGGTGGACAATCAGGATATTGCCAACGGCCAATATGACATTCACTGGCTTGAACAATATCTGGCTGAAAAGGCGGACTGACTTTTGAAAAGTGCCCTATGACAGAGCACAATGACAACATCGTTATGGAAATCACGCCGCAGGTTTTGCTGAAAGCTTATGCCTGCGGCCTGTTCCCGATGGCTGAATCGGCTGACGATCCAAGTCTGTTCTGGCTTGAACCAGAGCAGCGCGGCATTCTTCCGCTCGACAAATTCCACATACCGAAGCGACTGAAGCGCACCATTCGCGCAGACGTATTCGAGATCCGCGTCAGTACCGATTTTAACGCCGTGATCAGCGGTTGTGCTGCTTCAGTTGGAGAGCGGCAACAGACCTGGATCAACGCAGAGATCCGCCGACTTTATGGCGAACTCTTCGAGATGGGCCATTGCCAAACCGTTGAGGCCTGGCAGGACGACAAGCTGGTTGGTGGCCTTTATGGGGTCAATCTCAACGGTGTTTTCTTCGGCGAAAGCATGTTCACCCGCACCACCGACGCCTCAAAGGTTTGCCTTGCACACCTTGTTGCCCGGATGATTTCCGGTGGCTATGCCCTTCTGGACACCCAGTTTGTCACCGAACACCTGACCCGCTTCGGCGCCATCGAAGTCAGCCGCAAAGAATACAGCGGCATCCTGTCCTCTGCCCTGAAGCTGAAAGGCGACTTCCATGCGCTCAGTAGCAGCACCGACTTCCATGCGCTCAGTAGCAGCACCACAGGCACTGACATCTTGGATGTGCTTGATGCCCATTGCACCGCCTCAGCCGCCGGTTAAACGTCCATCATCAGCAACTCACACGAATTTACTAGTTCTTAAACTCTCAGACAAAATCGAGGATCGTTTCGACGACTGCCTTATTGACTTTTTGCTGATTGATTGGTGGATCAATCTCACTGTTCAAATTGAATGCAGGCGAATTCAACGGAATCGACAATGAATACCGGCTCTCGATTAAATCACCGTTCTCAAAGTAATTCACAGCCTGGAACACATAATTTCCTGAGGTTTTTCGATTTTCGTCAAGTTCGATCGCCTCTTTCTGCAAATCGTAGTTTATTCGGAATTCTGCGCTACGACCTGCCTCGGGTTCAATCTTCATTTTAAAGCGGGCTCCGCCAGTTCCTTTGTCTACCTTAACCGGAACATCTCCCAACGCCGCAAAAGATCGAAAATCTTCTGGCTGCCCCGCTCCGCCAGGATAAACTCCTGTGGTGCCGTCTTTCGCTCCCAGCCCACCAAGGAAAACCTTATCGCCCGCCAATCCAACCGGCGCTTCAACATCAAGAGTCGCCTCTCTGCGCAAAATCGTTACGGACCCCGCTGGGGCGCCATTGTTCTCAATCGTTATCTGGATACCATTCTTGCCGGTCAGATAGCCGAATTTCACCGTTACATTGGCGCCGGAGACCGGACTGGTGGGGAAGTCATTGGCAACATAGCTGGTTGCAGAGACCGGAACAGCGATGTTATTGCGCCTCTCATCAGTATGGGATTTTTCTGACTGGCTTGTTCGGGTTGTCGTCTTCGTATTGGAATAAGGAGACCCAATCTCAACCACATCCGCGACCCCCACCGAAGGGATGGAAATGGTGCGCGACGTTGACCGCTGATAAATCTCAATATTCCCGCCCTTGTCGCTCGACGCGGTTTCAAACGTGTTCGTAATATCAAGGCCGGTGGGGTTTTTCCTGTAGGGAATCAGGAAACGCAGTTTCTCAAGATTAGCGAACATGATTTTCATGTTATTCGTGACGTCAATCGACGTTACCAGGGTAAAATTGGCGATGTAACTGCGAGAATCTCCAACAAATGTAGCGTACCGGATGTTGGTGAGCACATCCCCCTTCGTCCCGGTTCCTGCTAAAGATATCCCGCTCTCATTCAAATCCTGGCTGATCACATAGTCGTTGCTGCGATTTTCATTGTAAGTCTCTACAGCGTTTCTAACGTTGAGCTTAATAGTGTCATAGGCGTCCGTAGCTCCAATATTGGCGAAGACGCCTTTTCCGGATGAAATCAAAAGTCCCTTTTCCTCCTTCGCCTTGTTTAGGTATTTCACCGCCAGAGCAATGATCCGAACTCCATAACGCTCATATTTCTTGGTGTCATTGACCTTCCGCACCGTACTGAAATAGGTGGTCAATTCTAGAATTGCCTCAATATCAAAGAGATCAAGAGTTTGGTCACTTACGGTAACATCCGAGTTTTTTGTCTCGGCGCCAATTGCGTAATTCTCGCCGCGGCTAGAGGTTGTCTCAATAGTACGCAAAGGGAAAAGATTGGCCGGATCCTTATCCGACTTAAAGCCAAATTTGAGTTCCTTGAGGACCGTAATGAATTCATTTGGAAGCATTTTTTCAGGCGTTGGAACATCCCGCAATGCAGCCATACTTTTCAACTGAACCAAATCAGCGGAAAGTTCAGCCGTGGCCAACAGCCGACTCTTCAGTGAGTCTCGAATCTCAATATAGTCATTGTTGATCCCCTGGCCAGGTTCCGTGGGGAGCGGCGTCTCAAGGCGCTTATAATTGACAATCATGGTTCATCCCTCGGCAACAAAGTGTGTCTGCCGGATAGGACGCACGAAAAGTAGAACTGTGATGTAAAAATCACCAACCAAGTATATGGCTGTCTTGGGACGGTTATGACTAAAACGGCTTGCTGCGAGGAACCAAAGCGCTGCTAGAAGAGCCATCATCAGGTCCGGCCAACGGGTCTTGGCCATCGCCAACGTATTCCTGCACTGGAGGCCCTTCATAATCATCTGGCGGAGCCACGGAAGACGACATCCGGCAATCTGTCAGCCAGACATCATAGACCGCATGTTCAACCGCATGCAGGCCCGGGCTGGCCGCATACATCCAGCCGGAGAAAATCCGGCGCACTTCATTATTCAGCGTGATTTCGTCAACCTGAACAAAGGAGGTTGTCAGCGGGCTTTCTGTTGCCGGGCGCGTATGACAGACACGCGGCGTGACTTGCAGCGCGCCAAATTGCACGGTCTCGCCGATATAAACGTCAAAGGAAATGATCCGGCCCGTGATCTTGTCCAGGCCAGAGAAAACAGCGACCGGATTTTCGATCTTTTCGGCGAATGCAGGACGTCCATCACCCAAAATGGACACGGCAAAAATCAGGCTGCCAAATGCACACAGACCCGCAGTTGAAATCCGCATATGCCGTGCTGCCAAGCTCTTGAGGGTCTGCCGCATTTTGTCCTGTCTACCTAGCCCGATCACATTCAATGAAGAGTACCTAGCATCGGAATAAGGCCCGGAAAAGACAAGGGTCTTTTCCGGGCCTTATCGTATTTGAATTAAAGATCAACCGATCTCTGCAAGGCGGCCAAGGGCAACCTGAATTTTCTCCAGCTTGCCTTTTGCCTCTGTAACCTTTTCCCGCTCGCCTGCAACCACCTCATCGGGGGCCTTTTCAACAAACTTCGGATTGGTGAGCTTTTTCTCAATCTTGGTAATTTCAGCCTGAAGCTTGCCGGCGTCTTTTTCCAAACGGGCCTTTTCAGCACCATGATCGATGACACCAGCCAACGGCAGACAAACCGTTGCTTCGCCAACGATGATCTGGGCCGAGCCGGACGGTGCAGCCTCAGCGATTGTGATGTTTTCCGCCCGTGCCAGACGCAGAACCGCCGACTCATGGGTGGAGATGCGGGCCTTGGTCGTGTCATTTGCACCGCAAATCACAAGCTGCACCTTCGCACCGGCTGGAATATTCATTTCCGCACGAACCGACCGGATTTCGGAAATCAGACCAACCAGCCAGTTGATTTCGTCCGCAGCAGCGTTGTCAGACACCTTAGGCGCAGGCCATTGGCTGAGCATCAACAAAGTGTCAGCCTTTGTCCCCTCGTCTCCAAGGCGGTCCCACAACTCTTCAGTGAGGAAAGGCATGAAGGGATGCAGAACCTTCAGGATCTCGTCGAGAGCCCAGGCAGCGGTCGCACGTGTCTCTGCCTTGGCCGCTTCGTCATCCCCGATAAAGATTGGCTTGGCCAGTTCCAGGTACCAGTCACAGAAGCTGTTCCAGACAAAGCGATAGACTGCACCAGAGGCATCGTTGAACCGGAGTTCATCCAGAGCGGTGGTTACCTCGGTGATGCAACGCCCTGTCTCGGTCGCAATCCAGCGGTTCAAAGTATGCCGGGTTGTTGCCGGATCGAAGCCTGCGACACGCGCACAGCCGTTCATCTCTGCAAAGCGTGCTGCATTCCACAACTTGGTTGCAAAGCGCTGCCCGCCGTCAGCTGCCTGATCGGACATACGAAGTGTCCGGCGTCCCTGAACTTCCTGACTCACCAGTGCAAAGCGGGTGGCATCGGCACCGTATTCGCTGATCAACACCAGCGGGTCGAGAACGTTGCCGAGCGACTTCGACATCTTCTTCCCGTTCTTATCGACCACAATCGAGTTGATGTAGACGGTGTGGAACGGCACTTCATCCATGAAGTGAATGCCCTGCATCATCATCCGGGCAACCCAGAAGAAGATGATGTCGAATCCGGTGATCAGAACATCGGTCTTGTAGTAACGCTCCAGTTCAGGCGTCTGGCTCGGCCAGCCCATGGTCGAAAACGGCCACAATGCTGAAGAGAACCAGGTGTCGAGAACGTCCTCATCGCGTGTCAGCGCTTTGCCACCAGCCAACTCAACCGCAGCTTCTTCGGTCAGAGCGCAGTACTCATTGCCCTCTTCGTCATACCAGACTGGGATCTGGTGCCCCCACCAGAGCTGGCGTGAAATACACCAGGGCTGGATATCGTTCAGCCAGTTGTAATAGGTCTTGTCCCAATTGCCTGGAACGAATTTGGTCTCACCGTCCTGGACAGCCTTGAGCGCGGGTGCTGCAAGGGTCTTGGCGTCGACAAACCACTGATCCGTCAGCATCGGCTCAATGACGACCTTCGAGCGGTCACCGAAGGGCTGCATGATCTTCTTGGATTCTACCATTGGGAGCTCGGCCGGACCTTCTTCGTCTTCCCCGAGTTTGTAGATGACAGCCTTGCCTGCAATGGTCCATTCTGGAGCCTTGCCCTTCATCCAGGCAATCTCAGGATGGTCGTTAGGCACCATAACCGCCAGACCTTCGGCGGTGATCTGATCGATGACACGTTTACGTGCCTCAAAACGATCAAGTCCGCGCAGGTCCTCTGGAACGATATTGATGAGATCGACCTCATTGATGGTCATCTCGGTGCCGTCAATGATTGCCTGTGCTTTCGCAGCTTCTTCGTCATAAGGCGCGCCGTCTGCACGCATGGCACCCTGGGTGTCCATCAGGCGATACATCGGGATCCTGTTCCGTTGCGCGACGCCATTATCGTTGAAGTCATGCGCACCAGTGATCTTGACCGCGCCGGAGCCGAACTCCGGATCCGGATATAGATCCGTAATAATCGGGATCAATCGACGGTGTTCTTTCGGGCCGACCGGGATCTCACACAGCTTGCCAACGATGGAAGCATAACGCTCATCGGACGGATGAACCGCAACCGCGCCATCACCTAGCATTGTTTCCGGCCGCGTCGTTGCTATGGATATGTAATCACGTGTCTCGCGAAGGGTGACGTTCCCCTCCTCGTCCTTTTCGAGATATTCATAGGTCTCGCCGCCGGCCAGCGGATACTTGAAGTGCCACATGTGGCCATCGGTTTCGATGTTCTCGACTTCAAGATCAGAGATTGCGGTCTCGAACTTCGGATCCCAGTTCACCAGCCGCTTGGACTTGTAGATCAGCCCTTCATTGTAAAGATCGACAAAGACCTTCCTCACAGCCGCCGACAAATTATCCGACATGGTGAACTCGGTCCGGCTCCAGTCACAGGACGCCCCAAGACGCTTCAACTGGCCAAGGATGGTGCCTTCTGATTTATGTTTTTGCTCCCAGACCCGCTCAACAAAGGCTTCACGTCCCATCTGCCGCCGGCCTGGCTGCTGTGTCTCCATCAGCTCACGCTCAACAACCATCTGGGTAGCGATCCCCGCATGGTCGGTTCCCGGCTGCCAGAGAACATCAAATCCCTGCATCCGCTTCCAGCGAACCAGAATATCCTGCAGAGTGTTGTTGAGGGCATGCCCCATATGCAAGGAACCGGTCACATTGGGCGGCGGAATGACGATGGAATAGGTTTCAGCGCCCTCTTTGGCACCCGCGCCGGCCTTAAATGCACCAGCCTGTTCCCAGGTCTCATAAATCCGCGGTTCAACGCTGGCCGCATCGTAATTCTTGTCAAGCATAAGGAGGTCTCAAGCGTATGATTTTATGTTGATCCGTGTAAATCGGATGCGATGGCCCAAGTCAACCTTGGAGGGCCATGGAATGCCGGAAATGAGCCATGCGCTGCTACAATATCAAAAGCGCCACTCTTCCAAGCGGCGCTTCGCAACAGGCAGGAATAGAGCGACTATCGTCCTCGGGTGACGCGCTGGATTTCTTTTTGGATCATTTGCTCGACCATTCCAGGAAGGTTCTGATCAAGCCAGGCTTTCAGCATTGGCCGCAACATTTCGCGCACCAGCTCTTCTACGGTCTGGGCTTTTGCACCAACAAACAAGTTAGCAAGATTATCGAAGGCAGCGTGAACAACCTCACCGGTCATGTCGGACGTCAACGGCGCATCCGACTTCACCTCTGGCAAATCGGTGTCAGGCACCGGAGTCGTGGAAACCGTGGATTTCGGAGGAGGTGGTGGTGCCGCGGCTTCCATCAAAGCCGCCATATCCAGCGGTTTGGGAGCGCTTTCCTCTAGAAAACCAATATCGCCATCGCCTGCCTCGAGATCATCCGGCATACCGCCGACCAAATCCATAGGCTCTTCCGCAACAGAAATATCATCTTCCGACAATTCCATTGCTTCGTCTAGCTCAAGAACGCCATCCGCTCCGTCGTCTTCGGCTGCAGCTTCTGCCATGGCCATCGCCATCTCGTCATCAGCTTCTTCCTCGACTTCCAACTCGGCGACATCATCATCGGAGTCGTCCATGTCGAAAAGCTTGTCCAGATCGTCCTGGTTCATTTCAGACACGTCACTCATATCCTCAGCTGCCTCGGCTTCACTTGGGTTATCTGCAGACGCTGTATCACCGACTTCACCAACATCGCCATCACTACCCTGGGTGTCTTCATCTGATATAATCCGGCGTATCGATGCAAGGATTTCCTCCATCGATGGCTCTTCCGCCTGACTCGCCTGCGCCATGACATCCCCCGGTACTGATAGGCTACGCTGCCGAATCGCTAGCCGCAAAACTGAACGATTCATTAACCGAAACTATAAAGGTGCCGATAGGCAAGCGAAAAGCGAAGCGGCCAAATGACTTCGCCTTATCCCCCGTAAGCTGACTTTAGCCGTAAAAAGGCGCAAACAATGAAACGCTGCCGGAATTTCTTCCGGCAGCGTGAACGGTTCACTAAATCATGTAAATTTTAGCAGGCTTAGTCGCACCGATAGCGATTACCGTCCATCAGGGGTGCGCAAACCAAACCACTTATCGCGTACAGCCTTGTAATGCTTTTTCGGCTGATAATGGGCAACTGACAGGTTCAACGTATTGGCATCAAGCTTGCCGATCGAAGACACCAACTGATATCCGCCGACAATCCTGTTGCGCTGAGCTGTTACCAAATTCACCTGCTGGTTGACCAGTTCGCGCTGCGCATCCAAGACATCCAGCGTCGTACGCTGTCCGACACGCTGCTCTTCGATAACACCTTCAAGAGCCAGTTTTTGTGCTTCAACGGCTGCAATCGCAGCACTAATAGACGCTTCAGCGGCCTGATAGACACCCCATGCAGAAATGACATTTGCCCGAACCTGATCGCGTGTCACATCAAGCTGCAATTTTGTCTGCCCAAGAGACTCTTTTGCCTGGCGAACCCGAGAGCTGACAGAACCAGCCTGATAAATCGGAATGCTTACACGCCCAACAAGAGACGCTGAATTCTGCTGACCAATTGTAGTCGATGGATTCCAGCTTCTTCCAACATCACCATTTACTGTAACCGTAGGAAGCAACTCACCCTCAATCGCCTTGGTGCTAAAGATAGCCGCATCAACCAAGTGCTGAGCCTGACGAATGAGCGGCTGTGCATCTTCACTCACACGCAAAGATGCATCAATTGACTTAGGGACAAGAACACTAATCGTCGTGTCTGGACTGAGATTTTTCGCCTCAATACCTACGTTTTGTCGGTAGACAGCACGGCTGGTGTTAAGATTCGCCAAGGCCGTATTCAGGTTGGCTTTGGCTTCAGCTTCTCGCGCTTCTGCCTGCGACACATCCGTCCGGGTGCCCTCACCGACTTCAAAACGATCTTTCGCGGCGCGAACCTGCTCGGCCAAGAATTTCAAATCACTGCGCTGCAAAGAAACAAGCGCCGTATTCTGGATAACATCCACATAGGATTGAGCTGCCGAAAGCAACACATCCTGTTCGGTCGAATTAAGGGATTCTCGCTGCGCCCGCACGATGGCTTCGGCCTGACGAGTGGAATTCACTGTCCGAAAGCCTCTGAATACAGCCTGACTAATCCCAAGTGAAATCGAAGCATTGTTACGATACGTATCAAAATTGCCGCTGCTGGTGGAATAGGAACCCACATCAGCACTCGCTGAAACAGTCGGACGCCACCCCGCGAGCGCCTGAGGGACATTTTCATCGACCCCACGCAGCTCAGCCCGTGCCGCATTCAGCGTAGGATTATTGGAATAGGCAAGCGCCAAAGCTTCCTTAATGGTTTCAGCTTCCGAAGAAGTCACTGCGCCCATCATAAAAACCGTTAATAGCGCAGATCTCATCTTAATACGCATAACCAACTGAAACTCCTTCACGACAACGGGCAAACTATCTTACAGCACAGGTAAACTTACCAGTGTTTTCACGCAACCCTCCTGCGCTCTTTCCGTCGAAAAAATCGAACTGAGGCAGACATGCAACAAACGGCCGTCATTGTCGCAACTTTTAATTGAACAAAAACACAAACCAACTCAACAGTTCAACTCCAGCTTATCGACCAGGTGCAACCAATTGGATTAGCTTCAGTCGCCCTGACCGCTAAAACACAAACTGAGGAACTTTTTCAAAGCCAGGCAGCAGAGCAGTGGATGCATTAAAGCCGAACCGAGGCGCAATTACACCATCAGAATTCTGATAGACCCGCGCCGAAGCCGCACCGCCCTGTCCCTCAATCGCAACAAGACGACCAGCGCCCTTAAGTTGCGTAAGAAGCTTTTCAGGAACTTCTGCAGCAACTGCTCCGTCGACGACAATCACATCATAGGGGCCCTCTGATGCACAGCCATCTTTCAAAATGCCTTCAACAACAGCCGCATTTTCAATTCCGAGCTCGATCAGCATCTCGCTGGCACTGGCTGCAAGATCCGCATCCTCTTCCACTGCAACCACAGAAGCTGCAAGGCGAGACAGAACTGCTGCGCTGTATCCAGACCCTGCCCCCACAACGAGAACAACGTCAGCTTCGCGCACTTCAGCCAACTGAATAAGTTTGCCGAAAATATGCGGTTTGATCAAAAAGCGCGTCGCCGATGAATTCACCGGCAGCTCTTCATCGATATAGGCAACCGACTGCTTGGAGGCTGTGACAAACTTTTCGCGCGGCACCCATTCCATTGCATCCAGGATACGGTTATCCGTGACGTCATTGGTGCGCAGCTGGTTGTCCACCATTTTACGGCGGGACTGTACATAGTCAGTCATCATGACCCTCTTCCTCGGTAGCGACCTCTCACTCTCTGGTTCATTAGCGAGTGAGACAGCCACTGACAAGCGCTTGATTGCCCCATTCCCCTGTCATGACCCCATCAACAGCCTCTCTTACGCACATATATCATCCACACCCCTGTCATTTTCACGCAACAGAACCATTGAGCTTTCCGAAAGCCTCTGCTAATCACCTCGTCCATCGGTTGGCGCTTCACCACGCGTCGATTTGCAAAGCCTTCGTTTCACGAAGCAATAGGATGGCCTCTTGGCGGAGTGGTGACGCAGCGGATTGCAAATCCGTGTACGCCGGTTCGATTCCGGCAGAGGCCTCCATTTTCTCCCAGAATTTAAAACATGATTACTCAATTTGAGCCACGCTCAAATTTCATCAGAGCATCAAATTTGCGAGCCCCGCCAATCCGGGAAGCAGATAACCTGTACTCAGCCCCCATAAATCGCATAGAAGTCAGGCAATGATGAAGGCAAAGGCCGGATAGAGACAGGGCGATACATGATGCTGCATGGCGGCGATTTGGCGCAAGCCATCGAACAATTTGGCGGCACCACAAGCAGCTGGCTGGATCTGTCCACTGGCATCAACCCGCATGCCTATCCGATTCCAAACGGTCTAGCCGCCAACATCTGGCAAAACCTTCCCGGACAGGCTGCCCTCGATCACCTACTCGGCGCTGCGCGAAAAGCTTATGATTGCCCGGAGGCTCTATCTCTGGCTGCAGGTCCTGGCACACAAGTGCTGATTTCGCAGATCCCTTATGTGCTGCCTGAAGGCCCTGTCATCCTGTGCGGCCCAACCTATTCCAGTCACGCAGCCAGCTTTGCACGAGCTGGGCGCGCACCAGAAGAAGTCAGCACACCTCATGCTCTGCCGGAGCGGGCCAAAGTCGCAGTTATCGTCAATCCGAACAATCCAGATGGACGATTGATTGACCCGCAAAGCCTGCTTTTTATCGCAAGGGAATTTACGAACAGGGGCGGAGCCCTTGTCCTCGACGAGGCATTTGCAGATGTCATGCCCGGGGCGAGTCTCCTGCCCCATATCACTAACGAGAACGTCTTGATCTTGCGCTCATTCGGTAAATTCTTTGGTCTGGCAGGACTGCGCTTGGGCTTTATGGCAGCCGCGCCCCACATCGCCCGGAAAATGACAGAGCGCCTGGACAGCTGGGCCGTCAGCGGTCCTGCGCTTGAAATTGGCCGAATCGCTCTGAACGACGACAAGTGGCAGGCATCGATGGTTCGCCAGCTGGCCGATGAAGTCGCAGATCTGACGATTTGCCTGGGCGAAAATGGCCTTGGCGTCTTTGGTGGCACACCGCTTTACGCGCTGGCCTCCCACCAACAAGCTCATGCCCTGCATCAGGCTCTGGCCAAGCGACATATCTGGACACGCATCTTTGACTACGCCCCCACATGGATGCGCTTTGGCCTACCTGGCTCAAAAACGAAGCTGGACCGGTTGTCAGAAGCCCTTCAAGAGGCGCAAAGCGAACTGGCCAGCAGCGACATTCCAAATAAACCTGCTGGAAACCGCCAGCGGCGCAGGAAACGCTGAATGCTGCTCTATCCAGATGCGCTTGTCCTGCTGTTTCTAGCCATCCTTCTGGACGCACTTATCGGCGATCCGGACATTATTTGGCGGCGATTGCCTCATCCGGTTGTCTTCATCGGCGCAGCGATCAAAGCCTTGGAAAAACGCTTTAACTCTGAGAACTTCTCCCCCTACCAGCGCAAGGCAGGCGGCGTTCTGACTCTGGTTATACTGCTGATCTGCAGCCTAGCCCTTGGCGCTATGCTGCATTGGCTCGCCAAACTGATGCCTTTTGGTGAGATCCTGGTTGTGATTCCGGCCGCGATCCTGATCGCCCAGAAAAGCCTCTACCAACATGTTGCAGCGGTGCGAGATGGTCTGGTCAACGAGGGGCTGGACGGCGGCAGACAGGCCGTTGCCATGATTGTTGGCCGGGATCCGGACCGGCTTGATGAGGCGGGCATCTCCCGTGCAGCCATCGAATCTTGTGCAGAAAACTTCTCCGATGGCGTTGTCGCGCCTATTTTCTGGTTTGCCGTCCTCGGCCTGCCCGGCCTGATCGCCTACAAGGCCGTCAACACGGCAGACTCCATGATCGGCCACAAAACAGAACAATATGGTGACTTTGGTTGGGCCTCGGCGCGTTTTGACGATCTGATCAACCTGCCCGCCTCGCGCCTGTCAGGCTTGTTGTTCGTGTTATGCGCGCCCCTGATTGGCGGATCTCCGGCAAAGGCCATCAGCGCTGTTGTCACAGACGCCGACAGCCATCGCTCTCCCAATGCCGGCTGGCCGGAAGCCGCTATGGCGGGTGCCCTCGATCTGGCTCTTGCAGGACCGCGGATCTATCCCGGCTACACCGTCAACGACCCCTTCATGAACAGCACAGGGCGGACTTCTGCAAGCGCGTCAGACATCACGGCAGCGCTGAAAATACTTATTGGAGCTTGCGCCCTGCTCTCTTTGCTGGTTTTTCTATTGGCACTCGCCATATAGATTGTAAGTTTTACAGGCAAAAACTGATCAGGGACCAGACATGCTTCCGTTTTCCGCTGCCGCAGATAACAACAAACGACCCATTCTTGAAAAACTAAAAGACGCCTTTTCAGAGGCCAGCCGTATCCTCGAGATCGCCAGCGGAACAGGTCAACACGCCGTATTCTTCGCCGAAAAGCTGCCCCATCTTGATTGGCGCCCAAGCGACCTGGACGAGCACCTGCCTGCCATCGACCAACGAATCGTCGAAGCAGATAGCGAGCTCGGGAACCTCCTGTCTCCGATTGAACTGGATATCAGCGACCTGCCATGGCCTGTGTCTGCCAGCGATTATGAAGATGCCTATGACGGCATTTACACTGCCAATTCACTGCACATCATTTCATGGGAGCTGGTCGAGAACCTGTTTGAGGGCATTGGTGATGCACTGAAAGTGGGCGGCACTTTGTGCATCTATGGCCCCTTTAAATATGGCGGAGCATTCACAGCGACAAGCAATGAAACTTTCGACAAAGGCCTACGAGATCGCAATCCGGACAGCGGAATACGTGATTTCGAAGCTGTTGATGAGCTTGCCAAAAAAATCGGACTGACCCTGGTGGCAGATCATAAAATGCCTGCCAACAATCAGTTGCTGGTTTGGAAGCGAACGGAATAAGGCAAGATAAATGCCGGATCACAGTGGTTGTTTACCGATCCTGGGCAATATTCAAGAGCAGCTCCACATCCATGGAGGCTTCAAGATGGACAGCCAAATCGTCCAGAACAGCATCAATGCTCTGCTCATAGGCCAGATCAGACACAGCGCCAAATCCGGAAAGATAGGCTTTTCGAAACCGATCATCGGCGAAAAGCCCATGCAGATAGGTGCCTGACACCCTCCGATCTTCAGATTGCGCGCCGTCCGCATTGCCGCCAGAGAGCTGCATCATGGGACGCGCGTAATCTGGCCCAAATGTACGGCCAATGTGGATCTCGTAGCCGGAAACAGGCGCACCCGTCATCACATGGGTGCCCTGCGCCTCGACCAGTGATTTTTCCGGTGTCAGTTCTGTCGTCACATCCAGAAACCCCAGCCCCTCAACGGTCCCAGCAGCTCCCTCGATACCTTCAGGATCTGAAATGCTCTTGCCCAGCATTTGATAGCCGCCGCAAATTCCCAGAATATGCCCACCGCGACGATGATGAGCCTTCAAATCAATATCCCAGCCTTGTTGCCGGATGAAAGCCAGATCACCAACCGTCGATTTTGAACCGGGCAACAGCACAAGATCTGCATCTGCTGGCAGCGGCGAACCAGGCTGAACAAGTTCCAGCGTGACGCCATCCTCCAAGCGCAAAGGATCAAGATCATCGAAATTGGCGATTCGGGAAATCACCGGAACCACGATCTTGATCTCCCCGCGCCCCGTCCCATCGGTTAGCCCCAGAGCATCCTCAGCCGGAAGCTTCGAGGCATCGGAAAACCACGGAACAACACCCAAATTGGCCCAGCCAGTCCGTGCCGAAATCTGACGCATACCTTCATCAAAGAGGCTTGTATCGCCCCGAAACCGATTGACGAAAAAACCCTTGATCCGGTCCTGCTCGTCTTTTTCCAACACCGCATGGGTGCCGACAAGCGACGCAATGACGCCGCCGCGATCAATGTCACCACATAGGATCACGGGCAGATCGGCAGCTTCAGCAAAGCCCATGTTGGCAATGTCCCCAGCACGAAGATTAATCTCGGCCGGGCTGCCAGCCCCCTCGACGATGACCAGGTCCATGCCGGATTCAATTTCTGCGAAACTGTCCAGAACCTTCGGAAGCAATTGATTCTTTTGCCGACCATACTCACGCGCTTTCATCGTGCCAAAGCGCTGTCCCTGAACAATCACCTGCGCGCCGGTGTCTGTCTCAGGCTTCAAGAGCACAGGATTCATGTGAACGCTCAACGGCACCCGGCAGCCCATCGCCTGCAGCGCCTGAGCCCGACCGATTTCACCGCCATCGGACGTCACAGCAGCGTTGTTCGACATGTTCTGCGGCTTGAACGGCTTGACCTTCAAACCCCGGTTGGCGAACAGTCGGCACAATCCCGCAACAATCAGGCTCTTGCCGACATTTGAACCGGTGCCTTGAACCATAAGAGCTGGGGTGCGCCGGGCCATTAAAGTGTTTCAACCACCTCTTCAGACCCATAAGGCCTGAATTCCCTAGGCACGGGCAACCGTGCCAAATGCAATTCCAACATCAACCGAATCGACGGCCTGACGGCAAACAGCACCGACCCGATCAAAAACATCCAGGTACCCGCATAGATCAGGCTCTCATAGAAGAAAAACACACTGCCAATGATGAAGGTCACCGCTGCGAGAAATTCAACGACCGTTCGGCCAAGTTCATAGCGGCGTACAGCTTCCGCATGATGTGCAGAAGCTGTACGCAGGCTGTCATCAAACAATTTCATAATTCCTCCAGTAGACCAGGTCATCGACCTGAACAACAACCTTAGTTCCAGACACCGGTCGCGCCTTAAAACTCAATGCCTTCTTGCGGCTTTACGCCAGAGCGGAAAGGATGCTTGATCTGGGTCATATCAGTGACAAGATCCGCAATGTCGATCAGCTCGTCCTTGGCATTACGACCGGTTATGACGACATGCACGCCTTCCGGCTTTTCATCGCGCAGGAATTCGACCACTTCAGAGATTGGCAGATAATCATATCGCAGGACAATGTTCAGCTCATCGCACAGGATCAGGCGATAGTCGCCGCTGGTGATCATTTCCTTTGCCGCATCCCAAGCCTGGCGTGCTGCATCGATATCCCGCTGGCGGTCCTGGGTTTCCCAGGTGAAGCCCTCGCCCATGCGCTTGATGGTGACCAGATCGGAGAACCTCTCCAGTGCCATGCGCTCACCAGTTTCGATCCGCCCCTTGACGAATTGCACCACACCAACCTTGTGCCCATGCCCCAAAGACCGGAAAACCATGCCGAACCCGGCCGTTGATTTACCCTTGCCCTTGCCGGTGTGGACAATCAGCAGGCCTTTTTCGATGGTCTTGGTCGCCATGATCTTGTCGCGAGCAGCTTTTTTCTTGCGCATTTTATCCGCATGGCGCGCGTTGAGTTCTTCTTCACTCAGCTCTTGTGTCTTGTCGCTCATGACATTCTCCCGTCGGTCGTGGCTTGGAGCTCGGTAATGCGAGCATGTGTGCTGTTCTTGCGCGGTGTCCATAGGCCGCGCCGAAGCGCATCTGAAAATCGGTCGAGGATCTCTCCATAGGCCGCTGGGTTGGCCTCAATCAGAAACTCACGAACCTCATCCACCTCGATATAGGCCTCAAACAATTGATCGAAATGATGATCTCCAACCGCATGAGTCGTAGCTGAGAACGCAAAGAGATAATCAAGCGTCGCAGCAATCTCGAAGGCGCCCTTGTAACCATGGCGCATGGCACCCTCGATCCACTTGGGATTCGCGGCGCGGCCCCGCACCACTCGGCCAATTTCTTCCGACAATGACCTTACAACAGGTCGCTCCGGCCTGGAGTGATCATTGTGATAAATCTTTGGCGCGGCCCCTTTCAGGACCTCGACAGTTGCTGCCAATCCACCTTCAAACTGATAATAATCATCGCTATCAAGCAGATCATGCTCCCGGTTGTCCTGATTGTGCAACACCGCATCGACGCCGGATAGCCGGGTTTCCAATTCACTGCGCGCAGCCGTTCCGGACGCACCGCCTCCATAGGCATAGCCGCCCCATTCCAGAAATGCCTCGGCGAAATCGCCGCGTTCATCCCAGATACCTTCATCAATCAACGCTTGAAGTCCTGCGCCATAGGCTCCTGGCTTGGAGCCAAAAACACGGAACCCGGCACGCAGAAGTGACTCACCGGCATCAAACCCTTGCTGTTCGAAGTTGAATCGATCCTTGAGCACTTTGGCAGCAATCGGATTAGCCTCTACAGGCTCTTCCAAAGCGGCAACTGCCCGCACTGCGCTGTCGAAAAGGTCAACTTGATGCGGAAAGGCATCACGGAAGAAACCCGAGATCCGAAGCGTCACATCAATGCGCGGACGTTGTAGCTCAGCCAGCGACAGAACATCAAACCCGGTCACCCGGCCAGAGCCCTTTTCCCAGACGGGCCGAACACCGATAAGGGCCAACGCCTGAGCAATATCATCGCCGCCCGTGCGCATGTTCGCGGTACCCCAACAGGTCAGCACCAGTGAGGTCGGCCATTCACCTTCCTCCTGGAAATAACGCTCGGCAACCAGAGCCGCAGATTGTTGGCCTAGTCGCCAGGCTGTTTCTGTCGGCACAGCGCGCACATCGACCGAATAGAAATTACGACCCGTCGGCAGCACATCCGGACGACCTCGCGTCGGCGCGCCAGAGGGACCGGGCGCAACAAAGCCACCTGATAGCGCCGTCAATACAGCCCTGGTTTCAGCCAGCCCAGATCCGGCGACAGCAGGACGGAGGTTTGCTGCGATATCGGCCAGCACCGCATGCGTGCCAACCCAATCCGGCTCAGCGGCAAGCTCACCAGCGACCAATTTCTGCGCCAACAACTCGATTCGCTCGACCGTATCCCCATTGGACCGCCAAGGATCATCGCAAAGTGATGCGAGCACCTCCGGCTTTTCCCCCGTCCAGCGCGCCGAGAAGTCACAATCCAACGGATCAAAACCAGCAAATTTCAGGTCATCCGCAATCGCCCACTGCAGGCTTTGTTGAGTCGTTTCCTTGCCGCGCGGGACACGGACCAGCGCAACCAGGAGATCGGTTAGGAGGTTGCCCATCGGGCTTTCACCCAATATGTGCAAGCCATCCCGGATCTGCAATTCTTTCAAGTCGCACAGATGGGCGTCAAGGCGAGCAAGCCGAGTGGCTTCGTCCATCTCATCCGAGATGCCGATATCCTTGTCGAGCCCATTGCGGACGGCGACATCAAGGATATCGCTTGTCAGTGCCTTGAGCCTGCGCGGATCAACACCGCTGGCAAGATAATATTCATCAAGGAGAATTTCGAGTTCGCCCGCCACCCCATGGCTTTCGGCCCGGGTCAAAGGCGGTGTCAAATGATCGACAATCACCGCAGACGTTCGTCGCTTGGCCTGTGCCCCCTCACCCGGATCATTGACAATGAACGGATAGATGTTCGGCACTGGCCCAAGCACGGCTTCAGGATAACAGCCTTCAGACAGCGCCAACGCCTTGCCCGGCAGCCATTCCAGATTGCCATGCTTGCCAAGATGCACGACCGCATGAACGCCAAACACCTGCCGCAGCCAGATGTAGAATGCGAAATAGTGATGTGGCGGAACCAGATCCGGGTCGTGATAGGTTTCCTTGGGATCAATGTTGTAGCCGCGTGCAGGCTGAATACCGACCATCTGATTACCGAACCGATGCAGCGCCAGACGAAAGCCGCCATCCAGTACATGCGGATCGTCTTCCGGCCGGCCCCAACGTTCCATGACGCCGCGACGGACACTCTCTGGCAAATCTGCAAAGGCCGCCCTGTAGGCAGCAAGCGGCAGGGTCTCAAAGTGTTGTCGTTGCTCTCGCCCGCCCAGCGCATTGGTCACACCTTGCGTGAGGATATCCATCAAGGCCCTTGACGACTCTGGGGCACCCTCAGCATCAAAGCCCTCTGCCTTCATGGCTTGAAGCAGCCCAGCGCAAGACGCAGGCGTATCCAGCCCGACCCCATTTGCAAGCCTGCCATCCTTGTTTGGGTAATTCGCAAGGATCAGAGCCGTTTTCTTGTGTTGTACCGGCACATGCGACAGCCGCGCCCAATTGGCAGCAAGTTGAGCCACGAAAGACACACGGTCCGGCACCGGAACAAAACGTACAGGCGTGGACTGAGTGGCCTCCTCAAAGCGGTCTTCTTCCTTGAAGGAGATCGCCCGCGTCAACAGGCGTCCATCCACCTCCGGCAAAACCACATGCATGGCAAGATCGCGGATCGACAGCCCTTGATCGCTGTCTTCCCAGCCTTCCTTGGAGGACGACGAAAACACCACTTGCAGCACAGGCTTCCCGGGCGCATCAAGCGGTGTCGTCTGATGGGCAACGCCTACCTTGGAAACGGCGAAGGCGGTCGCATTCAGAACCACATCAGGCGAAGCTGCCTCAAACAGGCTTGCCAGAATGTCAGCGGATTCGGCTTCCTTCAGCGAAGACAAAAACACAGGCAGCGCATTAACGCCTGATCTGTCCAAAGCCTCGATCAACGCATCAACAGGCGCAGTCTGGGCCCCTTGCACCAGAGCACGATAAAACGTGATGGCAGCAACTGGTCTTGATTGATCGGCCCATGTTGCTTTCAGCGTATCAACACTTGGCGCTGTGTGACCTGGAAGATAGATTCCCGCGCGCGGAAGTGGGACCGGATGGGCAGGCTCTTCGGCTCTCCCAACCAAGTGAGCAAGAAAAAGCAGACCATTTGCATAATTGCCCGGCCCGCCCTCAACACAATAGCGCCAGAACCGGCGCACTGTTTCCAACGGCACCGTAGACCTTGAGGCCAGCGCCTCATCCCATTTGTCATCACCTGGAATGAGAACCAATTGGACATCGAACGCCCTTGCCTCTTCCTCCAGCCGCTCAACCCCATAGCGCCAGTATTCCACCCCCCCGAGAAGACGCGCAGCAACAATCTTCGAGCCGCGCACCGTCTGCTCTGCGTAAAGGTCGACCGAGTAAGGGTGAGACAACGCCATGATACTGGCAAGGCGCAGGCTGCAGCTCTGCGCACCAAGCCCATTATGAGCGCTGGAGAAAGACCCCAGTTCCGTGTCAGCCGCCGACAGGAAAACGATATCAGCGGGCGCCTGACCCAGATCAACCGCATCCCCGCCGTCATCGATCCGCCGTGCCTGACTCGCAAGTATGTGCATCCGCTACCCCTTGCAGCCAAGACAGTTGGTCGAGTGAATCCGGGATGCATTTAGGCTGTGACGGATAATCAGCGTCATGCCGCTTCCGCAGTGCTGCCGAGCAGTGTCTTGACGTCCTCAAGATCAAGGCCTTTCAGCCCGATCACCACCAGACGCCCGGAACTCTCTGCCCCTGCAGCGAACCATGTCTCGACCCGAGGGCCGACCGCCTGAACCATGGCCGGAGCAGCTTTGCCATCAATGACAAGCGCGCCCTTGATCCGTAGCACGCCTTTCAAGGCCATGGCTTCCAGCACCTTGGCTTCTGCAGCCTTCAAACTCGCGAAGGCAGACACCGGCAACACATGGCTTTCGAAATCATCATGGTGGTGATGGTGATGCTCATCATCGTGGTCATGGTCGCCATCGTGTTCATGTTCATCGTGCCCGTGGTCATCATCGTGATCATGGTGGTGATGTTCGTGGCGCGCTGCCATGTCATGTTCGGCAGCAGATTGACGTCCCAACAGAACTTCAATCGGCAAAGTGCCTTTTTCCGATGAGACAATGTGAACGCTGTCTCGCACATCGGCAGATATCTTTGCCCGCACCTTGGCAAGTGCATCACTGGAGATCAGGTCCGCCTTGTTCAGAACCACCAGATCAGCGCAGGTCAACTGATCATGAAACAACTCTTCCACAGGGCTCTCGTGATCCAATGCGTCATCCGCTGCGCGTTGGGCTTCAAGGGCTGCTTCATCCAGTGCGATCCGGCCTTCGGCAAGAGCTGCTGCATCCAGCACTGTCACCACCCCATCGACGGTTACCTTGGTCTTGACGCTCGGCCAGGAAAATGCGCGCACCAGCGGCTGAGGCAAGGCAAGGCCAGACGTTTCAATAACGATGTGTTCTGGCGGATTGTCCCGCGCCAAAAGCATTTCCATGGTGGGCAGGAAATCATCGGCAACCGTGCAGCAGATACAGCCATTGGTGAGTTCCACCACTTCCTCTGCAGCGCAATCGGGATCCGCGCAACCGTTCATGAGAGAACCATCAAACCCCATATCGCCGAATTCATTGACGATCAGCGCGATGCGGCGGCCATCAGCATTCTTCAGCAGATTGCGGATCAACGTGGTTTTGCCTGCGCCCAGAAAGCCTGTGACGATGGTGGCAGGAATTTTCTGTCCGATGGTCATATTTTGATATCCGGGTGAGAAGAGGGTTTTAAAACAAGCGGCAAACCGGCAGCGACAAAAATCACCTTCTGCGCGACCGCCGCGATATCCTGATTGAGACGTCCTTGTGCGTCACGAAACGACCGCGCCAGAGCATTTTCGGGCACGATGCCCATGCCAACCTCGTTGGAAACCAGCACGCACGGGCCTTTGATGCTTTCCAGAGCCTCCGCAAGGCGGCGGGCCTCCAGTGCGACATCACGTTCACGATAAAGAAGGTTGTTCAGCCAAAGGGTCAGGCAATCAACGAGAATGACGGTATCGGGCGCAGCTTCACGGGTCAGCACACCAACAAGATCGAGTTCTTCCTCGATGGTGCGCCAGTCATCCCCACGTTGGGCACGATGCAACGCAATGCGTTCATCCATTTCCGTATCAATCACCGGACTGGTTGCCACATAGACACGTCGTAGACCGCTGTTCATCGCCAGCTCTTCTGCAAACCGGCTCTTTCCGGAACGCACACCGCCCAGAATCAATGTGACACTCGTCTTAGCCTGCCCGCTCATAAGTCAGGGCCGGAGAAGCGCACACCGCCAAATCGGCGGGTGAACAAATGTGTGAAAGATCGACCGCAGCAGCGGTGTAAATATAGCATTCAGCCTGGCTCCTGCCGTCCACCCGACGGCTGTTGAACTAAGGTCACTGAAATCAATGACCCAAAGATTGTCAGGCCGGTCTCCTGGCTTGCGGCTCAATCAGGTCTCTGCGCCTTCCCGGTCCGGCCAGATTGGCCTGTTCCAGTGGCATGTCGCAGAGCCCCTTGCCGCTTACAGTTGCGGGGGCAGCCGCGGAATTGGATCCCAATAAAGATCCGCACCGCATTCCCGTTTCATTTCCAACGCGCAAAGAGCACGCGGAAAACCATGACACTCCTTCTGTAGCGGCTTGGCAGGCGACAAACAAGCCAAGCCTAACCTCCCTCGATCATTCGGCAAGGATCGGCACTAACAAGCACCAATCACAAGCGCACCTGCCGACCGTTTGCTTTTTGAAAAACAACAAGCCGCATTGAAAGGCATTTGCACAATTCCCCAACCTAAAAATTCCGCTCAACCTACTGAAAATAATAAGTTATCCAACGCAATCCACGACGATTATATCTTTTCAATGAAAATAGTTTGATGAGGGGCTTGGCAAACCGGCAAAGCGTTTGTTATACGCTCATCCATCGACGGAGCAGACACGTTCCGCCACCACGTTGGTGATCCCCGATAGCTCAGTTGGTAGAG
This sequence comes from Roseibium algae, assembly GCF_037783265.1. Classification (NCBI taxonomy): domain Bacteria; kingdom Pseudomonadati; phylum Pseudomonadota; class Alphaproteobacteria; order Hyphomicrobiales; family Stappiaceae; genus Roseibium; species Roseibium algae. The sequence continues at coordinate 180,868 of NZ_JBAKIA010000005.1, forward strand.
CATTCGACTGTTAATCGAATTGTCGCAGGTTCGAGCCCTGCTCGGGGAGCCATTGCTCCTTCTTTTAAAGATTTGACCGCTTTGAAGATCATCAAGAAGACTTGATGATGACAGCGTTGATTTGCATTGCATCACGCACGGCCTCAGAATTGTCATTTCCGGCTGAACGACCTCTTCACCCTCCCCATGGAAACCCATCCGCAAACACTTGCTTGCACGATAAAATTGCAGATCCACACCCGGAATTACTTGACTACCACCCTCATATTTCATACCCACAATACCTGATACTGATTGTCATATATCGCATGCAGGCAAGATGCTAATGCCATCTGCTGAACCAGCTATTCAGCCGCCCGTAGCTTTAAGACTCAAAACCGAGTGTGGGGACAATATGCGTAGTTTCATGAAGCAAACGTTTGGCAAAGGCTTTCTTTCACATCGCCGAACAACTGTTTGCCTTGCTGCAACAATGGCTTATGCACTATCGGCCCCCTTCGTGGTTCAAGCTGCCGAAAACAACCTGTCACTCGAATTGAACCGGGCATCAGAGACAGCCAACGGCTGCATGCTGTCTTTTGTAGCCTCCAATTCGACAGGCCAAGCCCTTGGTGGACTGGCTTACGAATTCGTCCTGTTCAACGCTGACGGACTGGTCGATCAAATGACCGCCTTCGACTTCGGTGCCATCCAGGATCAAAAAACCGTCGTGCGTCAGTTCGAACTTGCCGGCGTCAAATGCCCGTCAATTGGCAAGATCCTGGTCAACGGAGCCGCACGTTGTGACCTGGTTGATCCGCAGCCCGGCACCGAAAATATGTGCATCACGGCCCTAGAGCCCAAGACCCGCACCACAATCGCCTTCATCAAGTAAGAGTTAGCCCCATGGATCAGACCAGTTTTTTCCAGCCTGTTCTAAAATTGCTGGACGCCGGCGGACCGGTGGTCTCCCTCATTGCCGTCCTGTCCGTCATTGCGCTCGCTCTTGTTCTGATGAAAATCTATCAGTTCTGGCGCGAAGGTGTTGGCAACACGCGACGCTCCCGCCAGGCCGTATTCCTATGGCGTAATGGCAATCAGCTCGAAGCCATCCGCAAGATTGGTGTGCCGCGTACAGCTTCTGAGGAAACCGTTGCAACAGCCATGCGCCTGTCGCTGACCGGGACCCTCGACAAAACCGCAATCGAGGAAGAGATTTCAAGGCGCGCGCTCACGCGGCTGCACAACCAGCAGTGGGGCCTGAAAGCCTTGGATGCTATCGGACAGGTGTCACCCCTTCTGGGGCTGTTCGGAACAGTGCTTGGAATGATTGAAGCGTTCCAGAACCTCCAGTCAGCAGGGAATTCAGTGGATCCATCCATGCTCGCAGGCGGCATCTGGGTCGCACTTCTGACAACTGCTGCCGGTCTTGCCGTCGCCATGCCAGTGTCCCTGCTGCTGACATTCTTTGAAAGTCGGATCGACAACGAGCGGGTCGCAATCGAAACTCTGGGCGCAGGGATTTTGCTCTCCGATGTTCCAGATGCAGCAACCATTTCAGTGGACAATATCATTAAGACTGCAGCCCCAAATCAGATGAGCGCACAGGCAATTCATGCGCATTGATCTGCCACAGGCACGGTCCCGGAAGCTCTCGCTAACATCCCTGATTGATGTGATCTTCCTTCTCCTGCTGTTCTTCATGCTGACGTCAACATTCACCAAGTTCGGTGAAGTTGAAATTGCTCCACCAGGCGGTAACGGCAAATCATCCGGCAAAGGGCCTGACATCATCATTTCGCTTGTGCCGGACGGGTTGCGGATCAATGGCCAGCAGGCGACATTGGATACAGCAGAAGCCATTCTTGCGGGCTTTGCCCAAAAGGGTGCGAAATCTGTGCTGATCCTGCCGAAGGAAAAAGCAACTGCCCAGGACCTTGTAAGTGCCATGGAAACCATTCGGCGGGTCGAAGGTCTCAGCCTCACTGTCGCCAAATAACAGCTGCGGTTCTTACGCGCTCAATTTCCCGTCGTTAGGACGGATCTGACAAGATGAAAAAACTGCAACTCACGCCAATCCAGCGCAAAAGCGAAAACACGATTTCGCTGATCAACATTGTCTTTTTGATGCTGATCTTTTTCCTGATCGCAGGCCAGTTGGCTCCGCCCATGGACAGCGAAGTCGATTTGATCGACAGCACCGAAACTGATCCCGTGCCACCGCCCGACGCTTTGGTCGCGCGTGAAGACGGGTCTCTGCATTATCGCGGCAACCCAATCACAGTTGAGGCCTATTTGGCCAACGCCCCAGGCTCTGACGCAAGTGAGACATCCGGTGAGACCTCGCAAGGCAGCACTCCGAGCAATATTCCAGTGCGCTTGGTGGCAGACAAGGACATGGCGGCCAAGACGCTTGTCGATATTGTCGGGCAACTGCAGTCAGCTGGCGCTGGCAAGGTGACCGTTGTCACCATGAGGTCGCAATGAAGGATAGCCACAACATTTCTCCGGGCTGGCGCTGGCTTGCCCTCGCGCTCGTTTTGTCCCTCGGCCTGCATATGGGGATCGCGGCCTGGGCGACGTTGAGCAACAAAGACGAGATCCTGACCGCAGGCGGTGCTGAAACGAGCGCCGCAACCATAGGTCAGGCTTTCGAAAACATGCTGATTGCCGGAACCGCCATGCCTGTGGCGGAACCTGAAGAAGCCGACCTGGATGACATGGTCGAGCCCGTTGAAGACATTGAAACGCCGATCGTCCAGCCACAGCCCGTCGAGGCAACGTCCCCTGAGCCTGTTGAAACGATCCAAAGCGCCCAATTGGACAGTGCAATTGCGCCTTCTCTAACATCGACGGTGATCAATTCTGCAGCAGAAGGGAAGTTTATAAAAGCAGAGAAAACCCTCGAAAAACCACTTGAAGCAGAGCCCATCATTCAAGAGCTGGTCGAGCCGGTAGAAGAACCGGTGCTGCAGAAACCCGCAGAGAAGCTGCCAGAGCTGAAGTCGGAAAAACCGGAAGACGCGCCTCTATCGGCGAAGGCTCCTATAGAAACAGTCCCTGCCCCGGAAAAAACCGATCCGCTTAAGGAAATCAAACCGCAGCAACTCACAGAGGTGAAGCCAGAGCTTACAAAGCCGGTTGAGACAATCGAACCGATCAAAGCCACCCCGCCAGATTTGGAACAACCAGAGCTGCCAACCGAGGTCGCGCAAAGCGACATCGTTCCGGTCCCCCAGCTACGGCCAAAGCCGCTGGTGCGCGATCCACCAAAAAAAGTAAAGCGCAAGACGAAGCAAAAGTCTGCCAAGAAACCTAAGAAAACCGCCAAAAAAAGCAACACAGCGACAGGCGCGGGCGGAGGTAGCAAAAGAACGGCTCAAAAAGGTGGTGCCGTTTCTAAGGGCAGAAGCTCGGAAGCTGGCAATGCCAAAGTTTCCAATTACAAGGGAAAGGTCAGGCGTAAGCTTAAGCGTTCCCTCAGATACCCACGTGCCGCGCAAAGAAAGCGCATCACTGGCGTAGCAGTTGTAAGCTTCACTTTGGACAGTGCTGGTCGGGCAAGCAGAATTCGAATTGTTAGGAGTTCAGGATCAGCTCTTTTAGACAAGGCCGCTCTCGACACAGCTAGGCGGGCAAGCCCTTTTGGAAACTTTCCGCCTGAATACGGGAAAAAAAGCTGGCCCTTTACAATCCCACTCTCGTTCGAGTGAGAGTGGGGCCAGCAGCAGGGTAACGATCGCGTAAAGCCGCTCGGTAAAGTTGGACAAAGAGTTTCCCTGGCGAATAAAGACACCGGCAACGCTGCAAGTGCTCAATCGAACGGAGTTTCTCTTTAAGCGCGTTCAAGCCAATCCCTTCAGACTCAACTGCTTTCTCGTTGAAAAAAGCCAGCCTCGCATTCTAGATCACCTTGCTCAGGCTGTTGCGGCATCATCTTGAGTGATTTCTTACAAAACAAGATAATTTTTCATTTTATTTGATTGAAAACGATCTGGGAGCATAAATTGGCTGCGTAATTTTGAAAAAAACAATCAGAATACGTTTCAAAAAAGAATAGCAATTACGGTAGTTTCGCCGATTAATGCATAAATACTTAAAAAAATCATGCAGATTTAAAATTTTGAGTACACCACTTACCCAAAATGTGGTGCAATCATGGCAAAATCATAACCTAAAAAAGTCAGCCCCATTTGACGCAGCCACTCTTACGTCAAAGCACGGCAGCAATTTTTTTGACCGCTATGATTGTATTTACCTTGGGAGGCACACATGCAGCAATTGATGACGAGTATGCTCAGGCACCCACAGCAGCGCTCCTTGAATATTGCCTTGATTCTAGTTGTTCTGACATCATTTGGCGCAACGGCAGCCACTCTTCCCCAAGAGACCGTTACACTCCATCAAGACAAACTCGCGGTGACACTTGCCTCTGCCAACGTGACGGATACAGACCCGTTCGATAGTGATTTCACGATATGGGTCGGTCAGATAGACTTGGATGGAAAGAAGGTCATCTGGGTTGAACTGATCGATTCATACGGCGAAGTGATCTACGATTCAGAAGTGGGCGCGAACGAAACACATCTTCTGCCAGACGGTCGCGCCGTTGTTGTAAGCTCCATCATCCCCGAAGTGCAATTGGCAAAACGCGACCAGTCCCGCATTGAAAGTGATGGGCCATTGATGGTCACGCGCCGCATCGTTGAAGAAGGTGATCAAACAACGGCTATCGAGTTCATCGAGACGGCAAAAGAGCGCCCAGCCTCTCGCAGTCTGCAATTTGAATCTCTCGGAAAAACCCTATGGAACACAGTATTTGCGTTCTTTGACACTGCGGCTTCCCATGTGGAAGTCACCTGGAGCTGGCTGGTAGACACCATCCGCGCCTGAAGGCTTTCCGCTCTGACAGACTACATCCTGTGAATGACCCGAGACCATCTCGGGTCATTTTTTTATTGTTTTCAATATCCAGTTCGTCAATTCCGTGATCCGGCGAACACATCGATCCGTAAAGAACTTACAATGTTTACATAGCCTGGCTCAAACAGAGGCAGGAACAAAAGGAATGACCATGCGGATTGCCGTTATCGGCTCCGGCATTGCCGGAAACAGTGCAGCTTGGGCCCTCAGCGACAAACATAAGGTCGTCTTGTATGAAAAACGTCAGCGCCCCGGCGGCCACAGCGCAACAGTCGATATCGACTACGATGGCACCAAGATTGCTGTCGATACCGGGTTCATTGTTTACAACGAGCTGAATTATCCGCACTTTACCGCCCTGCTCGATCACCTTGGCGTAGCCACAGAAGCCAGTGACATGAGCTTTGCGCTGTCGTCCGATGAAGGGCGGCATGAATGGGCCGGGCAAAACCTGAACACCATTTTTGCCAAACGCAGCAATCTGGTGTCGCCGCGCTTCCTCTGGATGCTGCGCGAAATTCTCCGCTTTAACAAATCCTGCGCAGCTGACAGTGCCGCCGGACATTTGGAAGACCTGTCTCTTGGTCAATATCTTGAGCAGAACAGCTATTCGACGGCCTTCATAAACGACTATCTGCTGCCGATGGGGGCCGCGATCTGGTCCATGCCTCTCAATCAAGTTCTGCAATATCCAGCCGAAAGCTTCGTCTCATTCTTCGAAAACCACAAGCTCATCAATTTTGACCGCCCAACCTGGCGGACCATTTCTGGCGGCAGTCGCAACTATGTCCAACGGCTACTTGCCCCTCTGGCCGGGCACATCCGCTATGGTGCCATGGTGGCCAATGTACAACGCAAGAACGGTAAGGTGCAGGTGACAGACAGTTCGGGTGAAACCGACACATTCGATCAGGTCATCCTTGCGAGCCATACAGACCAGTCTCTAGCCATGCTGTCTGATGCGACAGTTCAGGAGCGCACTATACTCAGCGCAATCAAGTACCGCCCCAACACCGTCTATTTGCACCGGGATGAAAACCTTATGCCGAAGCGAAAAAGGGTCTGGGCTTCCTGGAACTATTTGGCCAGTTCAAATATAGGGACCAATGATCTGGTTTCCGGCAATGAGGTGACAGTCAGTTACTGGATGAACAAGCTCCAGAACATCGATCAATCCAAACCGCTGTTTGTGACGCTGAACCCGACAACCCCACCCCACGATGATCTGACCTTCGCCCAATTTGTCTATGACCATCCCCAGTTCAATGCGGAAGCTATCAAGGCACAGAAGAATCTGGACAGCATTCAAGGCATCGACAACATCTGGTTCTGTGGCGCCTGGGCCGGGCACGGCTTCCATGAAGATGGCCTGTCTGCCGGATTGTCCGTTGCCCGCCGTCTTGGCGCTGAGCTTCCATGGGAAACGACGGCGGACAAAGAAACCTTGCTGGAAGCTGCCGAATGAATACAAACACGGCCACCAGTATGCGCGACAACGGCCCGCTGCCAACAGCAGCAGCAACCCTTTACAATGGGACGGTCATGCATGCGCGCATGAAACCGGCGGTACACCGGTTTGACTACAAGGTGTTTTCCCTTCTGATCGACCTCGACAAGCTGAAGGAAGCGGATCGGCAATCCCGTTTTTTTTCGGTCAGGCGCTTCAACCTTGTGTCATTCCATCCAAAGGATCACGGACCACGGGACGGGAAGGATCTACGCAAGCATATCGATGCGCTTCTGACTGACAAAGGCCTTGAGCGCCCTGCCAGAGTGTTGCTTCTAGCCTATCCACGCATCCTGGGAACAGTCTTCAACCCGCTCGCTGTCTACTATGCCTATGACATTGATGGCCATTTGGCTGCGGTCATCTACGAAGTGCGCAACACCTTCGGCGACCTACACCAATATGTCATTCCAGTCACCGATGGACAGATGAGTGAAGCCGGCCTTCGCCAGGATCAGGAAAAGCTCTTTTACGTCTCCCCCTTCATAGACATGGAACAGCACTATCATTTCCGCCTGTTGCCACCGGGAAAATCAGTCAGGATCCGAATCCTGGAAACGGATCCGGAAGGACCACTTCTGTCGGCAACATTCATCGGCAATGCTCTGCCGATGACATCACTCGCCCTCGTGAAGCTCTGTTTCAAAATTCCATTTTTGACATTCAAGATCCTTGGCGGCATCCACTGGGAGGCCTTTAAAATCTGGCGCAAACGTGTACGATTTTATCCTCGGCCCGCTAAAGGTGCATCAGCTCCCTCACCTTCGATCACCCAAACGGCCCGATAACGGCGATTGAGTGAATTTGTTTTGAACAAGGTAGAGCCCGAGGGTTTGGCCATGACTGATTTGACAATTGTAAGCCGGAAAAACGCCAGTGAGGCGATGTCCGGTCTCCCCCGCATGGTACGCATGGGGTTTAAGATCCTGTTGAAACTCAAGATAGGTTCCCTGACCGTGACCATTCCAGATGGTCGGCGATATCTTTTTGAGGGCAGCGAGCCCGGCCCTGCCGGAGAGGTGAACGTCCACGACTGGAAGTTCGTCAATATGGCCATTCAAGGCGGAGACGTTGGCGTTGGGGAAGCCTTCATGGCCGGGCATTGGTCATCGCCTGATACAACAACTTTTCTGGAACTGTTCTGCATCAACAGGGATGCAACCCGGCAGGCCTTGAAAGGGCGCCCCTTCGCCCGCCTCGCTCTTGTGCTGCGGCATTGGCTCAACGCCAACACCCGCAAGGGATCAAAGCGAAACATTTCCGCTCATTATGATCTGGGCAACGCCTTCTACCAGGAATGGCTTGACCCTTCGATGACCTATTCATCGGCGATCTTCAATGACCAGACCCAAGACCTGGAAGCCGCACAGAAGCTGAAATATGCCTCTCTCGTACGTGAAACGGACATTCAACCAGGACACACGATGCTGGAGATTGGCTGCGGATGGGGCGGATTTGCCGAATTCGTCGGCAAGGAAGTGGGCGCAAAGGTCAAGGCCCTGACCATATCGCAAGAACAATTCGACTATGCACGAGAGCGGATCTTCAATGCCGGCTTGACCGAAAAAGTCGATGTCGTCTTTCAGGACTACCGCGATGAGCGTGGACGATTTGACCGCATCGCCTCAATTGAGATGTTCGAGGCTGTCGGTGAACGCTATTGGCAGACGTACTTTCGTCAACTGTCTGACTGCCTCAAGCCCGGTGGGCGCGCTGGCCTGCAGATCATCACGATCCAGGACCGCATGTTCGACGATTACCGCAACAGTACCGATTTCATCCAGCGACATGTGTTTCCCGGAGGCATGTTGCCACCACCTGGAAAACTGGTGGAGATTGGCAAGCACCTCGGCCTCGACCTGGCACAGCAGAGTATTTTTGGCCAAGATTATGCCCGAACACTGGCCGAATGGCGTATGAGATTCCGGGAAGCGTGGCCGCGGATCAGCATTCTCGGCTTCGACGACAGATTCAAGAGGCTTTGGGAATTCTACCTGCACTATTGCGAGGCAGGTTTCAGGTCCGGCAACATTGATGTGCGCCAGATGGTCTACGTTAAAACAAGCCGATCCAATTAGAAGACCTGAGCAATGCAGCTCAGGTCTTTTTGGACCATCCCGTGGATTTCGAAATCAACTTGAAATACAGCCAATAAGGCAGAATGCGAAGCAATTTCAGCTGGCGAACGAACGCCTTTGGAAAAGCAATCTCGAAGGCACTTGGATGAACAAGGCCTTTGCGAATTTCGCCTGCAGCCTCCTCGACACTGATCAAATGCGGCATCGGAAAGGGATTGTCCGCCGTTGCTGGCGTATCGACAAAACCCGGATTGATCACCTGAATGCGGAGACCCACACGGTCCAGATCAAACTTCAGTGCCTCCGCCATGTTGATCAGAGCCGCTTTCGTGGCACCATAGGCAGCCGACGTTGGCAGGCCACGATACCCTGCAACCGATGAGACGATTGCAATCTGTCCCTGACCTGCGGTCTGCATGGCAGCGATAACAGGAAGCACCACATTGACGGTGCCACTCAAATTGACATCAATTGTCTGCTGCCAAGCCTTCAAATCTCCCGCTAAGCCATCTTGCGGCAAATACACACCGGCATTGGCAACCAGAAGCGCGATGGGCCCGATATCACGGCCAATGTGCTCCACAAGCGACGCCATGTCCTCGCACTGGGTGACGTCACCAACATAGGCATGAATTGTTCCCGGCAGCGCCTGTGCGTCTTCACTCAAACTGTGCAATTTATCAGAAGATCGCGCGGTTGCGGCGATGGTCCAGCCATCGCGAGCAAATGAAAGTGCAAGCGCTCTGCCAATCCCGGAACTGGCGCCGGTGATCCAGACACATCCATCACCAGGCTGCGCAACATAAAGACTGGACATTCAAACCTCCTGAGGACCACTGCTGTCTACGCAAGGCACCCGAAGGCTGGATCAATATCTCGAACCTAAAACAGCACTTATGAATTCAGGTCAGCGCATAAACGGTGCGAAGAAACGACCGACAGGCCCAGTCAAGCGCAAGCTGCCTTCGGTCACAGCGAAACAGATGCAATCCTCATCGTCGTCCGCAATCGGTCTATGGTCGACTTCATGATCGGCGAAGGCAATGTCGCCACGTACGAAATGACCGTCTTCATCCCGGAATCCGCCCTGCAACACCAAGGTCAGCTCTGTTCCCTCATGGGTATGAGATGGCATGGCACGTCCGGCTCGAACCCACAGGAGCGAGGCAGCGCAGCCATCGACTTCGCCGAACTTGCACTCCTTTACACCCGGAAGCAACGTCTTCCACGGCAGGGCATCAAGCGGTTTTCCGACAATGTCCTTCAGGCTATCGGGCATCTGAGGATCATGGCTCTGGTTTCCGCGAAAGTCAGACGCGTTAGCCATATCAACAGAAATGGCATTCGACGCAAAGATCTCAGCTAGAGCCTTATCCCGATCAGACAGCGCAACAGGCTGGGCTTCCTCGATACCAAATCCGGCCAGATCTTCCAGCGAAGCAACATAGTCACGGTTTTGTTTTGACAACTCAAGATGAGCGCCAACCAAGGCTTGCGCCGGTTCTGCCAGAGTTCCTGCTGCAAAGCCTGCAAGCAGCTCATTCAGACCGGTTACGTTTTTTTCCATATCGTCGCTCATAGGGCTCCCGTAATCGGAAATAGCAATACTATTCCAGCTTACGGCGCATCGAGGGGGGCAGATCACTCATATCGCGGCTATTTTTGTGCCATGACTCATATAACTTCATCGTACAATAGAACAACAGGTATCTGACTTCCAAGAATTTCGCCCTTGCTTGCAGATAGACCCGCTTGATCGGACCGAAAAGGATCATTAGGTCATAGTCAGAAAAATGATCTAGTTTAGTATCTTGATGCTTTTCCAGATGCTCATCCTGAATTGGGAACGATCCGAAATGACCGTGTGCAAATCTGTTGTTGATGCCATTGGCAACACGCCCCTTATCCGCTTGAACGCCCTGTCGGAAGAAACCGGCTGCGAAATTTTCGGAAAAGCCGAATTCATGAACCCGGGCCAATCCGTGAAGGACCGCCCCGCACGTCAGATGATTCTGGCTGCTGAAGCACGCGGCGACCTAAAGCCAGGTGGTGTGATCGTTGAAGGCACCGCAGGCAACACCGGCATCGGTCTGGCGCTTGTCGCCAGTGCCCGTGGATATCGCACGGTGATCGTGATCCCGGACACGCAAACTCAGGAAAAGAAGGACATGCTGCGCATGTGCGGCGCGGAGCTTCTGGAAGTTCCCGCCAAACCCTTCAAGGACCCGAACAACTATCAGCATGTCGCCCGCCGCCTGGCAGATGAACTGCGCGCAAGCGAGCCAAACGGCGTTCTCTTTGCCGACCAGTGGAACAATCTCGACAACCGTCAGGCTCACTACCTGACGACCGGGCCGGAAATTTTCAGCCAAACAGGTGGCAATATTGACGGCTTCATCTGCGCGGTTGGCTCCGGCGGCACGCTTGCTGGGGTCTCCACCTATCTGCGCGAGCAAAAACCAGACATCAAGATTGGCTGTGCTGATCCGCTGGGCGCAGGCATGTATCATCTTTTCAAGGATGGCGAAGCCAAGGCGACAGATGGCGGATCGATTGCAGAAGGCATTGGTCTTGGGCGATCCACAATCATCATCGGTGACATCAAGGTGGAGCATCCTTACTCGATCCCCGACGACGAAGCCCTGCCCCTTGTGTTTAACCTTGCCGAACGAGAAGGTCTGCTACTTGGCGGTTCATCTGCCATCAACATGGCGGGCGCGCGCAGGCTGGCCAAAGACTTAGGCCCCGGCCACACCATCGTGACCATCTTGTGTGACCATGGCACCCGCAGCCAGTCCAAGCTGTACAACCCGGCTTTTCTGAAGTCTAAAAACCTGCCGATCCCAGGCTGGCTGGAACGCCAAAACACCCTCAAGGCACCATTGCTCTGAACAAAGAAAAGCGCATGCGGGACAGGTAGGGAGATGACATGGCAGGAACCGGGAATGGCAATATCATCGCAAATGCCGCTGAAGACGTGGCAAGCGATGCGATCATTGTTGACACGATTGCCAACAACCTCGGCATAGTCGCGGCAATTGCAGCAGCCTTTTATTTGGCAGCGATAATCTGCGCTGTTCGCGAGATCATGAACAGTCGAACGGCACAAGGCTCCATCGCCTGGCTACTGTCCCTGTTCTTCCTGCCCTTCGTCACGGTTCCCCTGTATCTGATCTTTGGCTGGCGGTCCTTTTCCGACTACATCCGCGTTCAACACCGGCTTGGCCGGAATGAGCGCAGCAGCCGGGCCAGAACGATCAAGCTCATGGATCAGGAAGGCACGCGAAATTGGCCAGTCCTGTCCAAGATCGCCGGAATTCCCTTCCTTGCCGGAAACAAGGTCGACCTCCTGATCGATGGCGATGCCACATTCGCCTCAATACTGGACGGCATTTCCAATGCCAAGCACACCATCCTCGTACAATTTTTCATTGTGCGCGACGACCAAATTGGCCGGGATCTGGCCGATGCGATGATCGAGCGGGCCAAGGCCGGTCTGAACGTCTATTTTCTATATGACGACATTGGTAGCAAAAACCTGAGCAGCAGCTATCTGACCAGACTAAGAGATGCTGGCATAAAAGTCAGCGGCTTTAACGAGACCCACAAGTATCTGCGGGTGCTCGGCCCCATGCGGCTCAACTATCGAAACCATCGCAAGATCGTCGTCACCGATTTTGAGCATGCCTGGGTTGGCGGATTGAACGTGGCCGATGAATATCTTGGCCGCTCCAAAAAGTTCGGACATTGGCGTGACACTCACGTGAAAGTCTCAGGACCAGCCGCCGCCGCCTGTGTTGTTTCTTTCGTTGAGGATTGGCAATGGGCCAACAGCACAGACATTTCCCTCGAGCGGATCACGAGCTTTGACCAGCCTGGCGATGAATCCGTTTTGGTCATGCCCACCGGCCCGGCTGACAAGCTGGAAGAATGCTCCATCGCGTTCGCCGAAGCTGCTGCGCAAGCGCGCAAACGCCTTTGGATTACATCGCCCTACTTTGTTCCCTCCGCCGATATGGTCACTTCGCTCTATACAGCGGCCATGCGCGGTGTGGACGTTCGGATTCTGTTGCCGGAAAAAGCAGATCACACCATTGTCTGGCTGGCGAGCCACGCCCACGCCGATGAGATGGTTGATATGGGCATCAAGATCTACCGTTATACGGATGGCTTCCTGCACCAAAAGGTAACCCTCGTCGACGATAACCTTGCCTCCGTCGGCACGGTGAACTTCGACAACCGTTCCTTCCGGATCAATTTTGAAATGACCCTGTGGTTCACCCATTCACGCATGATCGAGAAAATTTCAGCAATGCTGGAGCATGATTTTGCAGGAGCGCGACAAACCGCCCCCGATGATCTGGACAACCGCAGCTACGCTTTCCGCGTTCTGGCTCAGGGCGCAAGGCTTCTGTCTCCGATTTTGTAACAAGCGCTTGGATCAGGCAGGGCTTTCGCCTTGGCAAAACAGGACGCCAAGCGTACAACTTGGTCTAGGTTTGACCTCTTCAAAAACGTTGGGACCACCATGTCTTTCATCCCGGATTTAAGCATCCTTGCCGCTTTCACGCTGGCAGCAGCTGTCCTCACGATCACGCCGGGCCCGGACATGACCCTGTTCATGAGCAAGACACTGCAGCAAGGCCGTAAAGCCGGGGCCGCTGCCGTAATCGGAGCCGCCTCCGGCGTTGTCGTCCATTCCCTGTTTGCAGCGCTTGGCATCTCAGCGCTTTTGGCGACCTCGGCCACAGCCTTCGCGATCCTGAAGTATGTCGGTGCAGCCTATCTGATCTTTCTGGCCGTTCAGGCTGTTCGCAATGGCTCTGCGCTGACGCTCGAGGCGGCGGCCAATCGGAACGAGCCTCTAAGCCGCATCTGGCTACAGGGCCTGACAATCAATTTGCTCAACCCAAAGATCGTGCTGTTTTTCGTGACATTCCTGCCGCAGTTTGTCTCCGCATCTGATCCCCATGCGCCGCAAAAGCTATTGTTCCTTGGACTTTACTTCATCGCCATGGCTGTTCCCGCCTGTCTTGCCATGGTCTTTGGGGCAAGCGCCTTCGCCCGCTTCCTCAAATCCTCACCAAGGGCCATGCGTGCCTTCGACTGGACCTTTGCCGGTGTCATGGGCACATTCGCCATCAAGCTTCTGGCGGCCAAGGCAGCAGCCGAATAACCTGCGCGCCTGAGGAGTTATCGAGCAATGAAACTGGACGGTCGCTGCCAATGCGGAGAAGTCTCGTTCTCCCTGGAAAGCAAAACCCCTTACCCTTACATGCGCTGCTATTGCTCGATTTGCCGTAAAACCGATGGCGGTGGTGGCTATGCAATAAATCTACTGGGTGAAGCAGACAGCTTAAACATCAATGGACAAACTTCCAAAGGCAGTTTCCACGCGACGATAGACGGCAAAGAAAGCCAGGCGGAGCGGCACTTCTGCAAGGCTTGTGGGTCTTCTCTCTGGCTCTGGGACCCGCGCTGGCCACAGCAAGTCCACCCCTTTGCCTCAGCCATTGATACCGCTTTGCCCAAACCACCTGAAACAGTGCACATCATGCTGGACTTCAAAACTGACTGGGTGGAAGTGCCAACAGGCCCAGGCCATGTTCACTTTAAAGGTTACCCGGAGCTCTCCATTGTGGACTGGCACAAGTCACATGGTCTCTATGACATCGAAAAACAGGACGACACATGACCTATGACCCGCTTGTAAGCACGAAATGGCTGGCAGATCATCTGGACACACCCGATGTGGTCGTTGTCAACGCCTGGATGCCGCCTGTGACGGACCCAAGCATGGCTCCGAAATATCCTGACGGACATATCCCCGGCGCAGTGTTCTTTGACATCAATGCCATCTGCGACACAACAAGCGATCTGCCGCATATGCTACCTGCACCGCATGTGTTCTCCTCAGCTATGCGCAAGCTCGGCATCGGAGATGGCCAGACTATCGTCGTCTATGATGATTTCGGCTTCTATTCGTCCGCGCGGGTCTGGTGGACCTTCCTGGCCATGGGCGTGGGGCGGGTCCATATCCTGGATGGCGGCATGCCAAAATGGCTCAGCGAAGGCCACGAAGTGACACAGGATCTGCCGCATCGCAGCGAGAGCCACTTCACTGCCCGTCTCGACAACAGCGCAGTCGCTGATGTGAATGACGTTCGTCGCAATCTGGCCAATGGAAGCCGCCAGGTGCTCGACGCCCGCTCTGCTGCCCGCTTTGCCGGATCAGCGCCTGAACCCCGTGCAGGTCTGAAGTCTGGTCATATGCCCGGCGCTCTCAACCTGCCCTTTAACAATCTCATCGCAGAAGACGGAACCTTCAAGACTGGTCAGGAATTGTCCCAGGCCTTTACCGACGCAGGGCTGGATCTGAACAAACCCGTCACCACAACCTGTGGTTCCGGCGTTACCGCCGCGATATTGACCCTTGGCCTTACGATGGCAGGCGCACGCGATCTGAGCCTGTATGACGGCTCATGGAGCGAATGGGGCAGCCGTGACGACACCGAGGTCGTCACCGGCAGCTGATTGGATCACCGCACCTCGACCAGACGAACGACTTCCTCACCTTGACCGTCAAGCAGAAGAAGCGCTTTTTCTCCAGGTAATTTCTTGAAGTCCCGCGTCTTGGCCAGAGCTTTGAGGAAGTCCTTTTCCTGATTGAGAATGTCCGGCGGACAGGATTTACGGGTCACGGAAAGAGGGCCAATCCGGATGTTGCGATCATCAATCCGCAGCGGACCGAAAATCGTGTTGCAGCCCCCATTTCCATCGACAGTACCAGCCTCTTCAAATTCCAGGAGGCTGGCACTACCAGCAACGACTTCTGTCCCCTCAATGGTCTCAGCTTTCCACTTGCCCAGAAGGTCAATTGGAACATCCGCCTCCTGCGCGAAACTTCGATGCCCGGCGAACAAGCTGGCAGCGCAGACAATGCAAAACGCGAAGAAACAGCGTGGGAGCATGTGACCTGTCATGAGCATATCCTCTTTGACCCCTATTCGGATCGAACTGTGCCGCAAGGCATATAACGTTAGGTAAATTTAAACATAAACTGAGCGTCGTTTTAAAGACAATTTGCTAATTGACGGGCACTTAAATTTAAATTCACTATATATAACAACAACCTGAAACACTCTTCTCTCATCGACTTGACGCAATTGCACCACACAGATACCCAATAAACAGGCTGCAGACGCCTGCCACCCGCTGACAATTCTGTCTTGGTTAAGTTCTGCATGTGCTTGATGTCACTGTCCTCCACGTACATCGCGCGGATGGGAACGCGGGTACCCTTCATTCACTTGCGCGATCCATGCACGAGGAATAACTGTCTATGCCGAACTCTCCAGATCAGGCCAATAGAGCTGGCACTGAGCACAATGCATTTCTGTCTGGCTCAATAGCATCCACTTACACCAGAACGGCGCTGCCGATTATCTTTGTGATGACTATGAACGGCCTTCTGACTGTCGCTGATGCGCTGTTCCTGGGCCATTACGTTGGACCGCAAGCGCTGGCCGCTGTCACCTTGATGTTTCCAGTCTATATGCTCATCGTAGCGCTTTCGACCCTGGTCTCATCGGGCATGTCCAGCCTCCTGGCTCGCCACCTGGGCGGCAATCATCTCACAGAGGCGCGCGCGGTATATGCAGGTGCACATGGCTTGGCTTTGATAGTCGGAGCTGCTCTGATCGTTCTGTTTCTCCTGTTGGGCCGCCAACTGTCCTATCTGGCCGCAGAAGGATCCGCGAACTTGGCTGAGATGGGACTGACCTACCTGCGGATCACGACGTTGTTTTCACCGCTCCTGTTTGTCCTGGCGGTCAACTCTGACACGCTGAGAAACGAGGGCAAGGTCGGCTTCATGGCCGCTATGAGCCTTTTGGTTTCGCTGGCCAATATCGGTTTCAATTTCTTGCTGATTGCGGTTCTGGACATGGGGGTCGCCGGATCTGCCTATGGCACAGCAATGGCACAAGGACTTGCCTTCACGATCATCATGATATTCCGGTTTCGCGGCGAGACGCAATTGCGTCCCTCTGCCCTGCTGGAACACAAGCTCACCAATGCGTGGGGCCGCATCCTGTTACTTGGCGCCCCCCAAAGCCTTAACTACATTGGTTTGGCATTGGGCTCTGCTGCTATTATGACCGCACTCCAGATGGTCGACAGCACCACATATAACAGCACGGTAACGGCCTATGGGATAATCACGAGGGTGATGACATTTGCCTATCTGCCGCTCCTGGGCCTGTCCTTTGCCATGCAGACAATCACCGGAAACAACTATGGTGCCGGACTATGGCAACGAACGAACAACACTCTCCAATTCGCAATACTCGCAGCCTTGGCTTACTGCACCGCCATTCAATGCGGAATGATGTTTTTTGCGCAGCAAATCGGCAGTGCCTTCGTCGATGATCCCATTGTGATTGCAGAGGTTGCACGTATTTTGCCGATCATAGTCGTGATGTTTTTCATAACCGGACCTTTGATGATGATTGCCACCTACTTTCAGGCCATTGGGGATGCAGGTCGCGCAATGCTTTTGGGCGTATCAAAATCCTATTTGTTTGCGATCCCGCTAACCTTCTCCTTGTCGTCAACCATTGGAGAAACCGGCATCTGGTGCGCGGGTCCGGTCGCTGACGGACTACTGCTGGTGCTGACACTCCTCCTGCTCATGCAAACCGCACGGCGTCACTCGCTTCGTTGGGGCATGTTTCAAACGGGTAAAAGCGAGCACGTTGATCCGTCCAAGACGGCGAAAGAAGCGCGGTAATTCGCAAAAAATCTAAAAGGCATTTTTGAAAAAAATCCTGGGCCAACTTGTGGCCCAGGATGATGTTGTCGTCTTCAAAGGATCAACCGTAAAGCAGATCTCTTATGGCCCTCAGGCTAGTGATGCAGGATCTGGCTGAGGAACAGTTTGGTCCGCTCATGCTGCGGATTGGTGAAGAATGGCTCAGGGTCATTCTGTTCAACAATCTGCCCGGCATCCATGAAGATCACCCGGTTTGCCACTTTTCGGGCAAAGCCCATTTCGTGGGTCACACAGACCATGGTCATGCCCTCTTCAGCAAGACCGACCATCACATCCAGAACTTCCTTGATCATTTCCGGATCGAGCGCCGAGGTTGGCTCATCGAACAACATGATCTTCGGGTTCATGCAGAGCGAGCGGGCAATCGCCACACGCTGCTGCTGACCACCGGACAGCTGACCTGGATACTTCAACGCCTGTTCGGGGATCTTGACCCGCTCAAGGTAATGCATCGCAGCTTCTTCAGCTTCCTTCTTCGGCATTTTGCGAACCCAGATTGGAGCCAGGGTGCAATTTTCCAGAATGGTCAGATGCGGAAACAGGTTGAAGTGCTGAAAGCACATGCCAACTTCACGGCGGATCTCATCAATCTTTTTCAGATCATCCGTCAGCTCATTGCCATCGACAATGATATGCCCCTTTTGATGCTCTTCCAACCTGTTGATACAGCGGATCATTGTGGACTTGCCTGATCCCGAAGGACCACAAACGACGATACGCTCGCCTTTCATGACCTTCAGATTGATGTCGCGCAGAACATGGAAGTCACCATACCACTTGTTCATGCTCTTGATTTCAACAGCAACTTCAGTTTCTGAAACCTGCATCTTGGTACGATCAGCAGCGATTTCTTCGGCGGTTTGAGACATAAGTTTTCTCCAAAATAATAACTGGTGGAGCGGACTGTGATCCGCTCCGGCTTGCCGAAGAACGGCTAACGTTTATGGCCAGTGTGCAGTCTGTTCTCCATGAAGATGGAGTAACGAGACATGCCGAAACAGAAGATCCAGAACACAATCGCTGCAAACAGATAGCCTGTATGCCCCTGTGTCGGCGTGGACCAAGTGGGATCGGAGAACGAGGACTGGATCTGGCCAAGAAGGTCGAACATTCCGACGATCAGAACCAGGGTTGTATCCTTGAACAAGCCAATGAACGTGTTGACGATGCCAGGGATCACAAGCTTCAAGGCCTGAGGCAAGATTATGAGCCCCATCATCTGCCAGAATCTCAGACCCAGCGCCATAGCACCTTCATATTGCCCCTTCGGGATCGCCTGCAAACCGCCACGCACGACCTCCGCCATATAGGCAGCGGAGAACAGCGTCACGCCGATGAGAACCCGCAACAGCTTATCGAAGGTCACCCCTTCCGGCAGGAACAGTGGCAGCATGACCGAAGACATGAACAACACTGTAATCAACGGAACACCGCGCCAGAATTCGATGAAGATCACCGAAACCAGTTTGATGATTGGCATGTTCGAACGCCGACCAAGAGCCAGCGCAACACCCAATGGCAAGGAGGCAACGATCCCGGTGACCGCAATCACCATCGTAACCAGAAGTCCGCCCCAACGCGCAGTTCCAACGATGGGAAGAACCACCGTATCGCCGAACACCAATCCGGTGAGCAGGAAGTAGGATACGACCGGAAAGACAACCAGGAACAAGATTGCATTGGCGGTCTTGAAAGGCATTGTTGGCATCAACAATGGCACCAGCAACAAGACGAACATCGCATAGACAATGTTGACCCTGTAGACCTCATCAGTGGGATACCGGCCATAGATAAACTGCGGCAGGTAATCAATGACATAGGCCCAACATGCTCCGGCATGGGTCGCCCCTTCCACCGGAAGACAGGCGGTTCGATCACTTCCAGTCCAGACCGCATTGATGATGGCGAACTGGATGAAGGGCATGATGATCCAATAAGCAATCAAAATGCCTACGATGGTCAGGACAGTGTTCGCGACGGAAGAGAACAGGTTCTGCCTCATCCATCCGACCACGCCCCTGGTTGACACCGGCGCTGCAAGCAGCGGCGCGTCTTCGGTTCTTATTTGAAAGATATCTGTGTTTGCCATGGTGCTGCCCTACCGTTCCACGAGCGCCATGCGCTGATTGTACCAATTCATGAAGCCGGAAGTCAGAAGGCTCAGCGACAGATAGACAACCATCCAGATACCAATGATCTCAATTGCCTGTCCCGTCTGGTTCAAAACCGTTCCGCCAACAGACACGAGGTCCGGGAAGGCAATGGCAACGGCCAGAGAGGAGTTTTTCGTCAGGTTGAGATACTGGCTTGTCAGGGGTGGAATGATGACCCGCATGGCCTGTGGAATAATGACCAAACGCAAGGTCGGCGCATTACGCAGTCCAAGGGCATGCGCTGCTTCACTCTGGCCATGGCTGACAGCCTGAATACCCGCACGTACGATTTCCGCGATGAAAGAAGCCGTGTAGATCGCAAGAGCAACCGTCAACGCCAAAAATTCGGGGATCAGGTTGAACCCGGACCCAAGCGTGAAACCGCGGCTAAAGATCGGCCCCGTCTCTACGAATTCCGGGTAATTGAAATGAACCGGCATTCCGGTCGCAAGATAAGCAACGAGCGGC
Organism: Roseibium algae; assembly: GCF_037783265.1. NCBI lineage: Bacteria > Pseudomonadati > Pseudomonadota > Alphaproteobacteria > Hyphomicrobiales > Stappiaceae > Roseibium > Roseibium algae. The sequence continues at coordinate 200,809 of NZ_JBAKIA010000005.1, forward strand.
AAACCGATGATCAGACCCAACCCGGTCATGAACACAGGAAACTGCTGCCCGGTCGCTTCCTGTCGCTTGCGCGACCATTTGGAAATAACGAAAGCAGCAATGATCGCAACAATCAGCGCATATCCCATCGCTCCGGAACCTTCCTCGAACACTGGCTGCGGACCGCGCAAACCAGAGATATTCAGGTGGAAGGAATCAAAAAAGAAAGACCATTTGTCTCTCTTGCCCGGAACGGCGCGAAGCACCGCAAAATACCAGAAGAAGATCTGCAAAAGCAGCGGAATATTGCGCACCAGCTCCACATAACAATAGGCGATTTTGGAAATCACCCAATTGTTGGAAAGCCGCGCAACACCGACCACAAAGCCGATGATTGTCGCAAGGAAAATCCCGATGATTGCGACAACAAGTGTGTTTAGGAAACCGACATAAATTGCCTGCCCATAGCTAGACGTTTCCGAATAGTCGGACAACGCCTGAATGATCCCGAAACCTGCGGTATTTTCGAGAAACCCGAAACCGGAGGAAATATTCTGACGCTCAAGGTTGGTTATCGTATTGCTGATAATAAACCAGCCAAACGTAACCAACGCCAGAATGAGTACGGTCTGGTAAAACAGCCCTCGTACTTTAGGATCGTTCACTAGCGAAGCACGCGCCGGCGCCCCCGCCGAGTCCTGCTCCTGAATTGACATATACCCTCGCCCGAGTTTGTGCCTCAGCGTCTTTGATGCCTAATTACAAAAGGTCTATCGCTGAGGACAGAAGGCCACTCCTACCCAAATCCCCTAAAGACATGAGCGGCCAATGCTCCAAACGGCCATGCAGCTTAGTGCTGCTTTTCGGCCTTTTAAATGTTCCCCGGCAGCATGCTGCCGGGGAACAAAATTATAGCGACCGATCAGATCTTAGCGGATCGGCGGAGCATAAAGGAAACCACCCTGGGACCACAGAGCGTTAACGCCGCGTGAGATTCCAAGTGGTGTGTCTGGGCCAACGTTTGCGTCAAAGGATTCGCCATAGTTACCGACGCCCTTAACAACATTGTAAGCCCAGTCATTGCCGAGGCCGATGGCTTCGCCATAAGCACCTTCAACGCCGAGAAGACGCTTGATGGATGGGTTGTCGGAACCCTTCATTTCGTCAACGTTTGCAGATGTAATGCCGAGCTCTTCAGCATTGATCATTGCGTTGAGGGTCCACTTGGCAATGTTGAACCATTCGTCATCGCCCTGGCGAACAACTGGTCCAAGAGGTTCTTTGGAAATAATTTCCGGCAGAACCATGTGGTCAGCTGGGTTTGTCAGCTTCAAACGCTGAGCATAGAGGCCGGACGCATCAGTGGTGTAAACGTCACAACGACCTGCATCATATGCTGCAACAACTTCATCAGCCTTTTCGAAGGCGACAATTTCGTATGGCATGTTGTTTGCGCGGAAGTAATCGGCAACGTTCAGCTCGGTTGTTGTGCCGGTGTTCGTGCAAACGGAAGCGCCGGACATTTCCAGAGCGGACGTCACGCCGAGATCCTTGCGTACCATGAAGCCCTGGCCATCATAGTAGTTCACGCCAGCGAAGTTCAGGCCAAGACCTGTATCACGAGACATGGTCCAGGTTGTGTTGCGCGACAGTACGTCGATTTCACCGGACTGCAGAGCGGTGAAACGCTCTTTTGCAGACAGCGGTGTGAACTTCACCGCACTCGCGTCGCCGAAGATTGCAGCAGCAACAGCGCGGCAGAAGTCAACATCCAGACCGGTCCAGTTGCCCTGCGCATCAGGATTGGAGAAGCCCGGAAGACCCTGGCTCACGCCACACTGGACGAAACCCTTGGCTTTTACGTCTTCGAGCGTTGTGGCGTTGGCAGCAGTCGCGGCAACGCCCATAGCGGCACCGAGAACTAGCGGAAGGAGTTTGTTTGTCATGGATTATGCAGCCTTTTTTAATTTACTCTTATTATTAATTCATTGGGTCAATTGACGAATGCCCTCAACACTCAGCCGAAACCTTGTATGTAATCGTTTGACCGACCACTTCCTCCGGACAGGCGCCATACTTCCCAATAGCATCATACCATTGCATTTGGCGCAGATGGTCAAGGGGTTGCAGTCTCACTTGAATGAGATTTCCTAAGGCTACTCGCCAAATTGGTTACCAGAGAAATGCACAGAAGGTGAACATGACTAAAAATAAGACGAACCCTGCCTTCAAAGCAGACACGTTGCTGGCCCACACCGGCAGAACCCCAAAGGAGTTCTACGGATTCGTGAATCCACCGGTGGTTCATGCTTCAACGGTTTTGTTCCCAGATATTGAAACCCTGACGACGGGAAACCAGCCTTACGTCTACGGTCGCAGAGGCACGCCGACCACCGAAGCCCTCGAAACGGCAATCTCTGAGCTTGAAGGCGCGGCTGGTGCCAAACTTGCAACCTCAGGCCTGAATGCAATCGCCCTGGCCTGCCTGTCCTGCCTAAGTGCCAATGATCACATTCTGATTCCCGACACGGCCTATGGCCCGACCCGCCATTTTGCAGACACAGTGCTTCCCAAATACGGCATTGAAGTCACTTATTATGATCAGGCATTGGCGGGCGACATAAAGACCGTGTTCCAGCCCAACACGAAAGCCGTGTTCACCGAGGCACCAGGATCTCTGACATTCGAAATGCAGGACATCCCGGCCATCGCAGCGGCAGCAAAGTCCATCGGCGCAACTGTGCTCATGGACAACACCTGGGCCAGCCCGCTTTACTGCAAGCCTCTAAGCCTCGGCGTTGATCTCTCGATCCAGGCTGGCACCAAATACATCGTCGGTCATTCTGATGTGATGCTTGGCACGATTGCCGCGAGCGAAGCTGCCTGGCCTGCACTTGATGAGTTTCATGGCGCAATGGGCATTCATATTGCTCCTGACGACATCTATCTTGCTCTGCGCGGCCTAAGAACCCTCTCAGTTCGTCTTGAGCGTCATATGAAGAATACGCTTGAAGTCGCGCATTGGCTGGGCACACGCAGTGAAGTTGGCGACATCCGTTACCCTGCGCTCGAACGCGATCCTGGACATGCAATCTGGAAACGCGATTTCACCGGAGCCTGCGGTCTGTTCGCCTTTGATTTCAAAGCTGGCACAACAGAAGCCCAATCGACAGCCTTCTTCAACGCATTGGAGATCTTTGGCCTGGGATACTCATGGGGCGGTTTTGAAAGCTTGGCACTCCCTGTCAAACTGAAAGGGATCCGGACGGCGACCGTAACCGATCCCAACCTCAGATCTGCGCGGCTCCATATCGGCCTGGAAGATCCGCAAGACATCATTGCAGATTTGGATCAGGCTTTCGCGAAAGCCTTCACCTGATGATTTAAAAACCGGCGCGGCTACTCGCACAATTTGTAATCACTGGTTTCAAATGGTCGGGTCGCGCCGTTTTTCTTTAAAAATCAGCCACAAATTGCGGAAATAGATCACCAATCCCAGGCCTTGGCCGAGAATGATGATTGGCTCTTTCTTGATGACGCCATAAACAAAGAGCATCACGCCACCCGCAATCGAGAAGAACCAGAATGCAATCGGCACGATAGAGCGCCCGACACGTTCGGATGCCATCCACTGCACGACAAAGCGCATCATGAACATGCTTTGAGCAGCCAGGCCAAAGAGCATCCAGAAATCAAAGTTCTGAATGAAAACAACATAAAACCAATTGATCAGCGAATCCATAAGGTGCCAGTCCGTGTGTTCCAGGTCTTCGCGGTCACTTGGTCAGCGCGCTGACAATCGGAAGATTTTTGCGCCGACGGCGAAGCCACCAGACGCCAACGAGGTCGAGAATACCAATGAAGGCCCGGTCGAAGATGCCATATTTCGACGTGCCATGACGACGTTGACGATCCTGCACATCAACATGCACCACGCCATACCCCTCACGGATCACCAGAGCAGGTAAAAACCGGTGCCAGCTGTCAAAATAGGGCAGCTGCAAAAAGACGTCCCGGCGCATGGCCTTCAGCCCGCAACCACTGTCGCGAGTGTTGTCTTTCAAAATGGCACCGCGAACCTTATTGGCAAACTTGGATGCATACCGCTTGCCAAGGCTGGCCTTGCGCCCCAATCTCTGACCTGCCGCCAGCGCGACCGAAGGCCCGGCAGCTTCGAGAGCATCCAGCAGCTGCGGAATATAGGCGGGATTGTTCTCGCCATCGCCATCAATCGTCGCAACCACATCGCCGCGCGCATTCAAAACACCCGTGCGCACCGCACAGCTTTGCCCGCAAGCGGTCTCATGACGAAAGGGACGCAGCCAGGGATGTTCAGCAGCATAAGCCTGCAAGACCTTGTCCGTTCCATCGCTCGATCCATCGTCGATAACCAGGACTTCAAAACTGCGACCAGACAGGGCCTGCCCAATTTCATCCAGAAGGATCGGCAGGTTTTCTGCTTCGTCCTTGGCAGGCACCACGACGCTGACCGCCAATTGTCCAGCTGAGGCGGCAAGCGTTTCAGCGTAACTGCTAGTCATTTTGTTCTCGTTTCATGTCAGGATCCACAGCTGGCGCATCTTCAACCGGAACTGTCCATGCCTGGCGGCGTCCGCTGATGGCATACCAAATCGCACGTAAACAGATACGTGCAGAATATTGGCTGATGATAGGCTCAATTCGGCCTGCGTTGGAGATCTGGAACCCGATGCGCCGACGGGCAAGCGCCCTGGCTGTGAAGAACGTAAAGGTCATTCCCAGCAAAGTGCCTGCGATAACATCAGAAGGGTAATGTGCACCGACCATAATACGACTGAAGGCAACCCAAAACGCAGTCACAATGATCAGCCAGCGCCAAGTCGGAAAAATCAGTGCGAGCGCCGTTGCCATCGCCCCGACTGTCGTCGAATGACCCGACGGGAAACTCGTGTACGCGCCGTTGAGGGCAAAGAAATCGAACTCAACCGGCCCGACAAGTTCATAGAGCTTGGGTCTTGCGCGACCAAGGCTCCACTTGAAGATAATAGCCAGAATGCCTGTCGCGGCGACCGTATAGAAAATAAAGCCCGCATAAGTGAAAGCGGCGCCTACCGCCATGCGCAGACGAAACGTCAGCAGAGAGGCATCCAGTGCCAGAAGATAGAGGCACAGCAGACCGCAGGACCACAAGATCCAATGGGCCTTGCCCACATCTGTAAAGGTCGCGAAGGAATTGCGATACTGATCCGGCAAGGACCGAAGCCAAGGATAAGTCGGGATATCAAACACAACAACGGCGATGCCAACTGTCAAAAGCATGATTGCAAAAATATCTTGCGGCCTTTGACCAGGGCGCAAAGGGTCCTGAAACTGTTCGGCCCTACCCGCACGGCCCGCAATGGTCTGGCGCACGCGCTTGAAGTTCGCCAGCATGCGCGATCCGATGCGCCGCATCTTGTCGGCATAACTCTCTGTCATCATCCCAGTCACCCGGCCCGTCAATCGGCGTTTTCATTAGGTCGCCCGGCCCTGTAAAGCCCGATATCAAGCTGTTTACCGCCATTGATATTCAGGCCGTCTAGCCTGCTTACCAGTTGTGGCACAAGTCCGATTTCTTTGGCAGCCCCAAGAAAGCCTTCCTCCTGACGGCTTTCTATGACCGCAATGCGGCAAGGTACCCCAAGGGCTGCCTGTTCCTTCAAGAAAGCAGCGGCTTCTTCCGCCGAAACAATCTTCGTGTCTGTACCTTCAAGAAAAATGAAGCTGGGTTCGTGAAACCCGGTTGTCACCACCAATGGGTTTTCACAGGCAGGCGCATTTTCAATGGCCGCCACAAGACGCGGGCTGACCCAAATTGTGGTCAGCGCAGGACCGACGAAACCCCAGAACCCAACAGCAATGGCAAGCGCCGCTGCAACAGCACTCGGCACTGCGTGGATCGCAGCCCCGCTCAGCAACCGAGACGCTGCAACAAGGCCAAGTGCTGCACCAATTACGCAAAGCACAACCCCGGGAGGCGATGGCCAGGTGCCCAGATAAAGCGGCCCGACAAAGGACGCGGCGGCCAGTGCAAGCGGCACGAGAACCACCAAGAAGGCACACGCCCGGCGCAGACCCTTTTTCGCGTTCGCGCCAGCACCATCCACCAGAGCTGCAGCAACAGGCAACGCAAGCGCTGGCAAGAGCGGCATGGTGTAATGTGGCAATTTGGTCGCAACCAACTCAAACACGACCCAGGACGGCACAAGCCAAGCAAACGAGAACACCACCAAACGGCTCGCGCGTTCGCGCCAAATTGTCGACAGTGACAGGAGCGCAAAGGCTGGAAGTGGCCAGAAAATGGCAAAGCTGACAGCCAGATGGGTGAGCGGCGGAGCGCCATGACCTTCCTGCCCCTGCCCCACCTTACCAAGCAGATCCTTGCCAATGGCTTCCTGAAAGAATGTGCCGTCGGTCGCAATCCAGATGGCGACAAACCAAGGCACAACAAGACAGATGAACCACAGCGCACCCAACAGCGGCACCGCAGACTTGAACCACCGGACCTTGCGCGTGAGAGCAAACAGGGCAAGCACAGTCAAGCCAACGATCATAGGTGCGACCGGCCCCTTGATCAGAACGCCGGCAGCAAGGGCCGTCCAAAATACAAAGGCAAGTCCCCAGCGTCGTGTCTCGCCGTCCTTCAGCCACAAACGCGCCAGCGCTCCCTGTGCCAGAATGATCGTCGCCATGAGAGCCGCATCCGTTTTGGCCAGCCGTGATTCAACACCGAGAATAATTGCAGCTGCCATAAACAGACCGACCAACAGAGAAGCCGGAGGACCAACAAAGGCCCTTGCCGCCCAATAGGACAGCAAAACGGCCAACACGCCGCCAATCAGAGACGGCAAGCGGTACGCCCAGAGCGGAGCACTCGCATCATGTCCGGTTAGTTTAACGGCCGCCGCTTGAAGCCAATAAATCCCGACCGGTTTCTTGTGCCGCGCGGCATCCTGGAACCGGATATCCACATAATCGCCGGTCTCCAGCATCTGCTTGGTCGCCTGGGTAAAACGAGGCTCATCCCGGTCCAGCGGTGGAATGGACCATTGACCGGGAGCAAACAGTGCGATCGCCAGAACAAGCAGCAAAAGAGGCGCAGAAATGTCATGTCCAAACAGCCGCATCCAGATTGGCTTGGGGCCGGCATCTGGTTTTTGCCCACCTTCTGGGGGCATTCTTTGCGGAGAACTCTCGGAAGCGTCATCCATCTCCGGTGATGCCTGTGTTGGTTCGGTCATGTCGAAAGACCCGTCTGCTCTTAACGTTTAGTGACAAAACTGTCATAGATCGCGCTTATTGCTGCGCGCTTCTTCCTCCTACATCAGCCGGAGGAAAAGGGAAACAGGTGCTTGCCACCGAGACACGCTCCGCTATCGTCATTCCCGGTCACCGACTTGCCATCCTTCAGGAAGCCCCATGACACTTATTGCCCAAATCACCGATCTTCACCTGCGCCCAAGCGGTTTGACATGCTACCGCGTTAGCGACACGAACATGCTTGCAGAGCGCGCAATCAAGGCAATCCTCGGCTTGGAAGACCGCCCTGATGCCGTCATTGTGACCGGAGATCTGACCGACCGTGACGACCCACGCGAGTATGCAGTTGCGCGAACAATTCTTGCAAAGCTGCCGATGCCGGTCTTTATGATTCCCGGTAATCACGACACATCTGCAGGAATGCGCAGAGCGTTTTCGGATTATCCCGGCATTTCTGAGTCCACTGGTGAAAAGCTCTATTACAGCGCGGACATCGGCTCCCTGCGTCTGATTGCCCTCGATTCCAATGTTCCCGGCAAACCTTATGGCCAAGTTGGCGAAACTCAGCTGGAATGGCTGTCCAAGACCCTTGCAGAAGACGACCGCCCTGCTCTGGTGGCCATCCACCACCCGCCAGCGAACACCGGCATTCCGCATATGGATGGCATCGGCTTGATGGATTCAGACGCTCTTGCCGACGTAATCCGCCCTCACGCACATGTCGAGCGCATTATCTGTGGCCATGTCCATCGTCCAATTGTTGCAAGCTTCGCTGGCAAGATCATGACGTTGGCTCCAAGTGTAGCTCATCAACTTGTTCTGGATTTCAAGGAAGATGCACAGGCCATGTTCAACTTTGAACCATCCGCCTTCTTCCTGCACAAGCACACCCCCAAGTCCGGCACAGTGACCCACACCGCCTACGTCGAGAATCACCCTGGCCCCTTCCCGTTCTGGTCTGATGAAGGTGTCACATGGCCCGGAGACAAGCCTGAATGAAGCTGACACGCATTTCCATGAGGGCTCTGCATAGAGCCCTCATCCTTCTGCCTATGCTGGCACTTGCCGCTTGTGGTTCGATCAATTCCAGCAAGGATCTGGAAGAAGCTCCAGTGATCAGTCAGATTCCGGTCGACGGCACTGCCATGCTGACAATGCTGAACTCTTATCGTGCGAAAAACGGATTGCCGCCGCTTGCGCTGGACGAAACCCTGAATGCGGTTTCAATCAAAATGGCGCGTCACATTGCCGAGAGGGACAGCATGGATACTTGGGCGCACAGTGATTTCGGCCTGTCACAGCGCCTGGAAAAAGCCGGCTACCGCAACTATGCAGGCGCTGAAAACTTAGGCGCGGGCTATGCTTCGCTGCAAGCAGCCTTCGACGGCTGGGAAGGATCCAGCGGCCACAATAAGAACCTGCTCAACCCCTATGTGACCCGAGTGGGAATTGGACGAATGGTCCGTTCAAATGGGAAATGGCGGAACTTCTGGGCCATGACCCTAGCACGCCCCATTGAAGATGGCCGTCCGTCGGTTCGCTAAGTCTGGAAATGATCTTGGCGCTAGAAACGAAGGCTTTTTATAAGCCTGTCTGTCACCAAGAAAAAAGGCGAGCCCAAAGGCCCGCCCGAAGTTTGGTTTCCAGAGACCCCAAAGGGGCACCGGCAATCGCCAGTAAGAACGCCTCTCCAAAGTAGAGTATAATTCTCATGTTTTAAATACCCACCTGCTCCGCACCTGTCAACTCTCTCAATAACGCCGTCTCCTCACAGTCCAGCAGTGATTGTCCTGTTTCAAAACGGAAACGGCCGCGCGCGAAAAAGGCCCTCATCAGCCTCACTCTGCGCCCAGCCGCGTCTAACGACCCCTTCATATAAGCGACGCTTGCCAAACCTTGGCTCCCAGGAGCACAAATCAGGCGATAGCACCTTCACGCAAGGTATCTTCAGATCAGGCCGTGTCGCATCAAAGGCCAAAAGCTGAATGGAATTTTCCTGGCAGCTGTTCAGCAATTCATCTTCGCCAAATTCCAAATCCAGGCGCACCGCATCCACAGATCTCGCCGCTGCAAAATCAAGGTCATCAGCAATGCGCATGGTGCTGGCATAGCGCACCGCCGATGGCAGGCTGTCATCCAGATTGCCAGAAAGATGCGCCCGGACCATTGCCCCCAGGGATTGTTCGCCTTGCAGCATTTCCCCAAGAGCCGATTGGGCAGCATCAGCCACGCTGCAACCGACTGAGGCGCCAAAGCAAGCCCCTAGTCCATCTCTCTCATGAGAAATTGCAATCACCACGTGGCACCTAAAATCAGTGTCAACGATGAAAAAACGTGTCCTCCGCTCTCGCTCATCCAGATACTGGCAGCAATTTCGGTGGATAAATCCGGGCCAAAAGGGCCTCTCAAGACAGGTTATCCCCAGGCGGTTGTACCAAAGCTGACCAACAGCATCGCGCTCCACCAATTCCTGGACCGCACCTCTGAGAGCCCCTTCCCACGTTGACCAGACAGCAGTGCCGCAGGTTGATGTCAGGCTCAGACCTCCGAGCCCCAACCCTGATCCTTCTCCCATCAGAACACCATAGGCTGGAGCCTGTACCCTTTCGCCAGTTCTGATGTCCGTCAGGTCTACATACCGCTCATCAATCCGGTTCCAATCCAGTTGTCCATCTCGTAGATGATCAGACAGACTGGGATGGGTCTGCGTCATGTCCTGTTCCTGTCTCGCGCTGAAGCCGAGCAACTCCCCTAAAGCGGCTTCTGCAACGGTCTCACAGGCTGAGTTTTTCCGAATGTGAACCCTTGGATCATGGCCCCCAAAGCTGAACAGACTCAACCGTTCAGCCATTTCTCCGAGGCAGGACGTCAGCGCTTTTCCGCCATCCAGCCCCTGCCCGCCGGAAACCAATTTGACGGCAGATCTTTCAGTCTCATTCCACTCAGGGCCGGGCACATCCGCCAAGGCTGCCATGAGCACAACAGGACAACCGGGTAACGACGTGTCGCGTATTTTCAGATCAGCCATATCCAGCAAGGGAGCAAACAACTCCAAGCGCTCCACAGACCAGGATGGCTGCAGGTGAAAGCCAGCCTCATCGATCTCTGCCACACCCCAGGCACAAAGGCTCTGCATGGCTTCTCTGGTGCTGGCTTCCACGCCCCCAAAACAGGATTGGCCACCGCTTCTCCGAAGCCCTTCTGCAAGGTCACAGAACGCACCTCTTCGAGAATTTTCATCCCTCAATTTAGATCTCCACACCCCTTTAACCACCCTGAATTGAACCACCGTAAAACAACACCTGTCACGATTGCCATTGTTTAAATCCTGAAGAACCATCCAAGGGCATTTTCAAGGGATTTAACGCTGCACCCAATGGTCTGGTCGACCCAAGCAGCGCCTGAGAAGAGCTTGTTGACGCAACGCTGAAATTGATCGTTGCCAATAAAATCGAAATCGAATTTATTTTGAGAGGCTTTCATGTCACAGCTGAACACACACGAAGAAACAATTGCTTTCGGTGCTAAAGTCGGCGCAGCAATCCAGGGTAGCGAAACGCGTACAGCCTTGCTCGAAACCCTTAAAACCAAGGGTGACGTAACCGTGTACGCAGACACTGCAGACACCATCCATCTGGTCGTGCCTTCCAGCGTTGATGCTTCAAAGATAGAAGATGAAGCCTATCTGGAAGAACTCGGACGCCGTGCCCTTGGTAACTGCATCTATCACATCCAGCCTGATTAAGATTTTCCCCTCTCTGCCGCGTCAGCTTATTGGCTGGTAGCAGGGAGGGGCGACATCGCCTCTTCCATATCGACATACTTCAAGACGTAAATTCGGAAAACCAATTATGGCGCGCTTTCCTGCCACTGAAAAGAACATCATCTCTCTGGGGAAATTGCTCGCAGAGGCCGCGACGAATCCACAACTCCGGAAAAAACTGGCCGAGAACCCCAAAGAAGAGCTACGTCGTATAGGCCTTCCTGAACGGACAGTAGAGCTGCTGAACTTTAAAGTCGTGGTGGAAAAAGAAGATGAACCGCCAACGATCGTTTTGCCCTTCAAGCTCAATGATCAGCGCCTTTTATCTCGGGACCCGGAGTATCTAACCCAGCTCGCAAAACTCATTCCTGAAAACACGATCAATTAATCAATTGCGTTTCCAATATCATCTAGGTCATCTAGAAGTTCTTATATCCGTGCAAATTTTTCCATTTTTTCATGACGCTCTAATACATCAGATACGACAAAACCATATCGGCTCCCCGCTTGTACCTCATTCTGGTTTCCGAATTTTGATAGAGATTTATGCGGCTCAACCATCCGACGATTTCCTCCGGCCGATCTGCTCTTTCAAAGGCAAACCTGCAAGAGTGTCGTTTTGACAAGAGATCTAGCGTTTCCCGCGCCTCATTTTCCCGGTTCAAGCCCAGGCAGGCTGCGGTCCGGGTAGTAATGGACATAATGCCGTCCTGCGGCGCACGATCCAGCAATTCAAGCGTTGTGGCATAGTCCCCGGACGCAAATTTGATGTTCGCCAGATACTCATAAAAGAATCTTGGCACGACAGATAACAAAGCAAAAGCACGTTCTGCTTGTTTTTGCGCCTGTTCCACATCTCCAATATAGGCCAGCCCTTCGGCAACCGACATGAGGTTTGTCGGATCGAAAGGGTTTAGTCGAGCTGCCTCCAGAAAGGAGCGTTTTGCATCTTCACAATGCCCCGTTTGAAGCAGCGACCAGCCATGCATTCGCCGATTAACCACTTGCCAGGGATCCAGGACAACGGCTTTTTCTGCGAGATCAAGAAATGTATCCGTTTCAGCCTTTTCTGCATTGAACTCTGGAAAATGCAGAATTTTTTTCAAACCAACTGAAGCCTTGCCGGAATAGATGACAGAATACCCTGGATAATGCTCTTGTACTTCATTCAAGATTCGAAGGGCCTCTTCGTCAGCTGACTGGCTAAATTCACACAACAACGCTTCTGCCTGACACCAGCGCAAAAAAGGTTGTTTACTGCCCAATGTCCTCAGGCGTCCAATCACGCGCGACTGAATACGATTGACCGTTTGAGAGGTAACTTCGCGCAAATCAGTTAGACCGACAATGCTATTCAGCTCAATGACTTCGTTGAAAAGAACTTGACCAGAAATACGATCCTCCAGCTGCAGGTAAATGAGCGCCAACTTCTCATCATAGCGAAACCGCAGCACATAACTGCCCAACTCATCCCCTGCATCAAGGAGTGTAACCTTCGTCGCGCCACCCTGGATCTGATAGTCGCCCTCATAAAGTTCTATGTTCCGATAGGCTCCAAGACAGGTTCGAATATCGTCCAACATCGTCTGGGCACAATTTTCAAGACCTGAAAAAACTGCAAAAGGCACTATGGTTAGCCTGGGCAACAAAATTTTCCCGTCGCTATCTCCCTGTCGCAGATTTACTCCAACCATTCCCCAAATGGGCTCCGTAGCAAACCGCAACGAGTCATTGCCAGAGGGCGGGTGCTCAAAAAGACGATAGGTTTCATCCTCTGGTGCGACATCCAGATGGGTTTTAAGTTCAGCTTCGCATAATTTTAACTGCTGACGGGCTTCTGCTTTCCGTCCCGTCGCAAGATACATTTTGATCAGGATCTGATGTGCAGGCTCACAGGCACTGTCCAGCGCCAGAAGAAACCGGCACCCGGCCTCCACACGCCCCGGATCATCAGCAGCAGACAGGCCATCCACCACCTTTATTGCAGCAGAGGTAAAGTCAGACATCAGGCGCTGGCGCTCAATGGTCAGCCAGTCATGAAACACCGGATCCAGGGTCTCATAGCCATTGAGAAGTGGACCTCGGATCAGCTGCAGCGCCGTTTCAAAACCATCGATGCTGCCCGTCTCCAGAAGGTCGGAGACCTGCTCGATATCCAGCACAAGAGCATTGCCGATCAAGCCAACATGTTTCTTGTCAATGGCGAGGAAATTTACGCCACTTGCCTCTTCCACCCTCCGAAGCTGACGTAAAGCCTGACGAAATGACTGGACCGACTTTTCCTGTGGGACCGTGCTCCACAAAATATCAGCGATTTGCTCGCGTGGCACCAAACGCCCAGGCGTTCGAAGCAGATAGATCAGAATAGCCAATGACTTTCTGGTCGGACTGGATATTGAACGCCCTGCATCATCCAAAAACTCAGGTGTTCCGAGGCAATTGACATAGAGTCTCAAGATCATAATCCACAAAAGCAATTAAAAGTTGCAATTTCCACTAAATAAGGTGGAAACTAGATAACACTAAAACACCGGTTACATATTTCTCCCAATTATATCACGGTAATTTCACGCAGGATACCGATGGTGAAATTAACACGTTAGGTTGAGCTTGAGTTGTGGTAATAACTACAATCAGTGAACATCGTGGACGCTGGACCATTATCGAGCTGTCAATTTGAGAGCAAAGAAAGATCAGTGTTCTGGTTGAGGAAAGTTGAATAACGGTGGGTGTTTCTATGTCCAAATCTACTGATACAGACCAGGCTGCGAATGTCCTTGATCAAGAAGATTCGTTAAAGCGCATGATTTTTTTCACCAAGCGTGAAGCCGAGAAAGACGGGCGGACATTCTGCGCCTATCTACTTGACCTCGCTCTCAATGCATTGAATGAAGACAATCCCGAGATGAACCAGGCTCTCAGGGCAAAAATCACGCCCTTGTCCATGGACCTTAAAACATCGGCACAATCGAATGATGAAGTTGCCGCTCATAGCTGAGCCGAACAAACCAACATTATGTGTTGGCGGCCTGTAGCCAATGTTTATCCGTGTTAAATGCAAATAAAAAGGCACCAATTTTGGTGCCTTTTTTGTGAGCTCGCCCGAAGTAAAGACAGATCACTCGAACGATCCTAAAACCTCGGCGGAAAGTTCGAAAAATCAACCGCATCCAAGCCTATTGGCTCGAATGCGGTTGAAACTTCGAGGCGACGGAAACCCTTCGTCAGTGCAAGGCAGGCTTAGCCAAGCACTTCTTTGACGGCATCGGCTGTTGCCGAAATAACCGTATCGGCTTCTTCCCGGGTCAGGCAGAGCGGCGGTGCAAAACCGAGAATGTCGCCTTGTGGCATCGCGCGGGCGATGACGTCGCGCTTCAAGAGAGCGGCGGCAATAGATGGCCCAACTTTCCTGGTCGGATCGAAGAAGGTGCGATCATACTTGTCCTCGACAAACTCAACGGCACACAACATACCGTCACCGCGCACATCACCGACATGGTCATGATCGCCAAGAGCGGCAGCCATCGCTGCGTTGAAGTAGTTCCCGACTTCGCCAGCATTCGCGACAAGGTTCATCTCATCAATCAGCTTCAGATTGGCAACGCCTGCAGCCGCGCCAATCGGATGCGCTGAATAAGTCCAGCCGTGACCGATTGGACCGTTTTCGTCCGTGCCCTGTTCCAGAACTTTCCACATATCTTCGCCAATGATGGATCCGGACAGCGGCGCATAGGCAGATGTAAGTCCTTTTGCGATGGTGATGATATCAGGCTCGATGCCGTAATGCGTGGAGCCCATCATGGTTCCAAGCCGACCAAAGCCTGTCACCACTTCATCTGCAATCAACAATATGTCCTGCTTTTTCAGCACCTTCTGGATTGCGGCCCAATACCCTGCAGGTGGCGGTACAATGCCGCCAGTGCCAAGCACAGGCTCACCGATGAAGGCCGCAATGGTGTCCGCGCCCTCGCGTTCGATCATCGCTTCCAATTCGCTTGCGCAATGTGCAACGAAATCGGCTTCCGACATGGACAGGTCTTTACGGCGGAAATAATACGGTGCCTCAGTGTGAAGCACTTGCGAAAATGGCAGATCGAACTTCTTGTGAAACAGCTCCAGCCCTGTCAGCGAGCCTGTCATCAGGCCAGAGCCATGGTAGCCGCGCCAGCGCGAGATGATCTTCTTCTTTTCCGGCCGGCCAAGGATATTGTTGTAATACCAAACCAGTTTGATGTTGGTTTCATTGGCATCAGAACCGGAAAGACCGAAATAGACACGGCTCATGTTGGCCGGTGCCCGATCAATGATCATCTTTGCCAGCGTCACGGACGCTTCGGTTCCATGTCCAACGTAAGAGTGGTAATAGGCCAGTTCCTTGGCCTGGGCTGCAATCGCCTCGGCAACTTCCTGACGGCCATAGCCGATGTTGACGCAATACAGACCGGCAAACGCATCGAGAAAACGATTGCCGTCCCGGTCGTTGATGTAAACGCCTTCACCGCCTGTGACGATCCGGTTGGACAATTCACCACGGGCAAACTGGCCCAAATGGGTCGAGGGATGGAAGAAATGATCGTGGTCCCATTGATCAAGCTGATCATTGCGCAACATTCTATTGTCCTTTTCTAAAGTCATGCCCAGTCGCGGCATACATATTTGACGTCTGTGAAAGCTTCCACGCCAAGGCGCGATCCCTCACGCTCAAGTCCCGATTGTTTCATGCCGCCAAAGGGGATCGGGGCCCCGGTTACCTTGGTCCGGTTGACCGCCACCATGCCAAACTGAAGAGCACGGCTGGCGCGATAAATGCGGCGCGGATCCTGGGTGTGCAGATAGGCAACGAGGCCATATTCGGTATCATTGGCGCGAGCGAGCACATCTTCCTCGCTGTCAAAGACTGCGATTGCCGCAACCGGACCAAAAGTCTCCTCGTGCATGATCAGGGCGTCGTCGGGCACCTCTGCCAGAACGGTCGGCTCAAAGAACAATGAGCCTTCGCTGCTGCGCTTGCCGCCAGTCAGCAAGCGCGCGCCCTTGGCAAGCGCATCTGCAACGTGCTCTTCCTGCTTGGCTACGGCCTTCTCGTTCATCAATGGACCAAGATCTGGATCATCCAAACCTTTTCCAAGGGTCAGCTTTGCAGCCGCCTTGGTAAAATCTTCGCAGAACTGGCCATAAACGGACCGTTCCACATAGAACCGGTTTGCACCCAGACAATCCTGACCGGATGTGGCGAACTTCGCCTTCAGGGCCTCATGAACGGCCTGGCCCAGATCCGCATCAGCAAACAGAATGAAAGGCGCATGGCCGCCAAGCTCCAGAACAAGGCGTTTGACCGTATCAGCACTTCGTTTGTAAAGCAGCTTGCCGATCTCTGTAGAACCTGTGAAGGAAACGGCCCGCACGCGTTTGTCTTTCAACCAGGGCGCAACGACCACTGGTGCCGCGCCCGTCACCACGTTGAATGCGCCAGCCGGAAAACCGGCCCGCTCGGCCAGCTCGGCAAGAGCCAGAGCTGAATAGGGCGTTTCTGCAGACGGATGAGAAACAACCGTACAGCCTGCGGCAAGTGCTGCCGCGGCCTTACGGGTCAGCATGGCACAGGGGAAGTTCCAGGGTGTGATCAACGCCGCAACGCCGACCGGCTCACGCCAGACCTCAACCTCGGCATCTGGAAGATGAGACGTCACGCTCTCGATGTTCGGGCGCTTGGCTTCCTCGGCATAAAACTCGACAAAAGACGCGCCATAGTCGATCTCACCACGAGCCTCAGAAATTGGCTTGCCCTGTTCCATGACCATGATCCGCGCCAGATCTTCCTTGTGCTCAATCATCAGCTCAAACCAACGCCGCAAGATCACGGACCGCTGTTGCGGTAATAGCTTTGACCAAACACCAAAGGCCTCTTGTGCCGCATCCACCGCCAACGCGCTATCAGCAGAAGACAGGCTTGCGACGTCGCCCAGATGGTTGGCGTCGGCAGGATTATAGACCGTAAAGGTTTCAGCGGATGCGCCCGCAGTCCAGCGCCCCCCCAGATAGGAGAAGCTCCGCAGCAAGGCCGGATCGGACAGGCCCCAGTCAGTTGTCTTGAAACAAGATTGATCGATTGGCATCGAAGCGCTCGCTAAAAATTGCATTGGCTTATGCTAGCGGCACGCGGGAAGAGGAATTCTCTTTTGCCCAGACCTCGGGCAGACGTTTCGTCCAATTTAGGCGCTAAAACCCGTCAGTCCTTCTGCGGCTCAGATGGCCGCAAAACATCGAATGGTGGAACAGGCGAGGTTTTTACAGGCTTTGTCACGATATAGGTGAAATATCGCGCCAGCCCGACATGGCGCGCAAGCAGATCGTCAATGAGACGCTGATAGCTGTCGATGTCTTTGGTCACCACATTCAGAAGATAATCAAACCCGCCGCCCAGCGCCCAGCAAGACGTAATCTCATCGTAGCTCTCAATGGCCTTTTCAAAGATCTGAAAAGTCTCGGCACGGTGGTTCTCAAGCTCCGCCATGACAAACACCGCAACATGAGGCGCTACAAGCCTCAACTCTATGTCTGCGCGGTAGCCGGAAATGATCCCTGCCTTCTCCAAGCGTCGAAGCCGTTCCCAGCAAGGTGTAGCGCTGAGGCTGACTTGTTTTGCCAGGTCAGCTTTTGACATACGCCCCTCCCGCGACAAGGTCGCAAGAATCTTTATGTCACGGTCATCAAGCTTGAGTGAGGTCATCTGTGTCTTTTGAGGCAACACCAAGGGCTTGTCAATTGTAATGATTAAGACCATAATAAATCATGACAATATGGCCTCCAAAACCCGAAGACCTCCATCGACCTGCTTATCGCTCCCTTGCTGATGTCATCACACGCGCCATCAAAGCGGGAGAACTGAATGAAGGCGACCGCCTGCCGACACATCGAGATCTGGCCTTCAAACTGAACCTGAGTGTCCAGACCGTCAGTCGCTCTTATGACGAACTGGTCAGACGCGGTGTTGTTCTCGGCGAAGTGGGGCGCGGAACCTTTGTCCGCTCGCAACGCAGCGATACGCAAACGCCATTTCTTCCGGAAAGCCAGTATGGAGCCATCGTTGATTGCTCAATGCTGAAGCCGGTTTTCGAGGCCCTTCATCTGGATGCCATGCGTGATGGCCTGGCCAAAATGAGTCTGGATTTACCAGCCTCTGCCGCCTCCTCCTTTCGGCCATCCCGCGCGCTTGGAACATATGGCAACACATCTCGAAAATGGCTCGCCCGCTGCGGTTTGGAAACCTCATCAGAAGGCCTGATCCTGACCAACGGAAACACATCAGCGATGACTATCGCGCTGATGACAACTGCAAGCCCTGGCGATCTGATCGTTACCGAAGGCATTGGACATCATGCTCTCAAGCCACTTTGCCGATACCTGGGGCTACGTCTTGCCGGACTGGGCGTTGATGCAGATGGCGTCATCCCTGAGGCCTTTACCCGGATATGTCAGAAAACCAAGGTCTCGGCCCTTTATCTGATGCCCGCAGGCTTGAACCCGAAAGCCTACACAATGTCCCGGGAACGGCGCATCGAACTGGTCAATCTGGCGCGGCGGTTTGACGTTTCGATCATTGAAAACGACGCTTGGGGACCCTTGCAGCCGAACCGAACGGCTCCAATCGCCACGCTTGCCCCTGAGCGTACGTTCTATTTCACCAGCCTGACCAAATGCATCATGCCGGGGCTTCGATTTGGCTATCTCGTTGTGCCTGAAGCTTACGAATCTGCAGCCGAAAACCGACATCTGGTCACCAATTGGATGGCCACATCCCTGATGAGCGAACTGGCCTGCAGATGGATTGAAGACGGCACGGCCGAAGACCTGCTTCAGTGGCAGATGACAGCCCTTGGCGAGCGAAATCAGTTAGCCGCAGACATCCTGTCTGACATTCCGTTCAATGCCAGCGAAAATGGATTACATATCTGGCTCCCGACACCCGAAACATGGAGTGAGGAGGCCTTTGTCGCCCATACACGGCTGAACGGCGTCGCTATAGCGTCCGGATCTTCGTTCAAAATGTCCGATGACGTCAAAGACAGCGGTGCTCGCATCTGCCTGGGTGCTGAAAGCATTGAGTCTCTCAAGCAAGGCTTGATGGTGATCTCGCGCCTTGCACGCAGCAATCCAGAGCCTGCACTCCAAACTTTCTGACACCCCGCATAGAGCCCATTCACCGATGAGACCGCCAATTGTTGTTATTCATCTCGTCTGGTCATATTGTCATGATTTAATATAAATATTGACTCACTATTGTCTCTGTTTAAACCTCCAAAAATCGGCCTGAGACCAAGACCCCAGAGCCGCCATTTTCAGGAGGCTGCAATTGAAACCTTGCCCGGTGTCACTTTCCAAGGAAGCGGTCCAGTTTAACGATGTGGCAGATACTGCCCGTATCGGACTGATTGCACTCGCAACGGATCTGACCAGCGAAGGTGACCTCTACCGGCAGCTGCCTGAGGAAGGCGTCTCGATCCACGTTGCCCGCATTGCTTTCGAGAACCCGATTTCACCTGAACAGCTCCGGACCATGGCGCCGCGCCTCACCGGAACTGCTGGGCTCTTGGCGCCCCTGCAGCCCTTGCGCGCAGTTTGCTACAGCTGCACATCTGCCTCGGTCGTGATCGGGGACGCCGAGGTCCTATCCGCCGTTCAAAAAGCTGTCGGCAATGTCCCGGTGGTCACACCGACCAGCGCAGCCCGTATGGCATTTGCAGCCCTTGATGTGACACGCATCGCCGTTCTCACGCCCTATACCGTTGCCACCAGTCAGACTATGGCCGCCTATTTCACCCAGCACGGCTTTGATATCGCCCGCTTTGACTGCCTTGGGCTGGAAGACGATCGCGACATGGCACTGGTCAGCGATCAGACCATCATCAAAGCCGCAATGGCAGCTGACACTCCGGATGCGGAAGCCCTGTTCATCTCATGCACCGGACTTCCGGCCATTCGCGTGATCGAAGAGCTTGAGCACCACCTCAAGAAGCCCGTTGTCACATCAAACCAAGCCAGCGCATGGGCCATGTCCCGGCTCGCAGGCCTGCATGATCACAAGCCATCACGATACGGCCAATTGTTCAGCTGCCCACCCCCCAAAGACGCTTTCAGCTAAGCAGCGGCCGACGCGAAAACTGCCTGAAAGCAGCAGACTTCACCCCACAAATGCCGGACACAAACGATGCCAGCACTCAGCTTGAATTTCAGCCAGGACGAATACCGGCAGAGGCTGGTGAAGACGCGACGCGCGATGGAAATCGCAGGCGTCGATGTCATTATTGTCTCTGATCCTTCCAACATGGCCTGGCTGACAGGCTACGATGGCTGGTCGTTTTATGTTCATCAGTGCGTTGTGGTGGGCCCGGATGGTGATCCCGTCTGGTTCGGGCGCGGTCAAGACGCAAATGGCGCTAAGCGCACCTCCTATCTGGCTGATGCAAACATCATCGGCTATCCGGACAATTACGTTCAATCAACTGAGCGCCACCCGATGGACTATCTGTCTGCCCGTCTTGCCGACCTTGGCTGGGCAGACAAACGCATCGGCGTCGAGATGGACAATTACTGGTTCTCCGCCGCAGCCTTTGCGTCGTTGCAGAAACACATGTCAAATGCGCAATTCTCGGACGCGACCGCACTGGTCAACTGGCAACGTGCGGTGAAGTCACCGCAGGAGATCGACTACATGCGCAAGGCCGCAAGGGTGGTTGAACGTATGCATGCGGCCATCTTCGAAAAATGCGAGCCGGGATATCGCAAATGCGATCTGGTCGCCGATATCTACAGCGCAGGCCTGCGCTATGACGAAACACTTGGCATTGGCGGAGACTATCCTGCCATTGTTCCCCTGCTCCCGTCAGGAACCGATGCCGCAGCTCCCCATCTGACATGGGATGATCAACCAATGAAAGCTGGCGAAGGCACATTCTTCGAGATCGCCGGGGTCTACAAACGTTATCATTGCCCCCTCTCCCGCACCGTGTTTCTCGGCAAGCCGACACAGGTCTTTCTTGATGCTGAAAAGGCCGTTCTGGAAGGCATGGAAGCAGGCCTGGAAGCTGCCAAGGCTGGCAACCTGTGCGAAGACATTGCCAATGCCTTTTTCACCGTTCTGAAGAAGCATGGAATTTCCAAAGACAACCGCACCGGCTACCCAATCGGCCTGTCCTATCCACCCGACTGGGGCGAACGCACCATGTCATTGCGGCCCGGCGACAAAACGGTTTTGGAAGAAAACATGACCTTCCATTTCATGACCGGCCTGTGGATGGACGACTGGGGATTTGAAATCACCGAAAGCATCGTCATTGGCGCAAATGGCCCCGAGTGCCTGGCAGATGTGCCGCGCCGTCTTCATGTGAAGGATTGACCCAGAATGCCAACCAATCCGATCACGCCGACAATCCCGCTGGACGCAGACGGAGAACATCACGGTTTCTTGCGCCTTCCCTATAGCCGCGATGATTCAGCCTGGGGATCGGTGATGATCCCCATCACCGTGATCAAAAATGGCGATGGGCCAACAGCGCTATTGACCGGAGCCAATCACGGCGATGAATACGAAGGCCCGATTGCCCTGGTTGATCTGGCTCTGACCTTGAAGGCACCAGACATCACCGGGCGCGTGATTATCATTCCCGCCCTAAACTATCCCGCATTCCAGGCAGGTCTGCGGACGTCCCCGATTGATCGTGGCAACATGAACCGGTCGTTCCCCGGCAAGCCGGATGGCACCGTCACGCAGAAAATTGCCGACTATCTCTTCTCGGTGTTGGTGCCTGAGGCTGACGTGGTCTTGGATTTCCACTCCGGCGGAAAGACCCTCGATTTCATACCTTTTGCTTCGGCCCATGTCCTCGACAACAAGGACCAGCAGGCCGCATGTCTTGCAGCGGTAGAAGCCTTCAATGCACCCTACACGGTGATGCTTCTGGAGATCGACAATGTCGGCATGTATGACACTGCCGTCGAAGATCAGGGCAAGGTCTTTGTGACAACCGAACTGGGCGGTGGGGGAACAGCGACCGCAGCCTCAGCCGGGATCGCCAAGAAAGGTGTCCGAAACGTCCTCAAACATGCTGGCATCCTGAAGGGCGACATTGAGAAAAGCCCATCCGTGATACTCGACATGCCTGATGGAGATTGTTTCGTGTTCAGCGAAGACAGCGGCCTGATCGAAACTATGAAAGATCTGGGCGACACGGTTGCCAAGGGAGAGATCGTTGCCCGCGTGTGGCCCGCCGACCGCACGGGCTGCCACCCGACCGACTACAGGGCCAATCGTTCTGGCATTCTCGCCTCCCGGCATTTCCCAGGTCTGGTGAAGGCAGGTGATTGCATCGCCGTCGTCGCAGTTGTCGTCGAGTGATTGCACTGACCTCCCCTTATCTCACTGATTAGAAAAAACCGAAGCAAGGCTGTGCGATTGATTGCTTTACCTAACAGCGTAGTATGGCAAATTGGGCCATCCAATGGAAATGGGTGAGCTGTTCCCGTGACTTAACCGTGTTTTCTGAATCTGCATCTCAGAAACCGATGCGCGAAAGGTTTGAAATGTCCGCCGAAAAAACAGACACACTGATTGTCGGTGGCGGCCAGGCCGGTCTTGCCATGAGCGAGCACCTCAGCAACGCGGGCGTATCTCACCTCGTTCTGGAACGTAACCGGATTGCCGAGCGCTGGCGTTCGGAAAGATGGGACTCCCTGGTCGCCAATGGCCCCGCATGGCACGACCGTTTTCCAACCATGGAATTTTCCGACGTCGATCCCGATGGCTTCGCCTCCAAGGAATCAGTAGCTGATTATTTCTCCGCCTTCGCCGAACTGATCAAATCGCCGATCCGTTGCGGCGTGGAGGTTAAAAAAGCTCAGAAAATCATAGGAAAACCGGGCTTTCGGGTTGAGACCTCAGATGGCCTGATTGAAGCCACCAACATTGTGGCAGCCACCGGACCTTTTCAACGTCCGGTCACTCCAAACGTGGTGCCGGATGATGCAGGCGTCAACCAAATCCATTCCAGCGCCTATCGCAATCCAGAACAATTGCCCGATGGCGCTGTGCTCGTGGTCGGTGCCGGATCTTCCGGCGGACAGATCGCCGATGAACTGCTGCGCGCAGGCAAAACCGTCTATCTATCTGTCGGACCCCATGACCGCCCTCCACGCGGCTATCGCGGGCGAGATTTCTGTTGGTGGCTTGGCGTGCTTGGCAAATGGGACGCCAGCACGCTGACGCCCGGCAAGGAACATGTCACGATTTCAGTCAGCGGCGCGCGCGGCGGTCAAACGGTTGATTTCAGACGTTATGCCTCAAGAGGCATGAACCTCGTTGGCCGAACAGAAGCGTACGAGGACGGTGTCTTGCACTTCGCGCCGGACCTTGTCGACAACCTCGCGCAAGGCGATGCAAACTATCTATCCGTACTGGATGAGGCCGATGCCTATATCGAGCGCAACGGGATAGACCTTCCCCTGGAGCCTCAAGCACGCGATATTGCGCCAGACTCTGATTGCATCACAAATCCGCTTCTGATCTTGAACCTTGCAAAAGCAGGCGTCACCACAATCATTTGGGCGACAGGATTTGCCCTTGATTACAACTGGCTGGACTTCGACCTGTTTGATCAAACCGGCAGACCTCGCCATGAACGCGGTGTGTCGAACGAACCTGGGATCTACTTTCTGGGCTTGCCGTGGCAATCACGTCGAGGCTCCGCCTTCATCTGGGGTGTCTGGCATGACGCCAAATATCTGGCAGACCATATTGTTACCCAGCGCAGCTATCTTGAGCACCACATTTCGGCGCAACGCGCCTCTGGAAACTGAGACCCAACATGGCCCATATCCGCATTAGAAAATTCAACACCTCAGACACGTATCCTGAGCAGAACCTCGACAATGACCTGTGCCAGGCTGTCGTGACAGAAGGTGGCAAAACAGTCTATTTACGCGGCCAATGCCCGCAGAACCTAGATAATGCCAAGAACATCGACAGTCATGACCCGGTCGAGCAGACCCATAAAGTCATGCAGAACATACGTCAGCTGATCCAGGAGGCTGGTGGCGACATGGAGCATCTGGTCAAGGTCGTTGTCTACATTACCGATGTACGCCACCGGGAAGCCGTTTACCGCACCATGGGCGAATACATCAAAGGCGTCTATCCGGTTTCAACCGGTTTGGTGGTCCAGGCGCTCGCAAGACCTGAGTGGCTGGTTGAGATCGACGGAACTGCTGTGATCCCCACATGACTTTTTCCCTCGTTGCCCGCTGCGCCCAGACCGGCATGTTTGGTGTCGCAATTTCGTCTTCCTCCCCAGCAGTTGCGGCGCGATGTTCCTACACACGCGCTGGCGTCGGGGCCGTGGCAAGCCAGAACATCACCGACCCGATCCTGGGGCCTTTCGCTCTGGATCTGATGCAAGGCGGCATGTCCGCTGCCGAGGCAATCGCCGGGGTTCGTGACCAGGGCCGTTTCATCGAATACCGACAGGTTCTGGCCATCGACAAGCATGGCAATACCGCGATTCATTCCGGGCCGCATTCGCTGGGCATCTGGACAGATGCACGCGGCACCGATGTGATCTCGGCGGGAAATCTCCTGGCAAACGAAGGCGTGCCGCGGGCCATCGTCGACGGATTTACCGCCTCGGCCGGACATCTGGGTGATCGGTTGATTGAAGCGATGCGCGCTGGCCTTGCAGCTGGCGGTGAGGCCGGGCCTGTTCATTCAGCAGGCATCCAGCTTTCCGACAAGGTTGGTTGGCCTGTGGCTGACCTTCGTTGCGACTGGACTGAAGAGTGCCCGATTGAAACAGTCGCGAAGGCCTGGGACGTCTATAAACCCCAACTGGATGCCTACGTGCAACGAGCGCTCGACCCACGCGAGGCTCCTTCCTATGGCGTACCCGGCGACGCCTGAGATAAGCGCCTTAGAAAACCCCAAGCCCTCTGGGTCGCAACCAAAACTTGATCCAAGGGTACATATCGGCGTAGCTAGATCATGCCTCGACGCTTTACGTTCAGACAGTTGGAATATCTGGTTGCCGTCGGTGACGCTGGAACCATTGCACGCGCCTCGCAAAGGATCAGCGTGTCGTCGCCGTCCATCTCCGCTGCAATCAGCCAGTTGGAAACTGAATTCGGCATCCAGCTGTTCGTTCGCCACCATGCACAAGGCCTGTCACTCACCCCCGGCGGACGGCGTATATTCAATGAAGCCAAACGCATACTAGATAGCGCGGATGCCCTAATCGATCTGGCTGGCGACTTATCGGACAAAGCACGCGGGCCAATTGGTATCGGCGCTTTGACAACAATTGCACCGCTGATCAGCGCCTCGATACGCCGTTCGTTCGAGACCAATTACCCCGATGCCGACGTCACCCTGCGCGAGGGGCATCAAGTCGATCTTCTGAGAATGTTGGGGCGCGCCGAAATTGACGTCGCCATCACATATGACCTCGAAATTCCGAAAGACATTTCATTTGAGCCGCTCGCCTCATTACCGCCCTACGTAATGCTGCCTGAAGGGCATCCGTTGGCTGCAAAAGACCACTTCACCCTGCAAGACCTGGCAACTGAGCCGATGATCCTGCTGGATATCCCCTTGAGCCGCGATTATTTCCTGTCGATGCTTCAAGTCGCCGGAATACGCCCAATCATAGCTGAGCGGACGTCAGATTTATCCGTCGCCCGCAGTCTGGTCGCCAATGGGTTCGGCTTTGGTCTGATCAACATGCGCACAAAAACCAACCTCGCGCCAGACGGAGAAAAACTGGTGTTTATCCCTTTGGCAGGCGAACATCGCCCGATGGTTCTTGGGCTTGCCACCAAAACAACAGACCACCGCTCACGCATCGTCGCTGCGTTTCATGATCACGTGCAAACACGGGTGAACAACAGCGACCTGCCATGGCTCCCTAAAGATAAGTAGAGATCTGGATAGAGACATCCCAATATATCTACGGCTGCAATTTCAAGAAATATTTCCAAGGTCGACTTCCGGAACGAAAACGATATTCTGACTCGGCATATCGCCTTTGCTGACAGCAGCCTCCAGCACCAGCTGGGCCGCGATCCTGCCAATTTCGTTTCGTTGAGTGCGCGATGTCGCAATGCGCCCCGGGAATCCATCGGCAACATCAAGGCCATTAAAGCCAGCCAGCGCCAACTGGTCAGGCACTGAAATGCCCGCATCTATGCAGTGAAACAACCCTCCGACCGCAACGTCATCATTTGAAAAATACAGACAATCAAGGTCTGGCTGTTGTTTGAGGACAGCAGCCGTTCTCTCCCGCCCCTTGGGAATGGAGGATAGACCTTCTGCAATGCTGCTGGCCAGAAATTCCAATCCGTGTCGCTTCAAAGCGGCTTCAAAACCAAACCGGCGTTTCGCTGCACGCTTATCCAGCTCCAGGCCACATCCGATATAGCCGAACCGCCTGAAGCCCACCTCAATCAACGCCTCCGCAATGGCGCCTCCGGCTTGCTGATGAGAAAAACCAACACAAGAATCCACCGGATCACCATCATTGTCCATGATCTGAACCACAGGGATATCGGCATTTTCCAACAGCCGCCGCGTTGCTGGAGCCTGATCCAGCCCGGTCACAATCAATCCAGCCGGTCGCCAGGACAACATGCTGCGGATGATGTCATATTCCTTTTCCTCGCTGTAATCCGTCACGCCGAAAACCGGACGAATCCCACTGCCCGCAATCCCATCGGAGATCCCCGAAAGCACCTGAGCGAACACGACATTGCTCAAATTGGGCACAACAGCCCCAATCAGCTCGGATCGCTGACTGGAAAGAGAAGCGGCAAGGTGATTACCGACATAGCCAAGGTCTTGAGCCGCGCGACGCACAATTTCAACACTGGAAGCCGACACGTCCTTGGCACCACGAAGGGCTCTGGACGCCGTCATTTTGCTGACATTTGCTGCTGCGGCAACATCCGCAAGGGTCGTTTTTTTCTTCATTTGTCTCGCATTCTGGCCGCCCGGTTGGTTTGTTTCCAACTCTTGTTGATACGCCTCACTTTGCCCAATAAATGGTCAGTGAGAGTCGTTCAGCAGCAGCAGCAAATCATATTGACAGTGGCTCGGACTACTTGCTACTGGTATCGATACCGGTATCGATACCACCCAATAGTGGTGGTGGACGGGCGTCCATGTCAACCATGGATGCGTCTCACCTGAAGCAGCTCTTCGGGAGAGATGGGAGATTTTTAGATACATGGCCGTTTGCGCGGTCAAGGGAGGAACGAGCATGATCAAGATTTTCAAAACCTCAATCGTTGGAGGCCTTGCGGTCGCTGCCAGCCTGATGGGCCCGGCTGCCCATGCACAGGACTATCAGTGGACATTCCAGACGTCGGCTCAGGCGGGAGACAACTTCTTCCCGATCCAGCAAGAATGGGCCGAGCGCGTCAAGGTCATGACCGACGGACGCATCGACATCACAGTGGTTCCAGTTGGCACAGTCGTTGCGCACAATGAAACACTAGATGCAGTCGGTGCTGGCATTCTTCAGGGCCACATCACCGATCCATCCTACTTCTCTGGCAAGGATCCGGCATTCGCAATGCTGGGCAACCTGGTCGGCGCATGGTCCGCTCCGCAGCAGATGTTCAACTACATGAACTATGGCGGCGGCAAGGAACTCTTCAACGAGCTGGTCAACCCATACGGCCTTGAGTTCCTGGGAGCTTCCGCCACCGGTGTTGAGGCCTTCCTCTCCACCAAGCCAATCAACGGCGTTGAAGACCTCAAGGGCATCAAGATGCGTGCTCCTGAAGGCATGGTTCAGGAAGTCTTTGCAGCCGCGGGCGCAGCGCCTGTGAACCTTCCAGGTTCTGAAGTCTACACAGCTCTTGAAAAAGGCGTGATTGACGCAGCCGATTACACCGTGTTTTCGACCAACCACATCCAGGGCATGCATAAGTTTGCCAAGTATCCGCTGTACCCTGGCTTCCACTCCATGCCTGTCATTGACGTATCGATGAACAAGGAAATCTATGATGGTCTGCCAGCAGATCTGAAAGAAATCCTGGCTGTATCAGTTCGTGATTTCGCGCAGGACATGGTTGCACGTCTGGAAGCGGCCAACCTGATTGCCGTGGCTGAAGCAACTGCTGATCCCGACATCACCATCATCAATTGGTCGGATGAAGAGCGCGCCAAGTTCCGCGCCATTGCTCAAACACAGTGGGCAAACTGGGCAACCCGTTCAGACATGGCTGGCAAGGCCTATGAAAGCGTAACCGCTTACCTGATCGGCGCAGGTCTCCTGGCTAAAAAGTAAGGCGTTCTGCCTTTCGGGAGGGGCCAAACACGGCCCCTCCCATAAAAAATTAAAATGATTTCCCGTGGGAGGGGTTTAAAATGGGGTCGACTGCAGCCGCAGACGCAGAGATGAACGAACAGCTGGAGGCCCTGAAAAGGCTTCATGACGAGGACACCGCTGGCGCGCAAACACCGCTGGACCGTGGCATCCTCAAGTTCGGTGGAACTGTCAGCTTTTTGTTCGCCATTGCGACCGTCATTTCCCTTTATGAAATTGTTGCAAGATATGCCTTCAACGCACCAACCATCTGGGTGCATGAAAGCGTCATTGCACTGATCGCGGTCTGCTATCTCTATGGTGGCATGCAATGTTTCGCCGCGGACAAGCACATTCGGATCGGCTTGATCTATTTCGGCACCACTGGCGGAACCCGCCGCCTTCTTGACATCGTCAATTCGGTTCTGGCTTTGGTTTTCGCCATCGCAATTGCCTATGCCGCCTTCACCATGGTGGAAAAATCATGGTGGACTCCTCAAGGTGACTTTAGGCTTGAAAAATCCGGTTCCGCCTGGAACCCGATCACACCAGCCCTCATCAAGATGGCCCTGCTGATCACATCCGTGGTTCTGGCCATGCAGTCACTTGGTCATACCTGGACCGCTTACAAAGGTACCGGCTTCCGTCAGAGCGCTGCAGAGCGCCCAAGCCTGACAAGCATTATCGGCATCACGATTGTATTTGCGCTTTTGCTGACTGGTGGGGCCGTCCTCTTCACCTATGGCAGAAGCCTAGGCATTCAAACCGGATCCATGATGCTGATCGGCAGCATTATGCTGATGATCCTGACCGGAATTCCGCTGGCTTTTGTGACAGGCCTGATCGCCATCTTGTTCACCCTTGCCTGGTTCGGCCCGATGGGCGTTCCTCTGGTGTCCAGCCGTATCTACAGTTTCGTCAATGAATATGTCCTCGTAGCGGTCCCGATGTTCGTGCTGATGGCATCCCTGCTGGATCGCTCCGGCATGGCACGTGATCTCTATGACGCCATGCGCCTTCTTTCCGGACGGATCAAAGGCGGCGTCGCGATCCAGACGTTGATCGCAGCTGTTTTCCTGGCTGCCATCTCAGGCATCATCGGCGGGGAAATCGTCCTCCTTGGCCTCATCGCCCTGCCCCAGATGCTGCGCCTTGGCTACAACCGCGCACTGGCCATCGGCACAGTGTGCGCCGGCGGTTCGCTGGGAACCATGATTCCACCATCCATTGTCCTGATCGTTTATGGACTGACTGCCAGTGTTTCCATCGGCGACCTGTTTCTGGCAACCGTAATTCCTGGTCTGATGTTGGCCGGTTTTTATGTCGCTTATATCTATATCCGGTGCTCTCTTGATCCCACGATGGGACCACCGATCTCCAATGACGAACTGGACATGCCGCTCAAGGAAAAGTTGAAAACCCTGAAGGGTGTCATCTTGCCGGTCGGTGTTGCAGCGCTTGTTCTTGGCTCCATTTATGGCGGCGTTGCCTCGGTAACAGAAGCTGCGGCCATGGGCGTTGTCGGCGTGTTTCTGTCGGCTCTCATTAGGCGCGAACTGTCCTTCAAGTTGATCAAGGACAGCCTGAACCAGACCCTTGAAACCTGCGGCATGATCATCTGGATTGGCCTTGGAGCAGCTGCTCTGGTGGGTGTCTACAATCTGATGGGCGGCAACCGTTTCATCGAGAGCACCATCCTGGATAGCGGCGCATCACCGATGGTCATCATCCTGATCATGATGGCAATCCTGATCGTGCTGGGCCTGTTCATGGACTGGATCGGCATTGCGCTTCTGACCATGCCAATTTTCGTACCTATCGTGGTCAAGCTGGGCATGGATCCGGTTTGGTTCGGCATCCTGTTCGCCATGAACATGCAAGTCAGTTACCTGTCGCCGCCATTTGGTCCGGCAGCCTTCTATCTGAAATCCGTGGCCCCGAGCGATATGAGTCTGTCGGAAATATTCCGCGCCCTCGTTCCGTTCATCTGCATTCAGTTGGTCGCTCTGGCTATCGTCTTGCTCTTCCCGCAAGTCGCACTTTGGCTCCCACAGGCGATGAACTAACGAAAAAACATACGTCCTGAACGAAACGACGAGCAATGCCAGTTCGTGTTGAGAGAACATGAACTGGCATTGCTCAAGATCAAAAGAGAAGAGCAAGAACATGCAAGTTGCCGCCATTGGTTTGGGATCTATGGGTTACGGAATGGCGGCATCTGCCCTCAGAGCTGGCCACACAGTCTGGGGCTTTGACGTCAACTCCGCCCAGAAAGACAAGTTCCGTGCAGACGGTGGAGCAGATGGCTCCCTTGCAGACATCGCAGGAAGTCTTGATGCAGCCATGGTCGTGGTTCTGAACGCCGCCCAAACCGAAAACGTTCTGTTTGGCGACAATGGTATCGTGCCGAAAATGAAGCCCGGCTCTGTGGTTCTGGCCTGCGCCACCGTCGCACCGGAGTTTGCCCGTACAATGGCCAGCCGCTGTGCCGAAAGCAGCGTTCTTTACCTGGACGCCCCGATTTCCGGCGGCGCCACAAAGGCTGCCGAGGGACGATTGTCCATCATGGCTTCTGGAAACACAGAGAGTTTTGCAGCAGCCCGCCCGCTTCTTGATGCCATCGCAGAGACAGTCTTCGAATTGGGAACAGCTGCAGGCGCAGGCTCTGCCATGAAAGCCGTCAACCAGCTGCTGGCAGGTGTCCACATCGCCGCCATGGCCGAGGCCATGACTTTCGGCATGACACAAGGTGTTGATGCTGAGACATTCCTCGATGTCATTCCGAAATGCGCTGGCACGTCCTGGATGTTGGAGAACCGCGCGCCGCATATTGCCAAGGGCGACTACACGCCGCTCAGCTCGGTCAATATCTGGCCCAAGGATCTTGGCATTGTGCTCGATATCGCCCGTAACGCAGACTTTAATGCGCCGATCACAACAGCTGCACTTCAGCAATTCAAGGCAGCAGCCGATATGGGCCTTGGCGGGGAAGATGACGCCGCCGTAGCCAAAGTCTATGCACGTGGAGCTGGTCTGACCCTTCCAGGCGAAAGCTGATTAACTGCCATCATTGAGCGAAACGACGACAAAGGAAAACGGCAATGACGACCGTTCTCGGCTGCATTGCCGATGATTTCACCGGCGCAACGGATCTGGCAGGCATTCTGGCCCGCAGTGGTGTCAAGGTTTCACTTCGCATTGGTGTCCCGACATCGCCGCCGACAGAGACCGCAGCCTTCGAGGTCATCGCCTTGAAATGCCGCACCTCACCGCTCGCCGATGCCATAGCCGAGTGCCGTGCGGCTCTTGAATGGCTTCAGGCCGCTGGCGCGCAGAGATTCTTCTGGAAATATTGCTCGACCTTTGACTGCACAGCCGAAGGCAACATCGGACCGGTCGCAGAAGCCTTGATGGCTGATCTTGGAACAAACCAGACAATCTACTGCCCGGCCTTTCCAGAAAATGGTCGTTCAATTTTCATGGGGAACCTGTTCGTCGGGCAACAGTTGCTGGCCGAAAGCCCAATGAAAGACCATCCGCTGACCCCCATGCGCGACAGCAATCTGATGCGCCTGCTTGAACCCCAGGTCTCATACCCTGTTGGCCTTGCAGACAGACTTTCAGTTGCTCAAGGCGCGTCTTTCCTGCGCGCCAAACTCGACCAACTTCAATCGCAAGGCGTTGCCCATGTTGTCGTGGATGCGGTTGCCAATTCCGATCTGGAAATCATAGCAGAAGCCTGCCGTGACATGCCTCTCCTGACCGGGGGCAGTGCCCTCGCCATGCCTCTGCCTGCGCTTTATGTCGGGGATGGAACGCTGGCAGCAGATACACCGCGCACGCCTGCTCCGAAATTGTCCGCAGGCACCATCGTCTTGTCCGGCAGCTGCTCTAAAATGACATTGGCCCAGGTCGACGCTTATCTGTCGACCGGTGCGCCATCTTATCAGCTGGACCCATTGGATCTTGCGGAAAACGGCGTCCAACAAGCAATGGAATGGCTGGCGGCCCAAGACCTCGGCAAAGCCCCCCTCATCTATGCGTCCGCAGACCCAGCCAGCGTCCGGCAGGCACAGCACAAACTGGGCGTTGCCAAAGCCGGAGCCATCGTCGAAGACACGCTGGCGCAACTGGCAACAGCAGCACGCGAAGCCGGTGCACGTCGTTTTGTTGTCGCAGGCGGAGAAACCTCAGGAGCTGTCACCAAAGCACTGGGCGTTGCTCAATTGACTATAGGCGCGGAGATTGCACCCGGTGTGCCCTGGACATTCTGCACCTCCGCTGGCCATGACATCGCGTTGACTCTGAAGTCCGGCAACTTCGGAGCCGAAAGCTTCTTCTCTGATGCCTTAAGCAAGCTGGAGCCAGCATGAGCCAGGAAGCGCAGCTTCGCGAACAGATCTGCAGCCTTGCCAAGTCCCTGTTCGACCGGGGCTTGACCGGCGGTTCAACCGGAAATATTTCTGCACGAACAGAAGATGGCGGGCTATTGGTCTCGCCGACGGGAACGTCGTTTGGCAGACTGGATCCGGGCCGTCTCAGCCGCTTTGACAACAAGGGCACGTTGATTGGAGGCGACAAGCCAACCAAGGAAATGCCTCTGCACAGCGCCTTTTACGACACGCGATCAACCGCTGGCGCGGTGGTGCATCTGCATGCCTGCCACTCAGTGGCGCTGTCCATGATGCCTGATGTCGACCCAGACAACTTCCTGCCACCCCTGACACCTTATGCCATCATGAAACTGGGCAAGGTCAAGCTTTTGCCGTTCTTCTTGCCAGGGGACGCAGCCATGGGCGAAGCCGTGCGTGGCCTTGCCGGAAAGCGCTCAGCTGTGATGCTGGCCAACCACGGCCCGGTCGTTGCCGCCAAGGATGTCGAGGCTGCCTGTAATGCAGTGGAAGAACTCGAAGACACGGCCAGACTGGCAATGCTGACCAGAGGGCACAGTCCTCGCCAACTTTCAGAAAGCCAAATCAAGGCTCTCGTGACCCAATTCAACATCGAGTGGGATTGAATAGACAATGCAGTTTTCAGCAAATCTTGGATTTCTCTGGAAAGAACTCTCCCTGCCCGATGCGATCTTAGCTGCTAAAAATGCAGGTTTCGCCGCCGTTGAATGTCATTGGCCCTATGATGTCCCTGCGGAAAAGGTCAAAGCAGCGTTGCAGGAGACTGGCCTCAAGATGCTCGGTCTGAACACCCGACGCGGCGATACGTCAGCTGGAGACAACGGCCTTGCCGCCATCCCGGGCCGGGTATCCGAAGCCCGTGCGGCCATTGAGGAAGCCATTGCCTATGCCAGCGAAATTGGCACGCCGAACGTCCACGTCATGGCCGGATTTGCGCAAGGCGATGAAGCGCGCGCGACTTTTCTGGACAATCTGCATTATGCCTGTGAGCTAGCCGCACAAAGCAATATTACAATCCTGATTGAACCGCTGAATCACTATGATGCGCCAGGCTATTTTCTTTCAACAACTCAGCAGGCCAGCGATCTGATTGCACTTGTTGGAAAAACCAACCTGAAACTGATGTTCGACTGTTATCATGTTCAGCTGATGGAAGGCGACCTTAGCCACCGCCTTGAAAAGCTCATGCCGCTGATCGGCCACATACAATTTGCATCGGTACCTGACCGAAGCGCGCCGGATCATGGCGAGGTCAATTACGAGTACATCTTCAAGCTGCTGAACAGCCTCTCCTACCCCAAGCCACTGGGCGCTGAGTATAAGCCTTCCGGCGATACCAGCGCTTCCCTCGGCTGGATGTCAGCGCTAAAGCATGCATGAAGACTCAGGATCCACATCTGAGACACAATGCCAGAAAAGAGCGATACGGGAGGCTTTCTTCAGCCTCACAAATGCCCTCCTAGAGGGACTCTTGATGGCGGGGAAATCGAATTTGCAGTGTCTTGTAGTGCAGGCAGAACTTCCGCGATAAGGCGTTCTGGCGTCCATTGAAGAGCAGAAACCGAACACTGAACTGCCGAATAGGCGCGCCCGTCCGATCCTTTGATGGGGATACCTATAGCCAGTTCATTAAGTATCATCTGGTTTCCTGCAATCGCATATCCATCTGATACTGCAGCTTCCACCAAGCCCCTGATTTCCCTGCGATCAAGCTCAGTATAGGGGGTGAATCGCTTTATTGGCCATGTCTCGATAGCATGCTGACGCTCATCCTCTGGAAAAGTTGCCAGCATAGCGCGCCCCGTTGTGGTAGACAGGGCTGGCAGCCGCCGTCCCGGCACTGTCGCGGCGAAATTTGTTCGCTTGCATGGCAAACGCGCCACATAAATGATGTGATCGCCAGACAGTTCGGTCAGATTGACGGATTCGCCCAACTTCTGTGACAAGTCTATCAGACTCGGCATTGCTTGACCGGTCAACGGGTCTGACCAGAAATAGGTGTAGGCAAGCTGCAACCAAGCATGAGACGGCCTGAATCGCTTGGTAACCGGATCCTTATCCAGCATTCCCTCAAGATGCAGAGTATTGGCCAGTCGCTGGGTGGCACTTTTATCAAGACCACTATGATGAACAAGCTCAGCGAGGGATAACTCGATGTTGGTTTCATTGAATACCCGCAGGAGCTTAAGCCCCTTGGCCAGAGATCCGACAAACAGCGTATTCTGCTTGGTTTTCATGCGACCCTCATTTTTAGGCACAAACACGTCCAAAACACTTGACGAGTCGATTTACAATTTGGTTAGTTAGATTATAGAAAAATATATAGTATTACAATATAATACTTCCAGTCTAAGTAAAATGCGCAGGACGCGTGCGCAGTACAGAGGGAAACGGCGAATGAAATCTACTCGTCTCAGAGCAGCACTAGCAGCAGCAACACTCCTCACGTCCGCAGGGGCAGCATGGGCAGACAAGGCCAACGACACCCTGAACGTGGCCTTCACCAAAGAACTTGAAAACGTTGACAGCTATTTCAATTCATCGCGCGAAGGCGTTGTTATGCAACGAGCGATCTGGGATGGATTGATCTACCGCGACCCGGCAACCAACGAATACAAGGGCAACCTGGCCACTGCGTGGGAATGGATTGACGACACCACCTTGGAATTCAAGCTGCGCGAAGGCGTGACATTCCACAACGGCGAGCCTTTCAACGCAGACGATGTGGTCTACACGGTCAATTACGTGGCTGATCCGGCCAATGGCGCAAAGACCCAGCGCAACGTCAACTGGATGAAGTCTGCTGAGAAGATCGACGACTACACAGTCCGGATCCATCTTAAGGACAAGTTCCCGGCTGCTATCGAATTCCTGTCCGGGCCCGTATCGATGTACCCGAATGAATATTACGCAGAAGCCGGCCCATCGGGCATGGGCTTGAAGCCAATCGGAACGGGTCCATACAAGGTCACCGAAGTTGTTCCAGGACAGCACTTCGTGCTGGAAGCAAACGAGGCCTATCATGACAGTCCAAAGGGCAAGCCGACCATCAAGAACATCGACATCCGCACGATTCCGGATGTAAACACGCAGATGGCTGAGCTGTTCAGTGGTTCACTCGACCTCATCTGGCAGGTCCCAGCAGACCTTGCGGAACGACTGGCCACTATGGAACAGTTCACGGTCTCCAATGAATCCACAATGCGCGTGGGCTATCTGGCCATGGATGCAGCGGGCCGCTCCGACCCGGAAACGCCTTTCAAGGACATTCGCGTCCGGCAGGCCGTCAACTATGCAATCGACCGTGAAACGCTCGTTGCTGCTTTGCTCAAGGGTAAAAGCCAGGTTGTCTGGACCCCATGTTTCCCAAGCCAGTTCGGCTGTGAACAGGACGTCAAGCATTACGACTACGACCCTGAAAAAGCCAAGAAACTCCTGGCTGAAGCCGGATATCCGGACGGGTTCACAACCGATTTCTACGCATATCGCAATCGGGATTATGCAGAAGCAATCACGCTTTATTTGAATGCTGTCGGCATCAAGACCAACTTCAAGATGCTGCAATATTCCGCATTGCGCGAACTCAACATGAAAGGTGAAGTTCCAATCACCTTCCAGACCTGGGGCAGCTATTCGATCAACGATGCCTCTGCGATGGTCAGCCAGTTCTTCAAACATGGCTCGCTCGACACGTCACGTGATGACGTCGTGCTTGCGGACCTCGACATCGCTGACAGCGCGACGGACCCGAAGGTTCGTGAAGAATACTACAGCAAGGCCATCAAGCGGATCGCGGATGAGGCTTACTGGGCTCCGATGTTCTCCTACAACACAAACTACGTGTTCAAGGACGAAGTCAACTACACGCCGACACCCGATGAGGTTCTGCGCTTTACAACGATGGCCTGGAATTAATCCAGTTCGGGCAGCGCTGAACGTTTCAGCTCTGCCCGATTTTCTTTGCTTGTATTGTAATACCTTCCTGTTCTCTGTCGAGAGACGGACACCGTCCTCACGTGCCTGGAGAAACGCGGTCGTGCTGCATTTTATTCTGAAAAGACTGCTTCTGGCTGTCCTGGTGGCTGGCACAGTCTCCTTCATAAGCTTTAGCCTGATGTTCTTGTCCGGTGACCCTGCCGCCGCTTTGGCCGGGGAAACCGCCAGCGGCGAGGACGTTGAAGCCATTCGCGTGCTTTATGGCTTTGATCGGCCCATGCTGGTGCAATATGCCGAGTGGCTTGGCGCAGCTGTAACCGGCGACTTCGGCGAGAGCTATTACTTCAAACTGCCAGTCGCTTCCCTGATCGCCGAACGACTCAGTGTGACTATGATCCTGGGCGTGTGCGGAATATCCTTTGCCTTGCTCACTGCGGTACCACTCGGGGTCATCGCGGCGATCCGCCCGAACTCTCTGATCGACCGGGCAGCCCTGTTCCTGTCGGTTGCCGGACAGGCCATGCCAAGCTTCTGGTTCGGGCTTATTCTGATTGTTGTATTTGCCATCAAGCTTGGATGGCTCCCCGCATCAGGGACCAGTAGCTGGCAAAATTTCGTCATGCCCACGATCGTGCTTGGCTATTACGCCATGCCCGCCATCATGCGCCTGACCCGTGCCGGAATGCTGGATGTTCTGTCATCAGAATACATTCGCACGGCACGTGCCAAGGGCGCATCGGAAGCACGGGTACTGTTCAAGCATGCCCTGCGCAATGCAATCATTCCGGTGGTCTCCCTGGCAGCCGTCCAGATGGGCTTCATGCTGGGTGGTTCCATCGTTGTGGAGTCGGTCTTCGCGCTTCACGGTGCTGGGTATCTGGCTTGGGAGAGCATTGGCCGCAACGACCTGCCGACAGTCCAGGCTCTGATCCTGATCTTCTCGATGTTCTACATCGTCTTTACTTTCCTTTCCGACGTGCTGAATGCATGGCTCGATCCACGTATGAGGAGCAGCTGACATGACGGATATGCAGTTAAACGATCCTCTTCTTGAGGAACACGTAGGGCCAACACCCCGCCAGTTACTGATCCGCCGGACTTTTGGTCATCAGGGGCTTATCATCGGCACGAGCATTGTCGCCCTGATGGTGCTGATCGCCATTTTCGCGCCGCTTCTTGCCCCCCATGATCCCTATGCCCAGAGCTTGATGTACCGCATGAAGCCACCGGTCTTTCTAGGTGGTACATGGGAATTCCCGCTCGGCACCGACCATCTTGGACGTGATTACCTGTCACGTCTGATTTACGGCGCAAGAGTGTCCTTGTTGATCGGTCTTGTTGCGGCCCTGATATCAGGCGTCATTGGCACCGCACTCGGAGTAGCTGCTGGCTACTTCGGCGGCAAAGTCGATGCTGTCGTGACATTCCTGATCAACGTTCGCCTTGCGATGCCGGTGGTGCTTGTCGCTCTGGCAGTCGTTGCCATCCTGGGCGGATCGCTTCAGGTTGTAATCTGTGTTCTGGGCTTGCTGCTCTGGGACAGGTTTGCCGTGGTGATGCGCGCATCAACACTCCAGATCCGCGGACGCGAGTATGTATCTGCTGCGCGCGCAATCGGAGCCTCGACGCCCCGGCTGATCCTGTCCGAGATCATGCCGAACATCGCCAACAACCTGATTGTGATCGTCACCCTTGAGATGGCCCATGCCATCCTTCTGGAAGCGGCCCTCTCCTTCCTGGGCCTTGGCGTTCAGCCACCAACCCCAAGCTGGGGACTGATGGTCAGCGAAGGCAAGCAGATGATGCTGTTTGAGCCCTGGCTGGTCCTTATCCCCGGAGTCGTTCTGTTTTTCCTCGTCCTGGCCATCAACTTGATGGGCGACGGATTGCGCGATGTCACTGCACCAGAGAACAGGAGCTGACCTATGGAAAAACCGCTTCTGAATGTTCGCAATCTGAAAATAGACATTCCCGTTGGCTCAGGCACATTGCACGCGGTCCGAGGCATCGACTTTGACCTCAAACGCGGCGAAACACTGTGCATTGTCGGCGAAAGCGGCTCCGGCAAGTCTCTGACATCTCTGGCCTTGATGGGTTTGCTGGGAAAAAACGTCCAGCGCTCTGCAGACCAGATGGAGTTCGATGGACAGGATCTGCTGACAATCGGCAAACGTGACCTGCGCAAATTGCGCGGCGGGCGCATGTCGATGATCTTTCAGGAACCGATGACGTCTCTTAACCCGGCCTATACGATTGGTGACCAGCTGATGGAAGCCTTGCTACTGCATCAGCCGGTCGGCCGAAAAGCTGCACGCGAGCGCGCCATCGAGCTGCTGGAAAAAGTCGGCATCACGGCTGCCGAGAGCCGATTGTCG
Organism: Roseibium algae; assembly: GCF_037783265.1. NCBI lineage: Bacteria > Pseudomonadati > Pseudomonadota > Alphaproteobacteria > Hyphomicrobiales > Stappiaceae > Roseibium > Roseibium algae. The sequence continues at coordinate 239,903 of NZ_JBAKIA010000005.1, forward strand.
CAATATCCGCACCAACTATCGGGTGGTCTGCGCCAACGGGTGATGATCGCCATGGCGCTGATGTGCGGCCCGGAGTTGATCATTGCGGATGAGCCGACAACCGCGCTTGACGTAACGATCCAGGCCCAGATCCTGCGCCTTTTGTCCGATCTCATACGCGAGTTCAACATGGCCATGATCCTGATCACCCATGATCTGGGTGTGGTGGCACGAGTCGCTGACAAGGTCGCGGTCATGTACGCAGGCGAACTGGTCGAGACTGGCCCTGCTGCAGAGATCTTCGCCAAGCCGAAACATCCCTACACGCGCGGATTGCTGAATTGCATTCCCCTGCCCGGCAAGACCGAACGCGGCAGCAAACTGGGCACCATTCCAGGCATCGTTCCCTCGCTGGTGGGCGACATTACAGGCTGCGCATTCCGCACCAGATGTGACCATGCCCATATGGATTGCCGTTCTGAGATCCCCCTTCATGCCGATGGCGTCCATGGCTTCCGGTGTATCCACCCAGATGGCGGCAAAGAGGCACAGGCATGAGCGATCAGACCAAACCCATTTTGGAACTCAAGGACGTCAGCAAGACCTACCGGGTCAAGCAGGGTCTATTCGGCCGCGCCAAACCTCTCACTGCCGTCAATCAGGTCTCCTTGTCGCTGAAACGCGGCGAGGTTCTAGGACTTGTCGGGGAATCTGGTTGCGGCAAGTCCACATTGTCCAAAATCCTGCTCGGACTGGAAGCGCCCACTGCCGGACAAGTGCTTGTTGACGGCGAGGACATCGGTTCACAGGATCGCTTGAGTCTGGCACGACGGATCCAGCCGATCTTTCAGGATCCCTATTCGTCTCTCAATCCGCGCAAACGCATTGCCGACGTCATTGCGCTGCCATTGGTCGTCCACGGCATCGGAGATCATGCCTCTCAAATGCAGGAAGTCCGCAAGATGCTCGACATCGTTGGCTTGCCGGCCCGCGTGATGGAGTCTTATCCGAGCCAGATGTCCGGCGGACAACGTCAGCGCGTCGCGATTGCCCGGGCCCTGATCATGAAACCGGAAATCGTGATCTGCGATGAACCGACGTCCGCACTGGACGTTTCAGTCCAAAGCCAGATCCTCAACCTTCTGGGCGATCTGCGTCAAGAATTCGGGCTGACGTATCTCTTCATCAGTCACAATCTTGCCGTGGTCGAGCATCTCGCCACCCGCGTTGCTGTGATGTATCTGGGCCGGATTGTTGAAGAAGCCAATGTTGGCGGGCTGTTCGATACCCCTGGCCATCCCTACACAAAAGCATTGCTCAAATCGGTTCTGACACCGGAGCCCGGTCTAGGTGTGCCAGATACTCAGTTGGGCATGGCTTATCCTAACCCGATTGATCCCCCTTCCGGCTGCCATTTCCATCCCCGTTGTCCAAAGGTGATGGACAATTGCAAGACCCTCGCCCCCGATCAGGTGGCAACCCCAGAAGGTCATGTTGAATGCCATCTCTTTACTTCCAAGGAGACTTCCCAAAACGTTTCCAATCCAGCCATGCCCAATTAAGGCAAAGCAATATGAACACCATAAGCCATGCATAATATCTCCGCCCTGTCGAATACACAGACCACCCGTAAGACCGTGGTCGAGACGGAACATGGCGTTGTCGCCGCTCAAAACAGCATTGCCGCTCATGTCGGTGCGGAAGTGCTTGCAGCAGGCGGCGATGCCGTTGATGCAGCTGTTGCAACGTCCTTTGCGATTGGCGTCGTGGAGCCTTGGATGAGCGGTCCTGCGGCTGGGGGGGCCATGATGCTCTGGCGTGCAGACGCCCAAAAAGCCATTGCCCTGAACCATGGCATGAAGTCACCGGAAGAACTTGATCCGGCCAATTATCCGCTGACCGGCGCTGGCAAGGCCAGCGATCTCTTCCCCTGGGAACAGGTCGTGGACGATAGAAACGTTCAGGGTGCGACTGCCATTGCCGTACCGGGCACGGTCGACGGGTTGGGCCAGGTTCATCAGCGCTTCGGCCGGATGCCATGGGCAGAGCTGTTGCAGCCAGCCATTGAATGCGCCCAAAAGGGCACGCTGGTCGACTGGTATGCCGCTCTCCTGATTGCATCGACGACACGGCAACTGGCCAAGGACCCGGATGCTGCAGCCCTGTTTCTGGAAGACGGCCAATGGCCGACCATATCTGGCTGGACCGCGCTTGCCGAAAAGCGCCTCGACCAAAGCCGGATGGCAGACAGTCTTGAGCAGATCGCCCGCAATGGCGCTCGCGAACTCTATGACGGCGACGTTGGCGCTGCGATGGTGGCAGATGTGCGCGCAAAAGGCGGCGCTCTGTCGCGCCGAGACCTGCAAGCCTACAATGCTGAGTTCCACGATGCCTTGAGCTTTGCCTATCGCGGTGGACATATGCATGCCGTTCCCGGCCTCACCGGCGGACCAACGCTGCAGGCAACCTTGAATGAATTGTCGAAAAGGCAACCGGAACTTTCGAAAGCCCCTGGGCCAACAGACTACACTGCCTATGCCGCAGCACTGAAAGCTGCCTATGCACAACGGTTTGCCTCCATGGGAGACCCCGGCGAGAGTCCGGATGCGCCAGGCTGCACAACGCATTTTTCCGTTGTTGACCGCCAAGGCAACATGGTGTCTCAGACTCAGACATTGCTGTCCATCTTCGGCTCCCGCGTTGTGTCTCCCTCCACCGGTTTCCTGATGAACAATGGCATCATGTGGTTCGATCCGGTCGCAGGACAACCCAATTCCCTTGGGCCGGACAAACGCTGCCTGATGAATGTCTGCCCGGCGATTGGCGAGATCGGCGACACCCGCTTTGCCTTTGGGGCTTCAGGCGGTCGCAAGATCGTCTCGGCGGTTGCGCAGATGTCATCGTTTGTGATGGACTTCAACATGGATCTGGAGGCCGCCTTCCATCAGCCCCGCATTGATATGTCAGGCGGGCCGCTGGTGGTCGCAGATGAAACTCTCCCCAACGACGTCATCGATGCTCTATCGCGGGACCACGACGTGCGCCGCGTACCGCGTACAGTTTTTCCCTATGCCTTCGCCTGCCCGGCTGGCGTCATGCGGCGCGGGTCGTTGAACTCAGGCTGCACCGAAATCATGTCGCCATGGGGCGACGCTGTTTCTGAAACAGACACATTAGACAGGTAATTTCATGACCCGCGATGTTGCGATTGAGTTTGCGTCGTCCTATTTCGACAAAGGTGACTTTCAGAGCGAACTTGCAGCCCTGATTGCCTTTGAAACCGAAAGCCAAAACCCGGATCAAATCGCTGAACTTCAGCGCTATCTGGACGAGGCAATGATGCCCCGTCTGGCATCTGCCGGATACACCTGTGAGATATTCCCAAACCCGGATCCATGTGGCGGTCCGCTTCTGATTGGCGAACGGCACGAAGGTGATGACCTGCCCACCGTCCTGACCTATGGCCACGGCGACGTCATCCGCTCTCAGACAGACCAGTGGCGTGAAGGCCTGCACCCTTTCAAACTTGTGGAAGAAGGCGACCGGCTTTATGGCCGTGGCACCGCCGACAACAAGGGTCAGCACCTGATCAATATTGCCGCGATTGAGGCCGTCATTGCCGCACGTGGCAAACTCGGTTTCAACAGTCGCTTTGTCATCGAGATGAGCGAAGAAGTCGGGTCATCCGGCCTCGCAGAATTCTTTGAGGCCAACAAGGATCGGCTCTCAGCTGATGTGTTGATTGCTTCCGACGGACCAAGACTGCAACCAGAAACGCCGACCATGTTCATGGGATCAAGAGGCGGCATCACCTTTGACCTTTCCGTCAACCTGCGCGAAGGCGCTCATCACTCCGGCAACTGGGGCGGGCTTCTGTCTGACCCGGCTATGATCCTGGTCCACGCCCTGGCGACCATCACCGATGCACGTGGACAGATCAACATACCCGAGTGGCGTCCGAACAGCCTGACACCGGATGTCAAAGCAGCCCTCAAAGGCCTGCCAATCGAAAGCGAAGGCGGACCGGCTATCGATCCGAACTGGGGCGAGGAAAGCCTGACCTCGGTCGAGCGCGCCTATGGCTGGAACAGCTTTGCCATTCTGGCCATGACAAGCGGCGTGCCGGAAGCGCCTGTTAACGCGATTTCGGCCAAGGCAAACGCCACATGCCAGCTACGCTATGTTGTCGGAACGCCCCCAGAGGATATCCTCCCGTCCCTGCGCCGTCATCTGGATGCAAATGGCTTTGAGGCGGTCGAGATCACACCGCATGATCGTGGGTTCTTCCGGGCGACACGCCTGTCACCAGATCATCCCTGGGTGCAATTCGTTCACACATCTCTGACGAAAACTGCTGGCAAACCACCCCACGTACTGCCAAATCTCGCCGGGTCCCTGCCAAATGACAGCTTCAGCGATATTCTTGGCCTGCCAACAGTCTGGGTGCCTCATTCCTATCGGGCTTGTTCCCAGCATGCACCAAATGAACACGCCCTGAAATCGGGCAGCCGAAATGCACTGCAGGTCATGGCCGGCCTGTTTTGGGACATTGGGGCTGGTGAAACACCAAAAGCTTAATTGTGCAAGAACGCGCGCCAGGATCGACAGCCTTTCAAGACAGGACAACCACGTGACCAGCCCTCTTCAGCCCAAGCCGACTGATCCCGCAGACTTTGGCGCGGCTGAAGCCCGCGCTCTGATTGCCAGAAAACAGCTTTCCCCGGTGGAGTTGGCGGACGCCTGTATCCGCCGGGTGGAACAGGTTGATCACGCCGTGAACGCTCTTGTCGCGCGCGATTTTGAAGACCTGAACACCAACAGCAAGGCCGCCGAAGCTGCTGTCATGCGCGGCGATAATCTTGGCCTACTTCACGGCCTACCCATTGGCATCAAGGACATGATCGACGTCAAAGGTCTGCCGACCACCTATGGTTCGCTGATCTTTCGCGACAACATCGCCGCACAAGATGACCCGATGGTCACCGGCCTCAGAGCCGCCGGGGCAATGCCCATGGGAAAGACCAACAATCCGGAGTGGAGCGCGGGCGCCAACACCGTCAATCGGGTCTATGGGGCAACGGCCAACCCTCATGACCTGACCCGCAGCAGCGCAGGTTCGTCAGGAGGGTCCGCGGCAGCACTCGCCTGCGGCATGATGCCTTTGGCCAGCGGATCAGACCTCGGGGGTTCTTTGCGAAACCCGGCAGCCTTTTGCGGCGTCGTCGGCTATCGTCCGAGCTTCGGCGTGGTGCCAGGACCGGCCCGCCCCATGGCCTTGCTGCCCCTGAGTACCGTTGGACCCATGGCCAGATCGGTCAAGGACGCAAGCCTGCTCCTGTCGGTCATGGCCCGCGCCGACAACCGGGATCCCTTTACAGCAGTTGTCGACGGCAAGACCACATGGTCACCGTCAAGCTTTGCCCATCTGCCGCCCTGCGATCTGTCATCGCTCAAAATGGCTGCAACAGAAGACTTCGGCTTTGCCCCGACTGAGGGCATGATCCGCAAACACTTTGCCAGCATATTGCCGAAGATTACGCCGTTTTTTGCAAGAACGGAGATGACAAGCCCTGACTGCACCGGCGCAGATCGCATTTTCTCTGTGCTCAGAGCCATCGGGTTTGTCGGCACACACGCCAAATTCCTGGATGAACAGCCTGATCTGGTCGGAGAGAATGTTGCGCAGAATGTCCGCGAAGGACGGTCCTACACAGCAGACGACATCGCCCAGGCTCTGGTGATGCACGGTGGCTACCAACGCGCCTGGAATGCGTTTTTCGCTCAGCACGACTATCTGCTGACACCGGCTGTCACCATCAGCCCGCGCGACTGGCACGAACTCTATCCGACCCAGATCGACGGGGTTGCGACCAAGAGCTACTATCATTGGCTCGGGCTTGCCTATGCCTCGACCCTGGCCGGACACCCCTCCATCACCATTCCCTGTGGACGGGATGCAAACGGGATGCCCTTCGGCCTGCAAATCATTGGCCAGCGGAACAATGACCTCGGCGTCCTCAGCGTTGCCGCAGAAATCGAAGCACTCATTGCGGGCACCCCGGACCTGGCTGTGAGCGGCCCGGACATCCAGACCCTCCGCAACGCCCCGCCCCTGCGCGATGCACCCGGCTTTTTGACGGTCGGATAAGCAGCAGCACGTAAGGCCAGAACGTTCTGCGCTCTGGCCTTTGCCATTAAAAATTTTGTAAAAAGTGGTGACCCCGACAGGACTGCTAACACCACTGAAAATAAAGGGTTTTTTGCTCCCCGCACCTATGAAATTTTTGGATTTTGGCTATTTGAAATCATTGAGAAATTTAGCCACCTCCCCGCACCTAAACAGGCAATTGCGAACGCATAACGCCGATCACCCACCCGCATTTGGGCAGCTTCCGGTCGAAGTCTATGCGATCCGCGTGAACGGATAAGGAAAGAAATTGAGCCGAGCGGAGCCGGATTCGAATCGGAGTTCCCTCGATGTTCATTGGAGTGCGCAAACCAACTGCACCACCCGCTGATAATCCCGAAGGATCAGAGCGCTAAACAATAATGCGCATTTAAATACGCACATCCCTTGCCTTTGATGCGCAAAGTGCGTATTATTATACACATCAAATGGAGCGGAAACGATGGAAACCAACAGCAGAAAGATCCTCAAGAAGCTTGAAAAAGATGGCTTTGAGCTGGTCAAGGTTGTTGGTTCACATCACAAGTTCAAAAAGGGAAACCTGATCGTAACGGTCCCTCATCCCAAAAAGGACTTGCCGCTCGGAACCGTCCGCAGCATCTACCGGCAAGCCGGTTGGCTCTAACAGGAGTAATTGACATGCATGTTTATATTGGCTTGGTGCATCAGGAAGGCGATAGCGCCTATGGCATTCAGTTTCCGGACGTGCCCGGCTGCTTCTCTGCATCGGATGATCTGGATACCCTGGTTGTCAAGGCAAGCGAGGCGCTCGCCCTCCACCTTGAAGACGAAGACCTTCCCCATGCACGCGAACTTGCCGAGGTCAGAAAAGATCCGGAAGTCCTAGCCGAACTTGCAAAAGGGGCTTTCCTTATTCTTACCCCGCTGGTGCGCCTCACCGGACGGAGCCAGCGGGCCAACATCACCATTGACGCCGGGCTGCTTTCTGCAATCGACAAAACAGCCACCGACCGTGGGCTGACCCGCTCTGCCTATCTGGCAGACCTTGCCAGAACAGACATTACATACGGATAGTCTGAAATCGCACGATAATGCACATAATTAGAGGGAGTGAAGTTCTGAAATCAAAAATTGCAACCACCATCATAGCCGGGAACCTTGAAGCTTAAAAGGCAGATCTTGAGAAAGCCCTTAAGGAAGTGCCCCGCGCTGTTGACGCAATTTCACACGGAAAAAGAAGCTGAGCCTTCCCCTTTGAATTGGTCCCCCTGTGTTTAGGAAAACGGAGGACCAGAGATGGCGGTTAAGAGACCGAAGCCAAAAGGTGTTATAGCCCTTAGGTCATTGCTGAGACCGTCAGAGATTAGATCAAAGCCGTTGGGGCCAAAACGGCATACATCTAGCTAAGGTTGTCCTAGGAGAACGAATACTGCGAGAGCTTCAATGGGAGGATGCGGGATGAAAAACTGAACGGGCGAAGTCTTCTATTCGGTACGCGAGGCCCAGATAATCATCCTTTCAAGCTGGACCAATAATGTTGAGCTGCTCATAGCCTCTCTCATTTGAAAAGTATCGTCATCCATAAATCGATCAACATTTCCAGTTACTTGCGGATTGACAACAACAGGCAAAAACATAAACAACGCGAAGGCCAATTAGACTGCCCTATAAAAATTTACTGCGTCCTTTTACATAAATTCCACAATAATTTGAAAAAATCACTTTTTAGTGTAATACTTATTATTACAATTTTAAATTTAATGGAGTTAAATTTATGATTATACCATCACCACCAGCAAGTGTAGATTTTAACGGCACATGGGAAAATGGCCTTGGCTCTGAAATGGATCTGGTCGTTAATGTCAATCTCCTGTCAGGCGAATACAGGACAAACGTAGGTCTCCCAGCGCCTAGTGAAGAATTCGATCTTACTGGTTTTGTAACTGGAGACTTAATAACATTTACAGTCAATTTTGGGCGCTATGGTTCCTTGACAACTTGGGCTGGGCAACAAACGGAAACCAGCACAGGTCAAGTTGAAATCAAGACACTTTGGTATCTAACAAAGAATGTGCCTGATAGCCGTGAGCCAAACGAATTATGGTCTTCCATTTTAGCGGGCGCGGGCACCTTTACGAGACCATAGTCTTATCCTCCAAGGGAATCTCTTCCGTCATGCTGGCGGAGAAAGGCCGGATAGTCCGGAGCGTTTGCGCGCTCCGGATCCCTCGTTACTGAGGAATTTCAGAAATGTGTTTGACCTGGGAAAACATTCCAGCCGGGTCACGATTGAATGCGTCCGGTCAGAAAGAATGCAGCGTGCTTGCCATGGCAACGGGCGCACGCAATGCGCGGATGTCTATGTTGAAGTGAGGTCTGATTATCCGGGCGGCAACGACGCGTGGGTGGAACAAGCGCATCGACATATTCGATTAGGGAAGCTTCCCTTGGTTCTTCAGATTTTGTTCGAGGTTTGACCGCATAAATTGAGTATTTGGATGCGCCTCACCCAGCACCCGTTCGAGAATTTCAAGACCCTTGCGGAAAAGCGGCTCGGCATCGGAATAAAAGCCCTGAGCATTCAGATTGGAGGCCACGTTGTTGTAGCTGCTCGCCGTTGAAGGATGATCCTCACCCAGAACACGCGCGCGGATCTCAAGACCCTTCCGGTAAAGCGGCTCGGCATCGGAATAAAGGCCCTGAGCATTCAGATTGTAGGCCACGTTGTTGTAGCTGGTCGCCGTATCAGGATGATCCTCCCCCAGAACACGCGCGCTGATATCAAGACCCTTCCGGTAAAGCGGCTCGGCATCGGAATAAAGGCCCTGATCATCAAGGTTCGAGGCCACGTTGTTGTAGCTGGTCGCCGTATCAGGATGATCCTCACCCAGAACACGCGCGCGGATCTCAAGACCCTTGCGGAAAAGCGGCTCGGCATCGGAATAAAGGCCCTGAGCATTCAGATTGTAGGCCACGTTGTTGTAGCTGCTCGCCGTATCAGGATGATCCTCACCCATAACACGCGCGCGGATCTCAAGACCCTTGCGGTAAAGCGGCTCGGCATCGGAATAAAGGCCCTGATCATCAAGGTTCGAGGCCACGTTGTTGTAACTGGTCGCCGTATCAGGATGATCCTCCCCCAGAACACGCTCGAATATTTCAAGACCCTTGCGGAAAAGCGGCTCGGCATCGGAATAAAGGCCCTGAGCATTCAGATTGTAGGCCACGTTGTTGTAGCTGCTCGCCGTATCAGGATGATCCTCACCCAGAACACGCGCGCGGATCTCAAGACCCTTGCGGAAAAGCGGCTCGGCATCAGAATAAAGGCCCTGAGCATTCAGATTAGCGGCCAAGTTGTTGTAGCTGATCGCCGTTGAAGGATGATCCTCCCCAAGAACACGCGCGCTGATCTCAAGAACCTTGCGGAAAAGCGGCTCGGCATCGGAATAAAGGCCCTGAGCATCAAGATTAGCGGCCACGTTGTCGTAGCTGATCGCCGTTGAAGGATGATCCTCGCCAAATACGTCACGCAAGCAGCCAAGTTGCTGTCTATAGAGCTTAACTGCTGAACTAAAGTTGAAGGTTACCAATGCAAGTTCGGCGCGCTTGGCTAAAATCAAGGCCCGGTTTTCCTTGTCCCGCTTGAGTTGCTCATCCCGTTCTTCGATGATCTCCATATAACGAGCATCGGCCTGGGCGAGCGCAGTGTCTGCGTCATCAAGGGAAAAACCAGCCCCCAAGGCAAGCGCAGCATCGGCCTTTTGCAACAGGGGCAGGATTTCGGGGGCTTCATTGGCGAGCGAACTCAAATCTCCCATGCTGCTCCGCAGATCTGTCAATCGCTCGTAAGACTTTTCGAGGTCTTGCAGAAGATCGTCGCGAGAAACCCGCTTTTCCAGAATAAACGTCAGCAACGCAATCAAGTCGGACTCGGTCGCATGCAATGTTCTCTGGGCAATAGTCAGCTCGGCCGCATATTCCTCTCGAATTGCACGTGTATCTTCGCGAATAGCGCTGGTATCGGCTTTTAATTCTGCTTGTCCTTCCAATACACCCCGCCAAAGATCCGGTGCGATTGTGGAGAGGTAATCCGGACTTTCAGTCAAAATCTGATAAGTTTGGAATGTCAGCGTGAAGAGAAAATCACGGGCTAATCTCGCCGTTGGATTGGCTGGATCACGGTCAGCATAAAGCTCTGGCCGAATGTTTTCTGCGCGCTGAAGCACCAGGTGGGCGACTGCGCTTGCATCCAGCTGTTTTCCGACAATATCCCCAGCGCTTGGCTTGCATTGCAGCGCAACCTCTTCGAACGAGGCAACCGCATTTACAAGATCTCCTTCACTTGTTCCGGAGGACTGTTCGACCCAGCCGCGCCACTCGCTTTCAACACGCTTTGCAATGTGTGTTGAAAGATGTTGAGCATCCTGCTGACGTTTACCGCGCAGGTGGCTCAGCAGCCCTCCCCCCGCGACCAGTGCAACCAACCCACCTGGCGCAACTGTAGCGCCCAAACCTGCAGCACCAGCAACCGACGTTCCGACAAGGATTGTTACAAATTTCTCAAGGCAAGTTTTATCTTTGAACAACAGCTATCCACCCCAAACTCTATGCTCGCCAGAGTAGCGGTTGGTGCAATCTCTTCAAGAGGTATTTTGCTACCGATCCCTCCCTCGCCAGATCCCGAGCACCTCCCGCGCAGCGCTTGCCGGATCCCTTGAGGCCCGGAGGATGAAGATGGCGATATTCCGGCCAGTCATGGCCAAAATACCGGCCATGCCATAGGCCCAGGTGTCGGACAGGGCCAGCAATTCCCGTACAGGTTCCCCGAACACCAGAGCCGCAAGCCCGCCCACAAAGAACGCTTGCCCCCGCTGGCGAACCGTCAGATCCTTTGGCAGGCTTGCCCCTATGAAGGCGAAGGCCGCGATCACCAGAACGCGGCCCGAGACTTGGTCTTGCATCCATTCAAGATAATCCCGCATCACGGCCTCGCCAGTTCAGTGTCTAGTGTTTCATAAAAGCTCTGCCACCCTGCCCGTCTGGCCTCGCAGGCAGCCAAAGCCGCCCGGTGCCTCAGGGCATCGCGCCCCTTGTCTCCGGTCAGGCCCGGGTCAGGGCACGGCACCAAGAGGTCAGTTTCCGGCTGAGGAAGATCCACCAGTGCTGCCGACCCGGATGTTTTGCATCCGGGCAATGTAATCAGCGTCAGCAGGGCAAGCGACAGCCGCGCCAGCCGCCAGGGCATCCGTGTATTCATCCTGCATCTCCTGGAGTGATTGCATCTGTTTGGATCGCGCCAACGCATCAGCCTGCGCCGATTGCATCGCCCGTTTGTAAGCAAGGGCTCTGCGGGACAGCTCCGCAGCCTCCTGCCGCATTTGCCGCAAGTCCTGTTCCCGGTCGTGGTGCAGCGCAGAGAAGTGCCAGGCGGACACCACCAGCGCCACCGCCACCAGTGCCTCAGACAGGAAGCGCGGCACCTCCGGTCGCCATCGCGCCAGAAAGAACACAACAGCCGCCACAAGCCCGCCATAGGCCAGCAGCGTTGTAACGCCCATGCCCACCAACAAAACCAACGCCTCAATCATTGGCGAAGCCTTCCGGTGGCAAATGATCAGGCCCGCCATGCGGACGGCCCCACCTGCCCTGTTTGGTTGCCGCATCCAGCCCAAAGGCCGCCGCAGCAAAGCCGATGAACGGCAAGGCGAACAACGATGCCCATTCAAGCGCGCCGGTACCGCCGCCAGACAGCAGATCGAAAATAGCCAGGAACAACAGAAAGAAGATCATCAACAGCGCGGTTTCCCGCTTCCATGTTTTTTGTGGGGGTGTCTTTTGCGTAAGTGTTTTTTGCATCGCCTAAAGCCCCGCTGCCTGGACATGCATCCAGTCGAAATCACGCGCCTGGCCAAGAGAGGTCCAGCCCTCGTCCTGCCAGATTTTCCAAAAGCGATCCGCGTCGGCACAAGACAGCCGCGCCTTTGGCCGACGCCAGCGAAGCTGGTTCCGGACAGGATCCCAATCGATTGCAATGCCCCAGGAATGCATCGAATAGGCATTGCCGCCCCGCATCCTGCGGACGTTCAACGAGCCACCAAACAAGTGCAGACCAAGTTGGCGGATCTGCTCGTCCGAATAGGTCTGCTTGATCCGGGCGAAGATCCGCTCCGCAGAGGGCGCGACAAGCTCATGCAACGTCATGCCGCTGACCTGAACATTCGTGTCCCAGGCGAGAAACAAATCCCAGGGCACTTTGACCTTGACCTGCCGGGTGCCGACCTCGCCAAAAACCTTTCGTACGTCCCGTTGGCGTGGCCAGGTACGCCTGTCGGTGTCTGTTCTCAAATCGGGAGATCGATTTGGCAGACGTGCCTTTTCGGCATCGGAAAGGACAGAGCTTGATGTGCGGAGCGCTGCCACCACCGCATCATCTGCCGTGCCATCAACCGGCAGTCCGTGCCGCCGCTCGAAGGCCTTTATGGCCCGAACCGTCGCATTGCCAATCACGCCATCAATCGGCCCGCAGGCATAGCCATGCGCCGTCAGTCGGCTTTGCAGCCACTGTTCAAACTTCATATTGTCCTCGCTGAAGTATGTGCCGGTTTACCGGCTGTCTTTGCCCGCCGCACCGGAGGGCTGCTTTAACTCAAGTCTTGTGGTGGCCCCTCCGCTCCGACTTGCGCGATGCGTTACCGAAACAATCCGGTAAATTCCGTCTATGCCGGGGCGCGCGCCGGTCAATTGGAAAAGCCCCTCGGCCTGGGCTTCGGGAGCCAGGTCCAGTTCGACAGTTCCGCCTCCCCCCTCCCGGCTCACTTCTTCCCGCCTTGCTGTGGCAACATCTTCTGCCTGGCTCTTGTCAGCAGCGACTGAACGAACCACGTTCACCGCTTCCGGCTGGCTGTCTTCGCTTTCGACTTCAGCATCAACCTCTTTGAACTCAGAGGCCTGACGATCAAAATAACGGACTTTGATCTTGGTGAACCTGCTGCGCGTCGAGGTCGGCGCAATGTCCCATGAGATGACATTCGCCCCATCAGGACCAACATTGCCGACGACCATCGGCAAGCCAAGATCCATTCCCCGTTTTGCAAGGACCGCATCCAGCCCGCGAAGCTTGAAGGTCCCGCCCAACTCGCGCGCCAGGCGTTCTCCAGAATGCAAGAAACTCTCGCCATCGGCGACCAGATAATCGCGCGCAATATTGGCCAGCTCAGGGGCAACCTTCATGTTGAAGCCAGCACGCTTTGCAAGCTTCTCCAGGAAAGACCCGACCGTCCCATCGTCCTGGTGAAAATGTTGCGGTTCCTTGACCTTGCCCCGCGCATCAAAGCCCTTTGCCGCGACCTTCAGGAGCCTTCCGCCGCCACGAGAGCCGGAGGATTTAGGGACATCGGAAACGCCTTTGAAAACCTGAACCCCGTCAAGGCGAACCACGACGCTGGTACCTGCAGTTGGCAAACGTATCTGTCCGGCCTCATCATCGAAGGTCAGTGAGCATGTGTCGGAAGCCTGTCCATCCTTGTCTGTGACCGATAGATCGGTCAGGAACGGCCGCATTTTCGCGGACATATCCTGGTCACCAATGATCACTTTCCAGTCTGTTTTCCAGGCCATGCACTATCCAAACAAGCTGACGACCGCGCGGTCTGCGGATCCCGCAGGCGGCAAGGTCGGAAAACGCACAATTGATCCGGGCGCAAGGAACGCTTCTTGCCAGCTCAGCTTCGGATTGAGCTCAAGAGCCTCCTCCAGAAGACCTTGCCCACGGATCCCGAAACGACGCCACAACAACAGATCAAGGGTGATATTGTCGCCAATTACCGTGACTTCTTCGGCCATACCTACTCCTACAGATTGTTGAACAGGGACAAGAGACCTTGCACTGTTTGACGCCGCCCGCCCTGGTCTTGCTGGACGCGTTGCATTTGGATCGAGTAGCTGACCACAAATCCGACACCATCACGCAAGAGGGTCTTATGGCTTTCACTTATGGCGGCAATCGCAAAGGTTCCAAGGCGTGCGCCATCGCCGCGCATGACGGGAAACCGCGCGCCTTGTCGCCGCATTTCCTGAAGGGCTTCCAGCTCTGTCAGGCCACCGATCTTGCTCGGCAGAAGTTGACCCGAAATAGTCAGCGTCTCCCCACCATCACCGGTGAATTCTGAAGGAGCCATCCCGCCAATGACCGGCTTTTTCACCAGATCCGCCGTTCCATTGCGCTGGACGTCATCGGCGCTGAATGGCCGAGTGTCGATCTCGACCGTTCCAAGCATGTAAAGCATAGCTCTCCCCTTATGCGACCGACCACTCGCTGTCGGCCTGTAGACCTGACAGCCGCGCCTCAAGTTCCGCCCCGATCAGATCGGCAATGGCAGAAGGATCCTGAATTCCCTGAATTACAATGTCTCCGAAGGAAACAGACAACGGAGCGGCGGCTGGAGACCCGGATGCTCCGGCAAGAATCCGCTTGGTCGAGGCCGCGCTATGAATGAAACCGTTGCGGTCGGGCGTATACAGCTCGTCGCCCTTTTCGTTGACCCGATAGGTACGCCCCGCGACAACAGGTCCACCGGCAGCGCGCGCACCATCTATCGCGGGCCTTACGGCTGCCGCAGGCGCTCCACCAAGCCATTCGGGCATGGATGGCCATGAAAACAATCCCGTCAGATCAATGCTTCCTATTGCCTCTCGTACCCGTGCAGGAATCGAGCTGAGAAATTCCCAAAGCGCCTGGAAAGCTGATTTGATCCCATTAATCAGGGCCTCGCCAACTCGTCGGCCAGAATCGCGAAATTCGGCCTCGGCCTCATCTGAATAATCCTTGACCGAAAAGAGGTTGGAGAACCAATTGCCGACCGCAGCCGGTAATCCGGCAAATGCCTCGACAATCCAGCCAATAGCATTCCCGATCACAGACTTTGCGCGATCAAGAGCTGCTCGCACGGTCTGCTCATCAATGCCGAGCCAGCTCCCTATGTCGACCAGGCGGTCACCCGCCCAACTTGCAACCATTGACGCAATCTCACCTGCAAAAGCGCCCAGAGCATCGACAACAGGACCGAGTGCGTCCCCGATTGAGGAAGCGAACCCAGCCACAAAATTCTTGATTGGTTCCCAATACCGATAAATCGCCAAGCCGACAGCGGCAGCAGCGGCAATCAGACCCCAGATCGGCAACGTGACCCCGGCAATCGCCGACCCGATAGCAGTAGCTGTTGCGACGATCACACCAGAGGCAGCCGAGGCCCCTGCGGCCAAGCCTGTAAATAACCCGCCGCCGCCAACAGACGAAAGCATGCTGGCTGCAATCACAGCCAGGCGCATTCTTTTGGTCCCCGCCTCGATCAAACCTGCCCCCCTGGAAACGCCCATACCCGCATCGAGCGCGCCGCCTTTCAGAAACAGGAAAGCGAATCTGGCCGATAGGGTCGCCACCCTCAAGGCGACCAAACCAGCCGTCAGACCAAATACGGCGACGGTAACTTGCGGATAAGCAACCGCCAGACCGGTAATCGCCCCGATCAAGGGGGAAAGGATATCCATCAAGCTGCTCAGAGCCGGAAGCAAAGCGTTTCCGATTGCAATCGCAGCTTCAGTCAACCGGTTTTTGAAAGACTGAAGGCGCGCATCAAAGGTTGTTGAGCGAACCTCGAATTCCTTTTGTGCTGAGCCTAGATATTTGGTTTCACTGGCAACCTCGGAAAGCGCATTTGCCAGCAAGCCCGAATTGGAGATGAGAGGCATAAGCGCCCTTGCCTCATCGCCAAAAAGATCAGAAACGGTCGAGGACTGGATTTCTTTCGGCAAAGCGCGAATCCGGGCAATCACATCCTGCATGGTGCCCACGGCATCCTTTTGCAGGCTTGAGGCAACCGTCTTGGCATCAAGCCCCAGAGCCTTCAAGGCTCGTCGATTTGCCGTTGTGGCAGAGGCTCCGCGCGCCAGGGCCTTGCCCATGTTCCGGAAGCTGGTCGCGGCCACATCCGCAGGCGCTCCTGCTGCGATCATCGCCGATCCAAAAGCTGCCGTTTCGCGCGCAGCAAAACCATATTGCAGACCAACCGAGCCGACCCGTTTCATGAAGTTGAGCAAATCCGGCGCAGAGCTGGCCGAGGTGTTGGACAGGTGATTGAGAACATCGGCCAACTCCGAAGTCTGATCGACGGTTAACCCCAGGGCGGTCTTGATCTTTGCCAGAGCCTCGCCAGTTTCGTCCGCTGAAATATCAAAGGCCACACCAACTTTTGCGGCGATCTCGGCAAAGGCCAGAAGCTCCCCACCCTTCATGCCTGCCTGGCCAGCGGCAGCAACAATGTCAGCGATCCCGTTGGCAGCAACCGGCAATCTGCGCGACATTGCCAAGATATTTGCAGACATTTTCTTCAAGCCATCAGGCTCAGCGAAGTCAACAACCTTATTCACATCGGCCATTGAGCTTTCAAACTCTCGCGCCGCCCTGACAGGCGCAGCAATGGCCTGAGCCAGGATGTACCCCACACCAGCCGCATCGAGCATTCGGCCACGCATTTGGTTCATGGCCCGGTTATTGGCAGAAGCCCGATCATGAAGCTTGCCGAGTGATCCGCCTATCGCGCGTGCAGGAGCCGTCACGCGATCCAGCAAGGAAACCACCAATTTGGAAGCAAGCGTTGCCATTATGCATAGCCTTTATTTTGGGTCCGGAAAATTGAACGATTTTGGAAGCACCACCCCAACGCAAGGCAGCCACAGGCAAGCATGCACCTGCCTGCGGGAGATCCTGAGTGAGGGAATTTATCGACTTGGCGGAGGTGCCGCCTCTTGCATGGCAATGCGCTCCACCGTGTCCGCATAAGCCAGAAATCGGTCGATATCCCATTCCTCGCAATCGATGACCGAGGTGTTAAGCGCGCGCGCCACGCGGGCAATGAGATCGCGCCAGGGGACTAGCTTGCCGCCTTCGCCTTCGCTTTTGCCTCCTCGAGCGCCTTTGCCCCCGACTTTCCCATCATTGGGATGGCCGCCTCCGTCAGCTTTTCGAAGTCCTCAAGATCCAGCTCTTGGATCACTTCGACCGAAACACCGGCCAGAGCGGCAAACATCAGAAAACCGGTCTTGGCTTCGCTCTCTACCCCCTCGCCGACCAGCGCGTCCCCCGCCTTCATTCTGCGAAGCGTCAAACTGCTATAGGTCACCCCTTCGACCTCAACCGCCTCATCAAGCGGAACTGTTATAGTCTTGGCTTTTGTAGTCATTACGTTGTCTCTCAATTGTCAGAAATTCGAACGGCCTATGGACAACCATCCGGCAAGAAGAATTCAGGCCATCGGATTAACCGAGGGCTTCACGCACACCAGCAAAGAGATCCTCGCCATTTGTCCGCAGCACCCGCTCGAAAAAGTCGATGTAGTAAAGTTCCGTGCTATCGAGGCTCAGCTCGAAGTGGGTCACTTCCTTGAAGACGTGATTGCATCCCTGGAAATCGGAGGGATCGCTTTCGTCGGGCTCCCATTGGGATATGACACCTTCGATCACCGCACGTCCGGGGATGTCGACCCCCGTTTGTTTGTCGCGCCAGGCCCCGGCGAAGATCCAACGATCCTTTGCTCCCATCCCCCGGAAAACATCGGTATCCATACCCTTGACCGCAAAAGCAGGCTCCAACGCTTCGATGCGCGGCAAGGTAAAGTCGACCGCCATCACGCCGCCGCCCGGATTGTGGCTCGCATTCATAAAGTTGATCGGTGGGATCGTCAGCTTGGCAATCGTTGTGGCACGGGAGGAATTCTCCTCTTCGGCACGCCGAACATCGACGGCGGTCAGCATATAAAGCGCAGGCATTTCTAGTCCCTTCTAAGACTGGATTGTTCAACTTCATTGCGCGCGATTAAATCGACGCATTCAGGCTGGAAACGATTTCATTCACCAAGCCCTCGACAGCCGGGCGATAGCGCGCGATCTCATGATCTGCGACCTTGAAGACTGGACACCCTTCGATGCCGATATTCAGCTTCAGACGGCCAAGGCGGATGCTCTCAGGCGAATTCTGGCTTTTTTGAAACATCTCGTTTTTGGGTGTGTACCCGAGGATACGGTCCGCCGCCTTGTGGTCACGTAAAGCGAAGGCAATGGAGTTGATCCAGCTCTCGACGGAGCTGGCCGTTATTTTGCGGCCAAGGAATTGTCGCGTGATTGCCATGAGCTGAGTGACAATATAATCAGCGCCGCGCACCTGGTGGATTTGCTCCCAAAGCTCGCCAGTTTGAGCGTTGTCCGTTCCGATAAAAACGTACCCACCATCAGCGACCGCACCATCGACACCGGTTTCCCCCTCCGACACGATTGATACATTGGCAGCCAGGAGCTGCTGGCCTTCCGTCGACCCGTCAACGAAAGAAAACGGGATTTTGCGGGAGACACCAGCCAGGCCGTAGATCGCGCGATTTGCGAAGGGATCAAACGGGAAACCTGATTTCTCATTATCCACCCGCATCATCAGCCCGGCGATCCGGGGTGACATTGGCCTTGTGACCAGCGCACCTGCTTCATACACCCTTGCTGCAATGCCAATTGGAAAAACGCGCTCGGACGCCATGGTCTCGCGTGCGTCAATGGCGTTGGCCGCTGAAGTGTCATCAACATCGACTGGAGCAACCGCCAGGATCTTGCCCAGATTGGCCTCCAGAGCGGCCACAACTGGACTTGTGGTGTCGAGATCCTCACGCCAGGCCGTCCGCCCCGCCAGAACGATACGGGGCGTTGCGTTCACCTTGGAGGGGATTTCACTCATCGTATTGACGATGGCAGCTATATTGGCAGCGGTCGCCGCGACATCCGCTCCCTCGGCAACACGGACGATGGTTGCATCTGCACCGGCATTGATGGTGTTGAGCTGGTCATTGATGCCCTGGACATAGGACGCCAGCATCCCGGTTCCCAGATCGGCAACCTTGGCCGCATCACTTGTTGAGATCCGGATAGGCGTATCGAGTGGATAAGTTGCAGCATTTGCATCTTCCGAAGTCTCGATAATAAGAACCTTGGAGAAATCAGCTCCAAGGGCAGGAACCGGACCGCTATCAGGCCGGGTGAAGGTCATACCAAAAACAGGGACAGTCATCTTTGTGAACTCCATTTCACAGGGATTTCAGGCACAAAAAAACCCGCTTAAAAGCGGGACATAAACGGAGCAGTCAGGTTGTTCGGCGGCTACTCGGCAGCGACCATGGGCATTTCAATCTCGGGCAATTCCGGCCGGATGAGATCCCCCCCGATATGCTCCAGGACACCGCCTGTCAGGTGATAGAGCGCCCCAGCCAGAACACCTGTACGAAAATGAAATTCCGTATTGCAAGATGCCGCCCAATTGCCTGAATTCTTTTCAAGATACATGCAGCCACCGGCACACTGCTGAAGGACAGGACAAGACCCGCATTCATCCCGGCCAGCCCAGTGCCAGGACGTATCAAGCTTGACCTTGTCCAGAGACATCATATGGCCAAGCCGATGCTTCCCACGGCTCGCCGTGTTTTGACACGTGGTCACATTGCCGAGCAGGTCGACGGCAATGTTTTCCTCCCGATCCATCCCGCACCGCTGGCCAAGCGCACTCGACGGTCTCCGGTTGGAAAGGGTTTCAAGGATCGAGTTCACCGACCCAACAAAAAACGGACTGCTCAGCAACGAGCCGTCCATGATGCCGATTGCGATATGATTTTGCATGTCAGCAAGCTTGTCCTGCGTCCAGCGCGTGCTTGCGTCTCCATGATAATCGTAACCAATGCCCTCGAAGTTTGACGGCACGCTCGGAAACCGTTGCGCAAACCATTCTATGATCGCGTTGCAATCGTAATTCCCAGAGGTGATCACTGAATTAAAGCTCACACGACCGAGCGGGGAAAGCGCTGCAACCGCCCTGCGCAACCACTCACCCGCCTCCGGGTCATCGAGCGGATCCGGCCCCCTTTGATGTTGGCCAGGTCCGTCATGTGAGACCGCAACCGTAAACTCATAGTCGAGAATATCCTGAAGGATCTCAGCATTGAACATCGAGCCGTTGGTTACGATGCTCATTTGTGCTTTGGGCCAACGTTCTCTCAGCGGCTCCAGAAGGAGCCGGACCTTGTGCCAATAAAGCATCGGCTCACCGCCCCAAAACTCGATGTTCTGAACATCCTCGCCGAACCAGCCATGCCGCTTGATGTTTTCGAGGAATATTTCAGCATCCCGCGTGCTGGTCTTGATCTGATCACCGAGCTGGGTCGCTTGCAGGCAATAGGAGCATGAATAATTGCAGCCCAATCCAAGCTGAATTTTCAAAGTTCTCGTTCGCCGGCTCTTGCCAAGGGGGGCATCAGGAGACACTTGAGGTGCCGTTTCCCAAATATACCGGGCACTGGCCTCTGAAGGCTCAACAACCGATTGCCCTGTCCCTTCGAAAACCAGTTCCGAAGTATGATTGTCATAGAGAAGATAAAAGACCTCACCTGACTCTGGGCGCTTCATTGTAAATCGAAACGGGAAAGCACGCGCTTGATGCTCGTTCATACTTCATCCTCGGGATCTGGCAGATTATCAAATTTGAAATTTGCGACGATTTGCATGTGCGGCATCCGATCCGGTCCAGCGCGGAACGGATGCTGATTATGCGGAACACGGCTCGGAAAGATTATGCAGCGACCGGGCTTTGGGCAGACAGAAAAACCGTGCCGCCCCTCCCAGGGCATCCTCTGCTCATCAAGCCGCAATCGCTCATCCTCAATGACAAAACGCGGATTGCCCACCGTGTTGATGTCCTGGTTCTGACCGGTCAGAAAATAGACCGCCGTAACATCCCCTTCACGGCTATCGCTATGAGTGCTGATATGCCCATAATCCTGAATAATCAGCGCACGGTTCTCAATGGATACAGGCAGGCTTTGTGCCCACCAGTCCCCCATGTAGCCAGCGACCGCCGCCAAAATATCCGTCTTGATTTTTATGGCCTCCGGAAGATCCAGCACATCACTCACCCGGCGCTCCAATGAGTTCATCGGGCCACTTTCTCCATCGCTGAGCGGGTGGAGGTCCAATAGCTTTTGAAAGAGTGACTGGCAGTCCTGTGCCGTCTCATCAAAATCCGCATAACCAATGTGCGTTGCATGCAAGAGCAGCCGCTCAGCCATGTCAATTTCCTAACTACTGAATGTACAGTTGCCGCTTCGATAGACGGAGCTGTCACTGTCGCCCGTTCTGTTCTCCACATCGCAATTGTAACGGGTCTGCGCAAAGGTCATGGCAAGCTTGCCATTGCCATCGACCCGAAGGTTTACGCTTGAACTCCATTGAAAGAATTTTCCGGATCCGGACTGAGTATTGGTGCTCGATCCAGCGGAAGAACTTGCAAGATTTTGGAGATTCCTGTTTCCATCGACCACGGTTGTGCCGTTGATTTTAAGGCTGGCCACATCTGCCTCCTAGCATCTGCAATCACAGTTACAATTGCAGTTCACATACATGTCGTCGCAGTTGTATCCAGTGCGAACAACTTTTAGCCGAAGCTTTCCGCCGACAACTTCCAGCGCACTGTTTTTGTAATGAAAGTATGCACCAGAGCCATTGCTGCTGGTGACGGCACCAATGCTGCTGGCACTCAGATTGGATAACTCACGAGCATTGCTTATGACCGTGGTGCCATTGATTTTGAACGCCATGGGTTCCGCCCTTCGCCGTTAGCATCGGCAATCGCAATTACAATTAGGGTTGGTAACTACGTCACAATTGAAAATCGACTGGTTCAAAAGCAGACGGGGCCGACCTTGGGAAAAGTCAATTTTTGTGCCGGAATAGTTGAAGTATTTTCCGCTGCCGCTAGAACTTTTTCCCGTTGATGCGACCGAACCAGACCCCAAGCCCTGCAACACCCGGGCGCTGCTGATTACGACCGTTCCACTAATGCGAAGCGTCATCTGCCTACCCCTGGTTCCGTAGGAGTTCCGATACGGGTTTCTTGATATGGGACCGGCTCGTCTTCACATCGCACATGACAGGGATACACAGTCTTTGCTCCCCACCGAAATAGGTGCTGTCGTGCGGGATATGCCCCTCGAAGACCACCATCATTCCAGGTTCGGGGACAATGTTGTACCAACCGTTTTGCACTAGCCCTGGATTGCGGTTCGGCCAGGGACGAACACCAAGGTTTTGCGGATCATAAAAGCGGAGGGCACCCTGTCTGAGTGGGTTATCTTCACCGGGTTCGCACCCCGTGTTCAGATAGTAGGTTGCAACCAGATCCGACTTGAAATGAGTATGGCAATTGATGCCGACATTC
The DNA here is from genome assembly GCF_037783265.1 of Roseibium algae. Taxonomy (NCBI): domain Bacteria; kingdom Pseudomonadati; phylum Pseudomonadota; class Alphaproteobacteria; order Hyphomicrobiales; family Stappiaceae; genus Roseibium; species Roseibium algae. The sequence goes on from NZ_JBAKIA010000005.1 coordinate 262,324, forward strand.
TGCCCCTCCTCCCGGTTTTGCCAAAAGGTATCAGACATCATGTCTATCTCGCCCTCGTGATCATAATGATAGACGGCTGATAGGTATTCCCGAACGGTATGGTCGACCATTTTTATGAACTGCGCGACCACCGGGTCCCTGGCATCATCAAGGAAATTGTGACGCAGATGTGCAAGATGCGTTACATCTTCGCCGATGGACCGATCATGCCCCCCAGCAGGCACTCTGTTGGCCATTGCGTCTGCAATCGCCAGTTCCATAAGCTGCTCATTGAAGCCTGGTGCCAGCTCAGGGAACCGCTTACGCATGACAAATCGCGGGTAAATCGTATCAATCTGGATATCCTGCTCCATCACTGGACCTCAATCTGAAAAGACCCAACACCCGAAAAATGCTCGGTGTTTATCTTCACCTTCATTATATCGCCCGCGATTAAATCCAGCGCGCGAACTCGGATTGTCGCCTTTCCGGCCTCAAACCTGATCCGTCTCTTGGGCAAATAACCGCAATCACTGGAAACCCGCAGAGTAAGATCCTCTTCGCAAAGTCCTCCCCCCTCATTTTGCCGAATGACCACCGGAACATCGACAAGATCACCGGCAGACACTTTCAGACTTCCATCAGCATGGACGTGCCAGAAATGGCTCTGCCAGAGAGCTGCGCCATAGCCAGGCAAATCCGCCTCATCGACAATGTTGTCGATAGGGTGGTTTATGATCGGGTCGTATCCAGAAGACACGACATGAATATGCTGATCGAAAAGACTTTCCGAAACGAACGGAAAGTAGATGCTCACCGCCATCCGGGCATTCTGACTGGCACGCCAACGAGCTGCATGCAGCACCTTACCGCGCCTGGTTTCCTGCAATCGGTTCACCCAGGGGCTTGGCTGATACCCCGCAGAGGTCAGAAGATCGATGATCGAATACGGCACAACCTCATCAGCGCCGACCAAACCATCCAGGAAGAAACTTATTTTCCCGGTCGACGTAAAAACCGGCTTGGCATATGGATCCGGAATTTGGTCCTCCGGGGCAAGCAGATTGCGGAGTTCCAGGACTTCGACCAGCTCATCTGGGCTCCAATCGATATCATCGAAAGTCACCCGAATACCGGAAACGCTCAGATCAGGCGCACCTGTGCGGCCATTTGAGGTGCTGGTCGTGGTGAAATCTGCCTTGCGGCTTTCATATTGCACTGGTTGATCTGCCAGCAGGTTATGGGTCCTGTTGGGAGGTTCCTGAATAAAAGTCGCAACCGTGAGGCTTTTCTCTTCGAGTGTAATGACAAGACGGGTCGGAAGAGCGGCCTTGGACGCTCCTCGCACAACTTCAATGCTCATGACATCACCTTAGTTTGCCGCTTGAAGGGCCTTAATTTCAGCCCCCTGGGCTTCAATGACTTCGTTCAGCTCCCGAATTGCCTCGACCACCGGCCCCATGAGATTGGCTATTGCCAACAGCTTGTTACCATCCTGATCTTCACTCACAGCCTCAGGGAATTGAGCCTCAACCTCTTGGGCTATCAAGCCTATGCTCCGCTTGTCGTGCCCTTTGCGCATAAACGTCAGGCCATTGAGCTGCAGAAGCTTATCGAGAGCGTTCTCAATTGGCTGGAAGTCCTCTTTAAGACGCTTGTCGGATGTCGAGTTCATGTCTCCGTAGACGGTTACACCCGCCGTTGTTGTGCGTAGCCGCTCGACACCCGAACAATAGGCGCGCAGGTAATAGCCATCTTGAAGTGTGACGATCGTCCGAAGCGTGCCCCCCGAATCCTCGCCCTGGAAATGAAACTCCGCAGCATGGACGCGATTCCGGAGATAAATATTCCCAGTGTAGTTATCGAGATAAGCATGAGAACCATTGTGAAATACTCGAAAGTCATCGCTGTTTCCAAAATTTGCCTTCACATTGTCGTTGAACCGGACGTTCCCGGTCAGCGTTCCACCGGTTCGCGCAAGCTTGGCTGATGCCGATGCACTCACTGCAGCAATCTGGCTGGCCACCGTGGTGGCAAAATTCGGGTCATCTCCAAGCGCCGCCGCCAGTTCGTTCAAAGTATCAAGAGTGGTTGGAGCGGCACCGATCACACCGGCCAGAGTATTATCGATGTCTGCCTGGGTAGCTTTGGATGAATGCAGGTGGACCAGAGCATCCTGAACGTTGTTGGCCGTGATACCGCCGCCTTGAGACACCGCAAGATTTGCAGCATTCATGACAGCGGCTGTCCACACCCCCCCAATAAATGCCAGGACCATGTTGGTCTGGGCAGATGTCACGTCAACATCCGACAAGTCCCCCAAAGCGTGCGTGTGGTTCCCGGATGAATTTGCCAGATTGGCCAGCACATCCGACAGTCCCTCAATCTCGGAAATCAGATGTTGGTGATCGCTCAGTGCACGTTGTGAAACGCTCGACAACAAATTTGCAATGTCGTTATCCACCAGACCTAAAGCCGAAGCGATCCGGGGAAAATCTACGCTGATATCGTTTGCGGGATCCGGAATCGGATACCCGCGAGGTGTCTTTGTATCCTGCATGGTATTTCCTTAAAAACCGAAGGCCCTAAGCCGGGCAATCGAAGGCCTCGCCGCCGGACTACCTGAGAGGCGAACACGCACACGGCCACCAAGCGGGGCAGTGAAAGCATCAAGCTCATGGACAGGCTCATTCCACCCGCCCCCGAGTTGTCTCGTGCTCACAGGAGCAAGGCCTTGCCAATTGTCGTCAGCCTGATCGACACGGACATCAATCTCAGACCCGGCTGGCTGAGAACTGGCAAAGACCGCGACGCATTTTGTGCCCCCGGCAATCGGAAACACTCTGGAGACATAAGTCCCTTCGCTCCGGACCCGTCCAAAAACCAAACTTGTGCCGGGATACAGAATTGGCGACACGTCCGCAGAGCCGGAAAGAACGGCCCTCAATGTCACCGTTTCGGTAAGAAAATCATCGAATTCAATTGACTGGCCAGGCGCGAGTGCATGGACATCACCATTCTCTCTCACCAACTCATATCGGAAGCGAGCAGCGCCGGTCGGAATGTCGACGGTCCCACGGACAATGATGTCCGAAACCCGGTCAAGTTCTCCCGTCCAAAGAACCACAGTCTTTTCCAGAGGGCTGAATTGCGCCCCCACAATGTTGAACCAGAGATCCGCATCATTGTGCGCTTCCCAGGCAAGGCGGTTTGATGATGAAAACAGGACGCCAACCGTATAAGGCTGGCTGGAAACCCGCGTTTGATTTTCCGGATCAACCTCGCCAACCCGAGCGATAGCGAGAGAATGATCGGCATCATCTGTCAGGACGACAAAACAAAACTGCCGATTTGAAGGCAGATAGACGGGCACATCGAAACGCGCCTGCAAAATATCACCCGGACTGACCCCCTGCATGGGCAGGAAGGTTTCGGCCAGAAGCTCATTTGTTGGATAACCATTCAACGTGGTTGCCAATTGAACACGAACACCATTGTCCGGGTTTCCGATGGTTCCGGCCCTGATATCGACCCCTGCAACATGCCCACCAGCCACGAGACTGAACGTTTGGGCAAGAGGGTCATTTTGACCTCCATTGTTATTGGTGACCGTATTGGTGACGTTCACAATATTATTAATGATCGTAACCGGAGGAGGAGCTGCGCGCGAAACAAGCGTTACGCGCCGCATGACTTCTGTCTCAATCGTTCCCTCACCGACAAAAAAGGCTTCGGCAAAGGACCCCGCCGCTCCCTGAGCACGCACCACCCGCGATCCTGTAGGCACCAACGCAGGAATCTTGAAAGTTCCAGAGATCTGTCCAACGCCATCAGCAACAAGGACAGGTGCAGGTGTGACATCGATCCCATCAAAAGTCAGACTTTCAAGGTTCTCACCTGCTCCGAAGCCTGCCAGATCATAATTGATATCGATTTGCCGCAGGACCTTGGCACTGGACACGCTCTCGGAAACCTCTTCATTCAAGCTTGTCGTGCCTGGAGGCGTATCCGGTGCCGCGGTAAATTCCTGCGTGACCGGAGAGGCCCATTGAGTGACGTGGTCGGTCCAGAAATCAACCGGTGGGCTTAACCGCAGATCACCCGGCATGGTGTTGAAGTTTGCATATGGGTTGATTTTCATTTCGCTGGACGCCAGACCCTGGGCAACCAGAACGGTCTCGGTCCAATCGAGAGCTGCAAGGTCTTCACTTGCCTGGACGCCGACAACGTCGACAGCCAACTGCAAAACCCCCTGATTGATCGCCGCTGTTTGAGGCTCGCCCTGATCCCGATAAAAATCATCTGTAAAGGATTCGGTGAATATTCCGTCCGCAGAAACGGCAGCCCGCGATTGCACATCACGTTCCGATTCCGAGCGGTCAAATTGTCGGGCCATCTTGATCAGGAAATCGAAGAACCGCCTTTGCTGGTCAAAGGTATAGTTTCTCGTCCCGTTAGCTATGATCTCAGGTGTCCCTTGCCAGTCATTATGGACCTCCGCAAGCTTCAGAAGATCCGCAGGTGCAGCTGGGGGCAAAGCTCCCTTTCGTGCCGAGATCCCTTCCACATATTCCGGCAATCCCTCCAGGTTGAGACAAACCAGATCTATCCGTGGAAGTTTCGACGTGTAGGAAATCAAAACGGAACGACCCTGGACACCCCCCGACAGGGTAACGCTGGTCTCACTCACGGCATCAGGCGTGACCACATCGTTGTAAAGATAGGTAACCGAATAAGTTGAAGCCTGGAGAGGCTCATCACCCACCGGTGCCCATGAAATCATGTCACCGGTCAAGGAGTATTCCGAAGGATCGAAGGTTACCTGCCCCTGCTTCACACTTTGAATTTCAACGATGGATGATTGACTAAGGCCATCAGATCCTCCCGGAACAGCTCCCCGAATTACAGATTCAGTGATTTGCTTCGTGACAATCGCAGAAGTCACCACCGCAATGGGAGGTCGGGAAACTTCAATAATCGAGGTCCCAGCAGTGGCGAAGACATGCGGCTCGGCAACAATTGTTTCCAACTGCGGTTTTTCCGTCACCGGGAAACGTATCGCCGCCTCGCGTTTACGCTTCCAACCTTGAATATTCGCCGTGCCTGCCGTGATTGAAAATACTTGATCGGCTCCATCCTTACCAAGAGGCACCACATTGCAACCATCCACAATGTAGTGCCCATTTGCCTGGGCATCATAAACCGATAGCGTCTCCAGAACGCCTGTCAGTGACGGTGGCGGAGCCTGATCAATCACCGTACCTGCGTGCAAGAGGTAGACCGGAAAGAAGTCACCAACCCCGCCGTCCCCCTCAATCGACCAAATCAAGCCCTGGACTTCCCGCGCGGCCCCAGGCTCATTTTCAGAAAGCGTACCAGGCTCCAGGCCGAGAAGTGTTGGGTCATCTTCATGGGTGATATAAGATGTTTGAAGACGAACACCGGCGCGCACATCACCGACAATCGAGACATTTGCGATTTCACGCGCCTCTATCAGCAAAACGCGCCCGCCGACATAAACACGACCGGCTTCAAATTGCAGCGTTGCCGTCAAAGCTGGCGCGTTCGGGTCCAAGGGGTTCACGTCAGGAACCACAACAATTCCCGCTCCACTGCGCCGATCACCGTCTTTGGCAATCAGATCACCAACGCTTGCGACCTGCGTTCGCAAGATTGTTTGCAGCTCGTTAAGCTCAGAACCTTGAAGAAAATTGCCCTCAGAAAAGACCAGTCCCGTGCGATCTGGATTCTCAGGACCACGATCATGCGTTGCCGGTAAACCGGATTTATGTTCGAACATCAGAACCCCAAAAGAAATTGAATGTGTTCACGGGAGGTTTCCCCGAGTTCAAGGGTCAAGGCCCCCGATACCGTTTCAATGCCAGCGAGAACTTCGCTCGGCTCAAGCCAGAGTTTCCCGTCAGGCACACCAGGTGCTAGCTCAGCATCAAAGACGACAAACGCATCAGAAACCGTTTGGCCGGCACCATCTCCAAAGCCCGTCCTTGCTTGAACAAGCAGCTTTTCAGGCCGATCCTCATCCGGCGCATAACCGACGCCATCAACGACATAAGGACCTGCGGGAATTGATGACACAGTACGAGCAATGGCACGGCGATAGCCGATAATCCCCCCATCCCCATTGTCTAACCGGATCAAAGTCGGTCGATGATCGAGCGCTGCCCCGATAGTCTGACGCCGAGCCTGCTCTGCAGGTAACGACCAGGCGAAATTCGCCTCAGACCAAAGGAACTGCATATCCGCCCAAAGCGAGCCTATGACCTCTGGTATCCAAGTCTCCAGCTCAGTTAGGTCAGGCTCTTTCAGGCTCCCTTGGAGCACGAAGGTTCTGCCAAAAGACCATTTTGCACGACCACCATCGATCCGTGCGCCACTGTCATCCCCGAAAATTGAAAAACCAATTCTCGTAAAACCACCCTCCGCAGCCGGTACGTCATAACCATGAACGCCGCGCCGAAAGTGCGATCTGGCCGGGCCTGAAAGGGAAACAATCCCCTCGATCCGGGGCAAGTCATCCTCATCTTCCCGTATACGGTCGAGATTGAGCTGGAAGTCGGCCCAGGCATTGCGGCGAGTTGGTGGATTTTCGATTGTCCCGAAATATCCGAGCCAGCCAAGGCCCTGGGTAATAGATCCATGCGTTCCGCGTATTCTGGCCCATTGCCGACCTTCGGAAACCAGCTCGTATAAATTCGGAATAAAGGGTCGTAGATCCTCTAGCCCATATTCATAAACAAGGAACGGCAACAACGCCGCTGGCTTCGTGACCACTTTCCAACCAGGGATAGAGGCAATTCCAGAACTGATCCGAGGCCCCAGATCCACAGCATCTGCCAGGCCAAGCTCGAACGGTGTCGAATTTAGTGGCATCAAAGAACTCATCGGCCACGTCCCGCAAATTCAATGCTGACGGTTCCAAGCCCGATAGCTTCATAAGGTTGTGCAACCGTGTCTTGCTTCGGCTCCAAAACTTCAACGGCAGTAACACCTGGCTGCATCGCATGCGCCACGATCCAAGAGCGTGCCAGATCGAAACCCAATAAATCCTCAGTCAGCCAATCGAGTGCAATCTTGGCTTTAAGCCTTGAAAGAATTTCCTCGCTTGCATCCGGGGCAAGGCGAACTGACAGGACCACATCAACAGTCTTTTGAACCGCTGAAGAAACCACAAATGTATCGGATACAACGCGCACATCCGGCGCATTGAGAGCCTGCAAGACATTTGACAACAACGTCGGTGTCGGAGCGCCGCCACCAACGGACGAAAGCACGGCAACGCGAACTGCAGGGTCTCGCCCGTCACGCCAAATGGCGACATCTCGAACGTCAAGACTAGCTCCCAGCGCAATCGCTCGATAACGGCTCTCAGGCCCACCTGCTGAGCGGCCACTGGTTGCCAGCTGATACCGGAGGCGCAAGCGCGCATCATCCTCCCCCTCCAAGCGGGTCACGCCCAACCAGGCCACCAATTGATCGAGGTCACTGCCACTTGCAAAAGCAAGAAGATTAGACCGCGCCGCTTCATTGATGCGTGCCCGCAGAAGGGTCTCTCGATAGGCCGCGATCTCTAAAACGACCTTCACCGGGTCGGTTTCCAGCTCACCCACATCCCAATCGACACCTAACGAAGCCAGTTTTTCCCGAGCATCCGCAACCAGGTCCGAAAGAACAGTTTCAAAACCCAGGCTCTCAATCACCTGGGGCAGAGGAAGCTGATCAAGATCCGTCATCGTCAAGAAATCCTAGAGAGCTGTGGCCTTGCCGCCTGCAAATGAGAGCGAAAAATTGACTGCTCTCTCCACTGTCGGGTCGCCCAAATGCGCACGAGGCCGAAAATCAGCCTCAATCCGTAAACTCGCCCGACCGACGCGAAGGTTATCGACCGTTCCGTCAATTCCAATTTTTCGGATCGTTAGCCGTGGCTCATGTTCATCAATCGAAAGACCGACAAGTTGCCGAAACGCATTGAAGAGCTTCGGGGTAAGCGCACGGCCAAGCAAATGGACAACGCCCCCTCCAAACTCCCGCCGCATCACCCGCTCGCCAATTCCCGTGGTTAAAATCACCTCAACGCTTTGCAGCGTAGAGGACAGGTTGTTGATCGGCTGGAATGTGTTCCGATCAATCCCCACCATCCCCGCCTCCATGCATATCTTTGCCGGGAATGGGCTTCATATGCTCCTTGTCGGACGGGACCGATGACTGTCGTTTTTTCCGCTTGGACACGTAAATCCGGCCTAATCCAAGATCGAACCGAGCCTCTGCAGGCGTGAGCGAAACCACCCCGCCTTCAGGCACCCGCGCACCATTGACAAAGGCCACGCCAGGCGCGACCGCATAAGTCGTTTTTGTCATTTGAATTCCCCTTAGAGAGGCCCTTTTGTCGTCGAACCGCCAGGCACTACGCCCTTGTGAACATGGTCATCACCAATGTTCTTGCCGTTGTGCTCAACATGACCGCTTTCGAAATCAACGTTGCCCACCAGACGAACATTGCCTTCGACTTCCAAGTCTCCCTGCAGTCTCAGCTTTCCATCTTTGATGGTGATGGTTATGCCTAGGGTTTTTAAAACATTAGCCAGAAGATCCTGACTTGGTGCAGAAGCATCTCCGGAAAATCCGCCGCGCAAGAGAACACCTTGGCGACCATCTCCCGATGGATTGACGACCCCGACGATCTGCCCCTTTGAAAGGGGCATCCAGGAAAGCGATTGTCCGCCAGATTCGGGATGAGGATAGAACGGCGAAAGCACCGGCCCATCCGGACCATCAGCCAACTTGACCCGATATCCTCTGGCAGGATCAACCACCTCAATCGGTCCAACTTTCAACGAATTGCCAAAAGCCGTCTTCAACATTTCCAAATCAGCACGTTGGCGAAGAAGAATGTCATACATTCTTACGCCCCCCCTGAAACAAACTCACCCTGTCGGCCAGGAATATCCAGAACGACGCTCGCTATGGGCTGCTCTGACTGGGCTGTGTCTCCAGCCAGACCAAGCAATGCGGCATTTGTCAGTCCAAGCCGTTCCTGAGCCTGCTCCCAGGCTTCCCCAGAGGCTTTCAATTCAGAACGCATCAAGCCAGCGACCCGCTGGTCATCGCCCGATCCTGCCTCCAGGAGAGCCAGCAACCGGGAAAATGGACCGCCATCCGGTGCATCGTCCTCAGTAATCGGGTCTGGCAACAAAACGCCTGTCAAGGCGATCTGTTGCGCGGCAACCGCCTGCCCCTCGCCATCACTTTCGCGACGCCGATCAATCTGGATGCTACCCTGAAACAGCCCTCGAAAAATGTCAGCCGGGGCGCTTTTAGGATCGGAAAGCGCCCTGACAATTTGAGCGCCTAAGAGATCGAGATAGGTTTCTGCTGCCGAACTGGTGAACGGGATGCCAGGCACAACGGATCGGATCGTTTGCCCCGGATTGTCTGGATCGTCCTCATCTATCAACATCTGTTCCGTGATGCCGAATTCAATCCGCAGAAGCAGCTTGCCGTTGTCGTAAAGCGAGCCTTGCCCGTCATTGCTACCGGTTGCCTGGTCAGTGTAAACGGCGATAAACCGCCCCTTCCCGCTGACAGCAAGATTGCCTAAATGGTCAATTTCAACAGCCCCGATCTCACTGTCTAGCACATTGTCACCCGCCAACGTTCGACCCTTGAGGGCCAAAACACAGGCGCGGCGGACGGCTATTCTGCAAAGGCTCATGTGTCACCGAGCTCCACAATGAGGCGCACGTGATTGCGTGCGTCTACGGTCTGGATGCTAAAAACAGGACACCCGGCGCGATCCAGAGCCTTGACCCGGTCGCCCTTGCGTAGATCCAGATCCGGATACTTCGTTCGGTCAATTTTCAACACCGCACCGCCTGTCGCAATATCGCTTGACCAGCCTTTGGAAGTGCCACCGCTCAGGGATCCGACGCTCTGGTCGCGGGTTCTCAAGACCGCTTCAATCGTGACAACCGGGCGCGCTGGATCAGAACGACCGTCCTTCACAAAGTTGAGCTGGACCTGCTCGGCGAGCACGCCATCGACTGCTGTCGTCAAACTATTGCGCAGGCCGTCAAAGAGAGCGGACATAGACCCTCCTAGCTACCGGACACGGCGTCAGTCAGAGCCTGCGTGGCTTCATCAAGAAGAACCTGAGCCGCAGCTTTTTCTTCATCCGTATCAGCCGCATCAAGCCCTTTTTCAGCTTCAATCACTGCGGCTTTCAGCTCAGTGAACGGATCGGCTTCGTCTTTCTTCTCCGGCACCGCTTTTCGCCCGGAACGTGAGGCTTCTTCGGCAGCAACAGCAATGCGCCGCTCGATAAGGTGGGTGGCGTAAGTCTTTGGAACCTTTACCGGCTCGCCAGGCTCGCAGACGCGATCCTTTTTGGCTCCCAGAACCTTTGCGGGAATTGTTCCCCCACGTGGAAATTGTATCAGCATGCTGGATTTTGCGGCCATGATAAGCTCCGTTCAACATCGAAACACCGCGCACGATGCTTGGATCTGCAAAAGAAAACCCGGAGTGTTTCACTCCGGGTTCTATTGTCTGAGTGAGGTCCGTTGGACTGGTTAAATCGAGATTTTCAAAGTCCGGAGCGCACCTGGCCGCGTGCACAGTGAAATCGGATTTGATTGAACCTCGATGTCAGCAGCCTTACCATTTGGGCGCACGACAATGTTTGAGTAACGCGGCAAACCCGGCGTGTTGACAGTGTCCATGTAATCAGCTGGCGCAAAGCGTGTGATAAAGAGACCCGGAACGCCAACTGGCGTAACGCACCCCTCATCATCGGCGATGTAGGACGTGCCCAGGTCAGCTTTTGCTTTTTTACCGGTCTTGTAACGCTCGAATATAAATTTGCCGATTTCGAACTTGTCTGGCACAGGCCCACGAAGGGCAGACGCCCCATTGGTCGCAAGATAGGTTTCGCGAATGCGCGGATGGTTCCACATACTCAAATGGAATTCACGCCCGCACCACACATGGAACCCGTCGTAAAACGTGTCCAGAGAGTCCTCGATCGACCAGGCAACATCCTTTTCCAAAAGCTCATCGACTTTGGTTCCATCGCTGTCCAATGCCATATTGATAGGCGCAGGAACCCCTATGCCAAAACGCTGGTAACAGTCTTCAAGCACCCGTCCGGACTTGGTGACAACAATGCCCTTGGTTGCTCCGACACGTTGATGTTCAAGGGTCATATCAAGGTCATTCAGATGCCGCTGGGTCTTGCTGCGAAAGCGATCCAGAACCTGTTCGGTTTCGCTTTCGGTCCCAAATGCCCTGATGCCCTGAATTTCATCAGCCTTGATTGCATCATCCCGCTCATAGTGCGGAACATTAAAGGGGATCAACTTGCGCTTATCGTCGCCCGTTGTCTCTCCGGGCCCACCGCGTTCGCTGGGCTCGACGAGCCCCAGATTTCCATCTTGCTCTTCAATGGAAATAACCGTGGTGGTCACGCTGCCTTCTTCAAAGATACCCGATGCAGAGATCTGCCCAGGACGATAAGGCTGATTGTTCACCGTTGCCGTTAATGACTGCAGCCGAAACGCATCATCATTGAAAATATCCATACCCGCCATGTGAGCGTCTCCCTATCGCGCTTTGATGCCGACAGCACGCAGCTGCTTGAGCTTTGTCTGTTGCTTGTCTGTGTCATTGACAGATGCCGCAAACACGAGCATCGGCGATTTGACCTCCGCATCGGCAGTGACCAGCACCGCCTCAACATCAGCATTGGTTGCGTCAACCCGGTAGCAAAGGATCGCGGACGCCGTTTCAGCGCCCTCCTTGCCCGCAACCTCGGCGTTTGGTGACGCAACATATTTCTCGGAACCCGTGACCTTCCCCAAGACAGTGCCGGGTTCAAGGACACCCTCCCCTGACGCAATCGTGGTTGTGTCGAGTGATCGCTTGCCGGACGCCTCTGAAAGAAGAAAAGCAAGAGCGCGCGGCCCCATTTCCTTGTTGCCCATGGCTTATGCCCCCTTCATGGTTGCTGCACGGGACGCAAAGATATTGCCCCGATCAATGGAAGCCACCGCACCTGGCTGTTTTTGGCCAGGCATTGACTGCGATGATGACCGCAGGCGCTCCGCCTCGTAGGCCGCAGGATTTGCGCCATCCTGCTCCTGACTTTGTTCGGATGCCTCAGGAACTTTCGGGGCAGCCGCGAGCATTGCCTTAGCCGCAACAACATCCATGTCCGTCTCAAAGGCAATATGATTTGCCATTTCGCCACGCCCTTTTGCTTCATCAAGGCTTGTGATTTCCTTGATCCGGGCCTTTGTATCGGCGGCAGCTGCCGCTTTCACCGTTTCAGTATCGGAGGGCTTTTCTTTCGCCCCGGTTTGATCAGCCATTGGGGTCTCCTGTTGGCCGGTGGGTGCGACAGACGCCGCATTGAGACTGACCGCTGAGCTCAACGACCAGCCCTTGTCTGATGAGAGGGCGACCAGATGGCCTGGTGCGTTGGAGTAAATCCGGTAATCGAAGGCAGACACCGGCTTTGCTTTTGCGACATCGGCCTTGTCTGCGTATCCGGACGCAACCGCTTCTTCAGCAGTGAACCAGGTCTCATCTTTCATGACCTGCCGGACATCGTCGGTCTTTTTTTCACTGCGCGCCGCATAGACAGACGCCATCTGAGAGCCGAGCTTATCCAGAGCGGTTTTTGCTTTCTCGTGCTCGTCAGCTGTCCCAAATGTGAGGCCTGAAGGATCATGGATCATCATTTCAGATCCGGCGCGCATTACGATCTCATCACCAGCCATCGCAATGATTGAGGCAGCCGATGCTGCGATAGCGTCCACATAGACCGTGACTTTGCCCTTGTGGGCATACAATGCGTTGTAGATCGCCTGACCTTCGAAGGCATATCCACCACCGGAGTTGATCCGAACCGACAGATCTTCATCTGACCCGTGTTCCGCCAAGGCCTGCAAAACCTCGTTTGAGGTAAAGCCTTCACGCCATAAGCTATCGCCAACGAACCCGTACAAGACGAGTTCACCGTTTACATAAACCGGCATGTCTGAAGTTCCTTGTTAACGCCACCGCACTGGACGGGCACCGCGCCGTCCAGCCCGTCCGTTGAGTTTTCGGCAAAGCCCCTCATAGTGGCGAATAAGATCCGCCAACCCTGAAGCGTTGCTCTTGGTGTAAGTGACCCGTTCACCGCCAAGTTCGATGGTTTCTGATTTGTCACCGCTAACGACAGCAAGTTGCACTTTGCGCAACGCCAGTGCGACATCACAGGGCCTGTTGATATCAACCTGATCGGCACCAATTTTCGTGAGTGGAGATATACTCATGTAGATCCATCCCTTTTGGCGGACCCATCAATGAGCGCATCATTTGCGGAGGCTGTTCCACGAGGTTCATAGGGGGACCGCATCCCGGCAGCGATATAGCGTTTGTGTGTGGTAAGACGCTGATCGAATATCTCTTCCGGATCATGCCCTAAATCGGTCGTCTCGATGTCAACCGAAGACGTTCCATTTTCAATCCGCTCCGACGCTGCTTTTGCACTCTTGAAATCGTCGGCTGTCGGTTTGGCTGGTCCCTGCCACTGAGCCCAATTTACCCGCGAGCGGTTTGCAAGATAGGCTCGATAGCCACCCTTGAAGGGGATACGGCCTTCGCCGATTTCTTCATCAAGCCAGCTCTCGTAAACTGACTGACAAAGCGGGGCTGCAATCCGTTCGCGTCGGCGCATCACAACTGGCCAGATTGATGACGTCTCCATGCGAACGGATGAGTAAGTCGCGTTGCTGTGGTCCATCGTAAGACCGCCGTATGTAATGCCGATAGCGCGCGCCATGTCGCGAGATAAAGCCGCAGCAAACGGCAAATACTGGCCACCGGGTGTCCCTGCTGTCTTGATATCGAACTTCTCACCAGGTCCGAGGTGCGAAATCTGCGGATCGGCGCTGAAGTTGATCGCGCTCTCGGAGAGCCTGTCCAAATTGGATTGCATGTAAGCAATCATGTCAGCCGCGTATTCGCCCCCTTTGACCATGTCCGCGCCTTCGCCGAACTCTTGATCCTTCAAACTCTCCAGGGCTTCAAATGCATCAGCCTCAGGCTGATCGCTTGTGATCACTGCAGCGAAAACCGTTTGAAGAATGGCCGTCTGAAGCGTCGCATCATCCAACATTTCATGCTGTATGTGCTTCTTGATGCCAGCCGTTATCCCAGAGATACCTCTGACATCGGTCGCGTCCTGCGGATCAAAAATATGCAAAACGATTTGGCGACCGCTTGCATCCCGCGCAGGATGGCGAACATTCCGAACCATAGCACCAGTGCGTTCGGCGAAGAGGTAGCCAGAAGGTCTGCCATTTTCGTCGTGATAGACACCCTGAAACAGGTTTTCAAAATCACGGGTGTCCTGGACCAGCCTTGTCGGCGGAATGAGGCAGAGTTTGGTTCCCGAAGTGATCCCATATCGTGATCGCATTTTCGTTGGCATGTAATCGAGTAGGCCCGTAATTTCCCCATAGGCCATGTTCCATCGCAAACTGACATCAACCAACTGAGGCAGCGTAAACTTGCCTCTGAAATCACATTCCGCTGCATCCCAAGCGTAGCGTTTCCAGTTTTCTTTGATAAGCCGGATCAGATCAGCTCGTTCATTATCATCGTACCCTAAGCCGTCCAGGTTTGGCTTTGGTGACAACTGCAGTTCAACTCCGACAGTGTCGGCAAGAACCTGGTCAACAGCCCCCTTTAAACGCCCTGAGTTCTGGATGAGATCAATCGCAAGTCCAGCAGCCCGTCCCCAGGACTGACGAATATCGTCACGGCTATCTCGAAGAGATGACGAACGTGCAGCGATGACACCTGAGCGCGTGTCACGTAGATAGCGGGAGGTCGCTCGCGTTAAATTTGATCCTGCGCGCAACGGTTGGCCATGGCGGTCAACCAAACCTATTTGTTCAACCATCTATTGCGCCTTGCGTCTCTTGAACTTGTCACGCCGTGGCGGTCGCCCCGATGCTTTGACGGTATTGAATGGCCCAACCTCGGATTTCTCCGAAGTCGGGATTGCCTTGACCACATTTTCAAACAGATCAGGCGCGCTAGAAGGTATCAGACGCGCTCTCAATGCAGCCCATTGCTCCGGGCGCAAACGGCTCATGCCCAGATGCTCTGCCATCGCCATCGCGTAAATGCGGCAATCGAGAAAATGGTTATCCCTGCGCAGAGGCTTCCACTCTTCAATCATCCGCCCTCGCACGAGGCGTTGATCGAAATACTCAGCCGTCATCTGCTTGAAGTATTCTTCGCCGAGCCACATCGCAAAGTGACAATATCCAGGCGGATCGCAAGGCTCACCGGCTGCAAGACCAGGCTTGTGCATATTGCCGTAAAGCTCTGACTTCAGAGACCATGTGCCAACCGGCCACACCATCACCGAACCAAACCGTTTTCGCTTTCCCTTGCGTGTGACCGACTTTTTTGACGCCTGCCCGATGGCAGGAACACCGCGCCCACCAAGCCCCTTGATCGCATAACGATCTGGGCCACGGCGGCACCATTCATAGACTTGGTTTGCCCGGCCACCGTCACCGGAATCAACCGCAAGCGCTTCGATCTTTCGCTTCTGGCCATATGCATCTGTAAGCGGCTGCGAGACGAAGGCGTCCAGCAACACCCATGCACCGCGTCCCGGATCATCGGTGGCTCCAGGAAAGAACTCAGCCTCGACAGTCCAGGTCTGCCTATCTTCCGCAAATGCAACAACTTCAAGAAAGATGCCGTTGTGCTGCACATCAGCCCCGGCGCTCACGATCAAGCCTTCTGCCGGGATGACACCGCGCGGATAGTCCTCTCGCCGTTCCATCAGCCTTTGATAGTCTGGCGCATTGCCCTTCATTGCATAAGGCAGAGCCAGAACCAGATTGAAAAAGTCCTTCTCGCCAGCCTCGCCAAGGCTCCTCGACTTGATCTGGTCATCGGCAATGTCGCCGTAGCTCATCATCAGGCTTGCAAACGCATCAACATGAAAGCCCGGATGACGGTCTGGGCCAGACTTTGTTGCGACAAACCGGCCTTTGCGAACGGCTAGAACACGCTCGGTCTCAGTTATTTCATGTCCACAAGCTTCGCAGACATAGGTCGATTTATGCGGGTGCGCCTCATTGATCTTGAAGTTCTGGAAAAATTGAGCCTGTTCAAATGAACATTCCGGGCACCTGATATTCCAGAACCGCTGGTCGGACCTGATAAACGAACGGTCAACGCGACAATGTCCCGGTTCTTCTCCAAGCTCATCGCCTGTATCGATCTCCGGCGTTGAAAGCTCAAAGATCTTGAACGATTTCGTTCTGCGGAACGCCGTGAAACGACCGAAAAACAACGTCTCAGGATCTTCGCCGGTTTTCAGAAGCTCCCACTTGGATACCTCGTCTTTGACTCCGTATCTCGAAGTCTTTCCGGACATGTCCATTTTTGAATTCGTGTTGCCGAGGAAAAGCGAACCTCCTGCAAACTTCTTCTCATAAGTAGTGGATCCGGTCCCCGTCTTGTTCGTTGGCGGATCGATAATCCGTTTGCCCGTCTTTCGCTGCCAGTTGTCAATCAGCGGCTGAAGTTTACCGCTGTTCATGTCCTGCAGAGCATCTATGCCGGGAACCGCATACAGAATATTGTCCGGCGCTTCGTCAGCGAGATAGAGCGACCACGACAGCCCCAGAATTGAAACACCCGTCTGCTGAGCCTTTCGAACCGTCACATAGTTGCAAGGGTTCTCTATCGACAGGCAATCGGCAATCTCCAGCAGATAAGGCGCGTCTTCAGGCGACCAGAACTCACCCTTTTTGGGACCATCGACAAGAACAATGTTCGAGCCGAGCCAATCGCGAAACGGCATCGGCGGAACTGGACGTATGATCTTGGCCAATTCCCTGGACAGAAACGCCAAGGCACCCGGATGATGGCTCAAGTTTCCACCTCTTCAATCATCGGGTCACTGACCGGCGCGTTGTCTGAGATGCCTTCCAGCTGCTCCGCAACACGCTGATTCAAGTCGAACGCGATCTTTCGCAAGGCAACCCGCAAGCCATGTGCGCCTTCTTTGGACACTTCCATAGCCAGGTCATCTGAATGATTAGGCAACCTCGCGACCGCACTTTGGATTTCACGACCGCACTGCTGAACTGCCGTTAACAAAATATCCGAACGAATGAGCGCTCCACGCTCTTCCTGCTGCTGCAGTTTGGCGCGCGTAACTTTGAGCCAGGCCTCTTGCCGCAGGGCTTCGTCCCGCGAGGCCGGGTCCAGACAAGGACCGGCGACCGGCTTGCTCGACTTTCTGGCAGCGGTTGTTTTTTCCGATGAGCCGAACCGCTCACGATGATGATCGAAATGAGCCTGCGAAAACCGGACTATCCGCCCCCGTCCATCACGCTCGACCGGAATGTCATGCTGATCGACAAGGGTGCGAACCAGTTTTGTAACGGCCTGCTTAGTAATTCCATCCCGCGCGGCAACATCCGCAGGAGTGATAAAGACCAGCTCTTCGTCTTCCATCGCACCGCCTCGCCTGACAACTAAACTCAGCGGCCTGACAACCCTGACAACCCAACTTTTCGAGGAGTAACGCAGACAGTTTTCCGGGCTGCTTTCGCCCCGTCTGTTTTTGGGGCGGTTTTACGGTCCCTAAAACCATATCCGTCAGCCGAAGACTTTCCCGGTCGCGCGGCGGACTTCATGGCCGAAACGCTGAGGCAGGAAGCGGGCGATAGTGCCCTGCCATGCCTTGGCTGTCTCGCCGCGCACCATCTCTTTGGGAATGATTACGCCAGACTTGATATTACTGATGCCCAGCCGTGCCTTGCCATCCCGCTTGAACACCTGCCCCTTCAGACCAAGCCCAACCCTGGCAGGGAACCGCCCGCCCTTGATGAACGTGCCCCTGAAGATCTGCCGTTGATTGAACGGCTTGGCCGAAACGCCGCGCCTTGTCTCACGCGCACCAAAATGCCTCAGCGAGATATCCCCACCGGTTGCCTTGATGACATAGGAAACATTGGCCGCAGACGCGCGCCTGACCCGCATGGCCTTATTGATCGTTTTTGATTTCAACCCGGTTTGAGCAACCAGCTTTTTCTTGCTCTGGGTTCTGCCCTTGGCACCCGAGTGGTTGATAGCCCGCGCACTCACACCGGCAAACCGTTTCGAGCCGAGCACCTTCAGCGCCTTGTTCATTGCCTTCAGCCCGGAGACATCAGACCACCGCATGGTCAATTCGCTCATCGCGCCCCCAAACGAAAAAGGCCCGCATCCCTGCGAGCCACCTGTTTACTGTTTATTTGCCTTGCGCCATAGAAAACCGTCGCGCCAACTCCACCGTTTCGGTGTCTTGTGTTGGCCGGGATCGCCGCTTAGATCGCTCTGTTAATGACGTCCAGAGGGACAGCCCAGGCTCTAAGGATCCGACAATTCATCCTGCGGCAATCATCTGCCCACGGCCCGGATCTTGTCAACAGGCGCAACCACAGGAACCTCCTGCCCAAGCATCAAAGCCGTGCCCGTGACCATGCCCTTCGCCGCATCATAAGCGGTCACCGTTGCCTCAAATCCCTTGAACGCATCGGTCAGCAGCATGAACTTCGAACCAATGTCAAAACCTTGTAATTCCTCATATTTTCGGTTCGTCTGCGCCTTGCGCACCTGATCGACAATCACCGCCATCTGCGCTTTTGGAACGATGTGCGGACGGCTGTCCAGATGGAACGATAAAATCTTTTCCACACCGTCACAAACCCGCGCCAGATTGCTGTCCTTGCCGCCCATCCGGTCCAGCCCGACGAACAAATAGCGCGTGCAAAGCGGCCTTGATGCATCGCTGATCGTCTTGCTGCGCCCATGTTTGCGCGTCTCGGACACCATCGGCAACCAGGCGATCAGGCCCGCCGCACGCAGGCTTTCCAAAGCCCGCATTTCGCAGGCCGGATTGGTCCGGATCACGATCCAGTCGATCCCGGCACAGCCGACCAACTGCTTCAAAAGCCCATAATCCGCCATCAACGCCCGCGTCACCGGTATCTGTTGCAACTTGCTCATTCCGCCGCATCCTTCTGGCCCATATCCAACCGTTCAACCGCACGCACGAACTCATCCACAGCCCCCGCCACATCCGCCCCCGCAGGCATCCAGACCCATTCACGCGGACGGCAATCCCCCAGCCACGGCCAGCCACGGGCCTCATGCAGATCGGCCCAGGCATTCCAAAGCTCAGAGCCGACCCGCACCTGCTCAAAGCAATCCGCAAGAGGCTCAAGATGCGCCGGAACCAACGCCCCGCGCCAACGGTTGGCGTCCGCGTGCATCCGGTTCACTTCCGGCCAGCCATATTCAGATTGCCGCCTCAGCTTCTCCCGCTCTGCCTTTGGCCCACCAGCCTCCAGAAAGGTCTTCAAAAACCCCTTGGCTGGCGGGATATGGCCGTATGGCTCCCTCAGCAGATCCACCATCCGCGCAGCGCCCCAAAGCTTGCCGAAAGGCGCAGACACCTCGCGTTTCTGGCCGCAATCGCCAGCAACAGGCTCCAGTTTTTCCCAGCATTTTTCCTTCAAATACCTCGGAAAACCAACGATCAGCTTTCGGCCCAATTTACGATTGAGCTCCAGATACGGCTTGATCCCGACCGTTGCAGCGTGTCGCTCCGCTTCGCTCAAGTCGAACCAGGCCTTTTCCGTGGTTTCCCGGCTGTCGGTCGCGTGGCTGGGCCACGTGGCATGAGCCCTCCTGAGCCGGGCCAGCCACGTCTTCCGCGTCGGCCCAGTTTCACTTTGCGTGCTGCTTGGGGTGCCGCTTGCCGTATCGTTTTCGGCCTCGCTTACCGCTACCCCAGCCTCCCCTGTCGCGCCGACAGGTGCGCCTGCATCCGCCCGCTCGCACGCTCTCTCAATGGAGGGGTAAAGGGAGGGGTCTAAAGGAGGGGTTGGGTGACATCTGGTGTCACCCTTAACACACCCATTTGTCACCCTAAGCGCGTCGCCCATGTCACCCTTAGGATCAGCAGTTAAGGGTGACACCCTGTCACCCTTAACATCAGCATCCGAACCAGCGTTCTCATCAGAAGCGACCTCGGCAACAGCTCCCACATAAGCATCCCAGCCCACCTTGGCGATTTCCCAAAGCGCATCCAGATTCATCGCATATTCATTCGTGGACCGGCGTCCCTTGCCCCCTTCCCGAACTTGCCGGATCAACCCCGTATCGAGAAACAACTTGATTTCACGTTGCACAGTGCGGCTGGAAACTTGCGCCGCACGCGCCAGTGTCGAAACCGCCGGATAGATCCGCGTACCGTCATCTTCACAGGCGTCAATCATCTTCAAAAGCAAGAGCTTGCGCGCACATGTTCCCATGTCAGCTTTAAAGCCCACACCCAGCAGATAGGCACTCATCCCCCCACCTCCTGACATTCGAAATCACAGCCGAGCGTGACAGACATCAGCCCGCCGATGCCCTCCGCCACAATCAATCCTGCATTGCGCAGGTCCCACAGCGCTGCCGCAACGCGGAAATGATCCATCTGCACCCGCCGGGACACCTCCGCCGTCGGCAGACACAGCCCGCCGCGCTCATGGGCATTGGCCAGCGTCAGGAGAACGTCGCGCGTGTCCGGGTCCGGCACGTCCTGGGCAATCGCCCATGTCATGGCTTGATCACTCATGATGCACACCTCCCGTTCACGGGCGCACAGCCTTGCGGCCAGCCCTGCGCAAACGCGGGCTGAGCTCTCGGCGGCTGCTCGCCTTGCGGGCCTTGCCCGGTATTCGGAAACCAGCCACGGCTCCCCACACTCAGCACCACCTGCCGTCCCAGAGTGTTATCCGGACCCCGATCCGGGACCACACCCTTGCCCCACACCGCACGCTCTGGTCTTATACGCTCAGTTTTAAAACCCGTTTGAAAGCCCGCCGCATGAGCGTTCCTGACGCCGCCAAGCCAGCCCCGAAAGCGCCGAAACCGGAAACGAATTCCGCCCCCAGTGACACCGGTTTTCGCCCGCCCGAAACCGTCATCGCAGGCATAATGCTTGGCTTTGTCGGTCTGGGCTTGGTTCTGCTGATCGCAGCCAATTGGGAGGTCGAATGGACATGGGATTGTTGGGAAAAGGCTTCGACCATCGTCCGCAACTTTGGTCTGATCGTGATAGCCATCCCTGCATTGTTGCTGGCCTGGAGCCGCACACGAACCGCCACCCGTCAGGCTGACATCGCCAACGATCAAACCAGAATCGCGGAAAAAGGTCTGATCATCGACCGCTTCCAAAAAGGCGCGCAGATGCTGGAGAGCTATGAGCTGTCCGTCCGTCTCGCGGGGATTTATGCGCTCAAAGAGCTGGTCAAGAGCGACCCCAAAGAAACTTACATCATCGTGCTGGATCTGCTGTTCGACTTTGTACGGGAGCGCAGCAAAGCGCGAAAACCGGTTTTCAGTCCGATCCCACGGAAAAGGCAGGATCCAGATTACGGCCCCTTCCCTCCAGACCTTCAAAAGGCACTGGAAACAGCAAGTTGGCTTCGCAACAACGCTCGAAACGCGATCAGCATGGAAAAAGACGACACATGGTGTGCAGACCTCTCGGAGGCTAATCTGTCCAGAGCAAGGCTTGTTAAAGGCAATCTCTCTAGCGCAAACCTCAACGGCACCAATCTGTATGGCGCAATCTTTGTGAACGTCAATTTGTCCTTCGCTACTATTTGGCATAGCAATCTGTCTCAAGCACATTTGCCGGATGCCAATTTGTCCGGCGCAGAACTCTGGGGGGGCACACTCTTCAACACAGATCTGTTTTTTGCCGACCTCTCCAAGACTGATCTGGCTGAAATTAAGCTCAATACCAAAACGAAAATTTCCAATGTTTTTGCCTATTCTGATCAGCCGCCGAAAAACATGCCTGACCAAATTGCAAAGGCCATCACCTATCGTCTCCCCGGTGAAGACATGAATGTATTCCAATCCCGCATTGCTCTCGAACGGAAACAGCGCACCGAGGCAGAAGAAACCACCCCGAGCGACTGACCTCCCCACGCCCAACACCACCCGCCTTCCCTGCCCCCGATCCGGGACCACGCCCTTGCCCCACACCGCACGCTCTGGTCTTATGCGCTCAGTTTTGAAACCCGTTTGAAAGCCCGTATGAGCCAGCCGCCAGACACCGACCTTGCCGTGCGCCACAGGGCGCTGACGGATCAACTTGATGCTGCAAATACCCGCGCTGCGGCCAAACCGGAGACGGACACCAGCACCGCCAGCAACGCTCCGACCTTGCGCCCCTTGATCCGCAAGGCAACCCGCTTTGCCCTCAGCCATGCAGCCAAGGCACTCCGCGCTGTCCATAGCTGGATCAATTACAAAAAGACCCTGATCTGGACTGCAATCGGACTTGTCACAGCGCCGCTCTGGCTGCCGATCCTGACAGCGTTTCTGACCTACAGCATCGCCATTTGGCTCAAGTTCAATCCCTTCGCCATGGAAAGCCTTGAAGCCGCCAAGGCCTTGCCGGACGGGAAAAAACTGTTTGAAGACCTGCGCAACATCGGGCTGGTTCTGCTCGGCCTGATCGGCCTGCCCCTCGCCGTCTGGCGATCCTGGCTTGCCCATCAACAAACACAAACCGGATTGCGGCAGGCCGCGACTGCCGAACGCGGCCTGATCATCGACCGCTTTCAAAAAGGCGCTGAGATGTTGGAGAGTAGAGAGCTGTCGGTGCGTATTGCCGGGGTCTTCATCCTGCGCGAACTGGCCCTGAGCGACCCGGTCGAAACCTATATTCAGGTGCTGGATCTTCTGGCCAGTTTCCTGCGAGAAAAATCCAAGGGCCGCACACCTGCTCCGAGCGAACACACCAAGACCAGGCCGCCCCCCGACTTCGGACCATTTCCGGCCGATCTGCAGGAGACGGTCAAAGCAATATCCCATCTGCGCAACAATGTTAAAGAAGCCGAAGAGCGCGAAGAACGGGCCGAGTGGAGGCTGGATTTGAACGGCAGCAATCTGTCCGGCGCGGACCTCTCCAAAGCCAATCTGTCCGGCGCGTGGTTCAACCACGCCAATCTGGCCGGCGCGTGGTTCAACCAAGCCAATCTGGCCGGCGCGGAGCTCATCAACGCCAATTTGTCCGACGCACATCTCGCCAGAGCCAATCTGACCGATGCGGACCTCGATTATGCCGATCTGTCCAGCGCGCGCCTTATGAAGACCTATCTGTCCGGCGCGATTTTCGCCGGTGCCAATCTGTCCAGCGCAAACCTCCATGGTATTGTAATTTCTAAACACACGGATTTCGCCGCGTGGGCTTTCGAAAATTCCTTGCCACTGAGAGCCCCGGATCAAGTCTCCAACCACATCGCCATCCGGAAACAGGACGAGCCCTGGAGCGCCTTCGTTGATCGGATCATAGCAGAGCGTCCAGAGCTCGACTGGGATGAGCTTCTGTAACACTGAAACCCTGACTGACATCATCCTGCCCTCCGGGTTTCATCGGATGGCGGGGCCCCGTTGGCGGCGCTGCCGTCACGAGGGCGAGTGCCCGCCGCCCGGTCAGGGCGCGCCTGCGCAGGGCAGGCCGACAGGCCCTGCGCCCGTGAGCAAGACAGCCCATAAATCCGCTCAATTCCGTCTGGCAGGTCATGGGCCTTGTCCGAAATCAGCTCGATGAGCGTTTCGGCAGCGGCGATGCCGGGGTGGTTGCCCACACCCGGCACATCGGACAAAGCATCGATCACCGATTTCAGCCCATAGGCCAGATGGCACAGCTCAAAAGCGCGCAATTGCAGCCGCAGCATGTCATCAAAGGGCGTTATTTTGGGGGTGGAAGGAATGGGCTGGCTCATAGCACACCTCCATTCGCATAGGCCGCACAGGCCACTTTAGCGGTCGCGCCCTTGCCCACGTGGCAATCATCACAAAGGATCTGGCAATTGTCGGGACGAAACGCCAGCTCCGGATAAAGATGGCGCGGCAAGATATGATCCAGCTCAAACGCCTTGCCGCTGCCCCCCTTTGCACCGCAGGAACAACAGACCCTGCCGTAGCAAGACAGAAAGGCAAACCGGAACTTCCGCCATTCAGCCGTCTTGTAGAACAGCTCGGCAGGCAAGCCGCCAAGACCATGGCGGTTCTCGTCCCAAATCCGGGTGTAGAAGTCCCAAAGCGCAGTAATTTCGCTTTTGCGATCAGTGTTCCGTTCCATCCGCTTCTGGATTTTCGGAACAAGCCGTTTAAAGCGCGCTTGGCATTGTTTCTCGAACCAAGGACGACCATAGCCCCTGTTCGTCGCCGCCTGATGCAAAATGCTGCGTTTTGCCTTTGCAGGCAGACCTTGCAAGCCGGGATAGCCATTTCGGGCAGATATGGCGTCGAACACCTCAGCCAGCGTATCCGCTGGCGAGGCGATGACATGATAATGTTCTCGGGCAAAGCTGATGTGGGCGGAATCCACCCGTATTGGCGCTCTGTTCATAGCGACCTCCGTGAGCAATCCGCCGCACGGTGTCCTAATCCCGGATGGCGGAGTGAGACAAACAGGTTAGGACTACCCGGAACACACCTCACGGTTATGCGTTCGGGTCCGCTTGCGCGGCCTGAATGCTCACTCCATAGGGATCCAACTGGTCGCTGGAAACACAAATCCCGCGCAAAAGCGCGGGGGGAGCGCCGTGAAGATGTCAGGGTCCTAATCCCGGCGGGCGATTTTGCGCCACGCAGATCTACATTGCGCTGATTTGGGAATCCCGTCAAGTTGCGGGATTGATGAGGAACAACTTGATGAATGCGTTTTTGGCGGCAATTGCCGCAATAATTCTTATTGGCGTGATCCCATCCCTTTTCGGATCCACAGAGCATCTTGCCTATTTGGCCACGCCATTGGCCGAAGGTGGGCAAACCCCTTTCCAAATGATTCAGGCGTTTGTCATCGCTGCCGGTGCGGCGCTCACATTGTGGCTGGCCTATAAACGGACCGAAGCAATCAACAGCCAGGCTAAGACCGCCCAAAAACAGGCGGAAGTGGCCGAGCAACAAATGGTGTTGAACCAGAGAAATCTGGAGCGCGCAGACAGCATCCACCTGCAGGACAAATATCAAAAAGCGCTGGAAATGATCGCAAACCAAGATGGTGGCGCGTTGTCCACCATTGGAGGGATCCGGCTTTTGGAAGAAGTCGTCAAAGCCGCCCCAGCGGACTTCTATGGCAACGCCCAACACATCCTGCTCCGCATTGCTTACACTCTGACAAAAGATGAATGCAGCCAAGTGAAGATGGCAGTCACCAGTCAGAAAACGGGCGAAGTCGTAAATGAAGCATCGTGGCCCGAAGTTTCGGTCAGTCGAGCCGATTTTCTGGATGCAATCGATACGTTTGTTCGTCTTAGAGACTTTGCCCCGGATCCGAACAATGATGCTCACTGTCTCTTTGGCATCGCTATAAAGACCGCTCTGTTTAAAGGCGATAATTTTAGCCAAATGGAAATTGACGGTGTCTTTGAGAAATGCACCTTCACCGGCTGTGACATGACAGGAATGCGTTTCAAGAAATCGCTTTTTAAAAACTGCAAGTTCAAAGATTGCGACATGCGAGGAGCTGAACTCTCGGGGCACAGCTTCGGCACCTGCTCCCTCATCGACTGCAGGGTCGATGACGCTACAATTGATATCGATGGTTACTGGACCATTCAGAACAATGGGCATGCACCTGATGCGCCGCCGAAATCCTTCCCCTACCAAACCCGGCCTTATCAGTCCCATATTGATGAAGAACTTGCTCTCTTGCAGACTAAATTTGCTCAGGCTCAAGAGAGAGGTTTTAAGGAGGGTGAGGAAGCTGAGTTGAGCATACAGTTCAAATTTCGCAAAGAGCAAGTCCCGGCATTGCGTGTTGTCGACTAGCGTCACCAAGCCCGCCCCGTTGACAGCCAGGGCGACCAAACCGACGCCCCGCCGAACGTGGTGGACCTGATCGGCAAACTGAAGCCGTAAAGCGGAGGACGCACCGCCCTCGCGCAAGGCAGGCCGACAGGCCGCCCCCCCATGAGCGAGAAACCTCACACCCACTCGCAATGAGGGTGGTGACGCTAGAAAACGCACGCAAAAGCTGCTAAAATTGCCAAATGATCCAAATTGCCGGGTGGGGAGACAAGACCCGGCTTTGGTCAGCTGAATACGGCTGACCGCGCTTCGGGGGAGGCAATCATGAAATTGCGCGTCATCATTCCTGTTGTCATTGCGGCCGTTGCTGCGGTCATGCTGTTCGTCGTTTGGCGAGCCAATGAAGGGATAGAATTTAGCTCTGCCCTTGAGGAAAGCGTCATGCCTCCTTCGGGTGAAACCACTTTGCGGATGTTCAGCCCCGACGATAAAGCCCTCGTGCCCCTTGACTTGCCGGTCCCTTCCGGAACCATTCAGCTGGAAGACCAATTGGTTTTGGAGCCGCCAGCTGTGGAAATTGAAAATTCGATCTCCATACCGAACGCCTCCACGGACGACAGCAGCTGGAGCATTGCCAGAGGTCCGGCCAGCATTGAAACCGGAGACGTAGGGCAAGCCCCGGGTTCCCCGCAGCCTCCAACATTGACGACCCTGTCGACCAGCCAATTGGCTGCCAAATTCGCCACTTCGGGCTCCGCCGAGCAATCCGAGATCATCGATCTGATCAAACTGAGGGATCAAAGGGTCACACGGGTAAGCGGCGAGTTTTTTCCGGATATGGCCTATGAAGAAGAACACAACGCCTTCATCACGGTTTCCCGTGGCCGCCTCGGTGACAGTGAAGCCCCCGCTTCGGAAAACACGCAATTGTTTACGGCCGGTACAATGGAACCGACGGCTTTTGAGGTCAAAAACACAAAAACCACAAATCTGATTGGCGCGCAGCTCGTGGGGGCCAACTTCGAATTCACACCGAGCGAAATTCAGTGGCGCTACGTCCTGGACGGCGGCGAAGACACATTCAACTGGGTGGTTAAACCGAAAAAGGAAGGCAATCTCCAGCTTACGGTTGTCTTGAAGAACAAGCTGAGAATTGGCGATACAGAGCTTGTTCTTCCCGTCAGCCAATTTCCCAAAAACGTAACCGTCTCTGTCGATATCTGGACCAAACTGGGCCGCTTGACCACCGGTGCCGAGACCGCAATTGACAAGGCTCAGAAAATTGGCCTGGGCCTTGCCGCTCTCTTTGGCTTTGGCAGCATTGGCGGTGCTTGGGCAGCCATTGGCGCGTGGCGCAAACGGCGCGCTGGTCCAGCGTCCCCCTGAGCTGTTCACCGCAGCACGCCCACCCCTGACGGCCAAGCCGTCACAAGGGCGACCACCCGCCCCTGCGCCACAGGCGCAGAAACAGACATGCGGCGAACTTCGCGCCGGCGCTGATGCGAGGCGCACGCGCAGCGCAGGCCGAAAGGCCCGCCCCTGCGCGACACGCGTAGAATCGGACATGCACAAGGCAGGCCGACAGGCCGCCCTCACCGCACGCCCACCCCGGCTTACAGCCGCAAGCGTAACCGCGCGTCGGCGCTGATGCGCCGCGCCCTCGCAGGGCAGAGAGCGAAGCGAACGAACGCCCGTGAGAGACAAAGCATCAAAACAAGCCGCGCCCATCACTCATCACCCGCCTGGGGCCCGGACTGCGCGCCCAAAGGACGCTCGACCGGCACACAGTTCAGCGCCCGGTGGGCCTTGCAAAAGCAATGGCTCGTGTCCGGATCCTGCGCAGCGCCGCAATACAGCCGGTCTTCAGGCGCAGGATCCGCCGCGCCAGTCCAGCCCCATAAAGGCTGGCGACAGGACCGGGTCGTCAGATCGGACAAAGCCAATCCCGTGCCATTGGCGTGAAAGCTGGTTGCCGCCAGCGCGGCCCGTTCGTCTTTCGTCTGGCCAGCCTTTTCCAGCTGGCCTTTGCGTTCGGGCCTTGACGGCGCAGGCCGCTGTCCGGCGCTTGCTTGCGCAGCACGTTTTCTGGCGGCCACAGCAGCCAAAACCCGCCGGTCATCATTCGGGCCACTCAGAAGCTTGATGTCATATCTTTTGCAAAACCAACTGATCGTGCCCTGGCTCAGCGAAGACCCATCTGCCTTGCAGCACATGCGCGAAATCGCGGAAAGGCTCAGACCCTGCCCCAGTTGCCGGGTGACAAACGCGACCTTAGCGGCCTGAGACATCGCGCTCCAGTCGCGCAGGCCAGCCCGATCCCGCAAATCAGATGTCTGCGCCCTGCCCTTTTTGCGTTTGTCATCGCCGAACGCACAGGCCCGCTTCAAAACCAGCGCCTCCCGCTGACAGTAAGAGACCACCGCATAGCGCGACACAGGATGACCGGCCCGGGAGAAACGCTCCGCGATCTGCGTGCCGCTCAATCCTTGCTCGACAAGAGCCGAAACGGCCGCCCGCTTCGCCGCAGCATTTCGCGTTGACCAGCTGACATCCGGCTTGAACATGACATTCATTCCTCGTCCTCCCGCATCACCTGTTCACAGTGATGCAACAGCACCACCTGGGCCTCGATGGATTCATGCAGTTCGCGGATCAGATCCATGTCCCGGATTTCGTGAGGGTCCACCTTGCCGTTGTCCGCAAGGGCGGTGCAGAGCTTTGCCGTCGCCTCGCCGCCTTCACGCACAGCCGCGGCAATCTCCGCTCCCCAAACGCCCCTAACGCACAAATCGCCATGCCCGCCCTTGCGGCGCATGGGCACAAACGCCCCATTGGCCAGACGGCACAGCTCGCGCACAACAACCGGGTCATCTGCGTCAATCGTCAAATCCGCCAGAACATCCACCGGCATCTGGTCTTCATGGTGCCTGGACCCATAGCGCGACAGCGCAGGTTGACCGACACGGGTGACCTCGGCTGCAGACGCCTGCCCGCCAGATGCGCGCAAAAGCTGTCGAACCGCCCGTTTCAGGGCCAGCCGGTCGTGGTCAGTGGTTGGACGAAGGCTCATCGCATAACCCCATCCGCATTATGCGATGACGGTTGCTCCGCTTTAGGGGATGATTGGCTCAGGAAATCACGCTGGCTCGGGGTTAAGACCAAATCTTGCGCTTGAAGCGAAAATCCCTTGCGATGACCAAGCAAAAGGACATGAAAAACTGCCCCGTGGGGAACGACACCGCCGGTTCCCCCCTTATCACGAGGTAAACGCCATTTTTTGACACTATGAACATTGCGATCAACGCCTTGCGCGACCGCAGTGAGCCCGCCAAGTAACTTTATTATGGAGGCTGCTGGTTCCATGAACTTGCCCGATCTGTGCGATAACAGACCATTCAATGCAAAATTGTGCAAAATAAGTCAAGTCACAGGTGGTAATAATTGTGCGCTATTAGTCAAGGACAGTAGCGCTCGGCGTGTGCATAATTTGCCCATGATGACAACAACAGCTAACGCAATACTATCTAAATGGCTTGATGAAGCCATAGGGAAAGCAGGGACA
This sequence comes from Roseibium algae, assembly GCF_037783265.1. Lineage (NCBI taxonomy): Bacteria > Pseudomonadati > Pseudomonadota > Alphaproteobacteria > Hyphomicrobiales > Stappiaceae > Roseibium > Roseibium algae. The sequence continues at coordinate 291,776 of NZ_JBAKIA010000005.1, forward strand.
AACCAGTCTCAGCTTGCGCGCGCGGTCGGATTAACATCACAGAAGATTAATCGGATGGTGCAAGGTTCACGGGTGATGACAGCTGAGGAGCTTATACGGATTTCCCAGTTCCTAAACGCCCCAATTCCTTCGCTTTCCGACGCTCCAGATAGCGATGACTTGCTGCTTGCCAATGCAGATTCTGATAAAAAACATCTTGTTAAAATTGGTTCTGATGATCAGGATTTTGATCACGCCTACAATCGTGCATGGGCGGCGGCACTTGAGATTGAATCCACTGAATACAATGGCGATATGCCGTTTGAAAAATTCATCGAAGCTGTTCGCATTGGGCTAAAAGCACAATTGCATGGGCGCTAATCGCCTATTTTTCTTGCATGAGCTGTATCGACCATGCTTCCCTACCCTGAGTAGGAATAGGAGCGTTGATGAGAAAAGAACCTGAAAGCCACCCTCCGAAGAAATTTGAATTATCAAATCGAGAATTAAATTTCTACGAGCTATTGAAGACAGCCCTTTTACTGGATTGCCAACACATTCTGGAATGGGAGTGTTTCCTCGCCTACAAACACACTAGTCTTTCCAAGTTGAAACCAGAGGAACAGGAGTGTATTTATTATAAAACTCGCAAATCGATTATTCGTGAACTACATCGATTGGGCCGCCAGGAGCCAATTAAGGGAACAAGGCAGTGAAAGAATTCGTTCACTTGCACGCCATTGCCGAACTCCAACGCGGGTCAATGGACGTTATTGGTCAAAATCTAATTAGAATTTGGATGGAAAACCGTCATTCTAGGTCAATGCCTTCTGAACTTGCTAGTTTTTCACCACACCTTATTTTAACGGCAGCAGAAGCCACTGACGGCGACAGCCCGGACATACTATTCGTCGGGCCAAAAACAATGTGCGCACAAGTGGTCCCTTCAAGTGTTGAAACAGAAGATTGTGCGCCCAAAGCTCTATTTGACATCAATTTTAGAATGGGCGTGCATGAGGGCTATCACATAGCCATTGATGGCCAACCATGTTACGAGACAATTTCAAAACGGCTAAAATGCATCGATGGCCACGAAGTTCACCTGCTATACGAGCGACTTATTCTTCGGTGGAATTTAAATTCTGGGCTTTCTCAGCTAACAACATATGTGAAGCCCTTGGAAATTCGTCGCCAAATCGATCTAACCAATCCAGTGCCCAATCACGCCGGTTCACGCCTATTACAAGATCGCTGTCAATTGTAACTGGCTCACGCCCCTTCAACCACTGGATACCCATTGGGTGTACAGCGGAGAAGCCGTAGGCAAGAGGATACCGCTTATTCCATGCGCTTGGCCTCACCCAACAATATATCCAATCTGGGTGCCATTTCTGCAGGGCAACAAACATAGTGAGTGGTGTTAGCCACTCATGGATCTTTTTCCTCTGATGATCTCGCGCCACCCATAGATCACCGAGATAAGCGACTTTCCCACTAATTTCACTTAAAAATCGAGGCTGCACTGGCGCAGCTGCAACGCCATTTTGCATTTTATCTGGGTAACATCGCCACCAATAGTTTCGAATATACTCACCTAAGTTCTGCGAACCAAGTTGATCTACTCGTGCAGCTATTACAGCAATAATGCGACTGTCTTCATCTACAACCTTGACCCAAAAAGCAGTATCCGGTGTGTAGGTGTTCAATGCCATTCGAAAATGTTCAGTAAGTGCTTTTTTGTCTGTTTCGGCTAAATCATCTTCAAGTTTACGAAATTCCGCGCCGTACTCAACCTTATATCCTAAACCATATAGTCGACTCTCTAAGCCATTGATAACCCGAGCAAATGTTCCCGGGTCAATCCATTCTTCGAAACGATCTAAAGCAGCCAATTTCGATCTCCGTTTATTGGATTTTTCCTGAATTGGCCTTAAAACGCACAATTTCGCTTGACGAAACTGTGCTTTATTCGCACAATTCATCATCAATCACTGATGGTAGCGGTTTTATATCACCATGCACCTTCCCTACATTGTCGGAATTCAACGCGTCCCCAACAACACACGTCTTATACGTGCGCGCTGCATTCTTGCGACTTTTCAGCATTCGATTATCCTCATGCTCTTGCGCGTGTCTCACCCTGTCCGGCAGTCTTCGCTGGCCGAATCCGACTTTATAATGGACAGGGACTGCACACATGACCGCCTCAATTGGCAACGCAAAACGCGCCATCGAATTGCTCACCACGCACGCAAAAATGCTGACAGAGCAGCACAAACTGCGCGATCTGATGATCCTGATAGACTCTGTTCGAAAATGCATGGACAGCCTCGCCAGTCAGCTGGCGTTTTACGAGGGCATCAAAAGCCCTCTGCGCACCATGCAGGTCGCGCAGCCGGACGGCGCATGCAAAACCGTCTCAGCCATGGAGCTGATCGCACTGGATCTGCCGGGCAGCGACCACAAGGTCTACGGCAAACCAGAGGCCATCGCGGCGCTCAAGGCGCTGCTGGCAACGCCCGATCAACCGGAACAGGGGCGTGAACCATGCACGATATCTCCCCTGAAACAGCCCTGCTCCTAACAGAACTGGCAAGCCTGCGACACACCATCGCCCCGCTTGTCATCTGGACAGCGCTCCTGTTCCCCGCTTTCACATTGGCGGCGCTTGCCCTCTGCACATTGGCAAAGGCAAGCGCCGCCCGTGACGCGGACCGCCAGTTCGGCGATTTCCCAGAATCATCAGACCTAACAGAACACACCCAATCGCCCAAAACAGCAGAGCGAATCCTCCCCGCATCTCTGCAAAGGGCCACCTTGGCCGTGGCTTTCGGCATCGCTGCAGGTCACGGCCTCTTTCTTGTCTGTCCGGAGGTGTGAGGCATGACCAGCATTCCCCAAGAACTGGAAACCGCCGCCATAAACTTGAGCCTTGCTGGCTTTGAGAATGAGGCCCGGACCCTTTGCCTGATCGCTGAGACGGTCCGCAAAAAACTGCCCTTTGAAACTCTGCAAATGTTCACCGTGCGGGTCGAGAACAAGATGCACGGCTACCAGTCCACCGCGAAAGACTTTCAGGTCACAGGCTACACGCTGGAAGAAGCAGAAACCGCTGCACGAGCCCTCTACGACGACCCACTCGCCAGCACCAAAGTCATCGCCAACAACCCGGCACCAACACAATGAAGGCCCGATAGATGAGAGACCCAAGCCCTGTAAATCTCATGACGCCTGAAGAAAGCCGCGCAGGCGGCTGGCAGGCAGAAGCCCGCGACAGCGACGGGCATTTATGCTCACAGCATGCCCCATTTGATGACGACGAAGAGCAAGCGCAATACGTGCGCGAAGCGACCGAACGCGGGCACACGGTCACCATCTGGCCGATCAGCGATTAGAGGCACGGAAGACCATGGACGACGCGCAGACGTTTAAGAAGGCACTTGCCGACATCGTGATGAGCGCGGTCCTGGTGCCGGGCTGTCCTGGTCAGGAATACGTCTCAACGCAAGTGCTGGATCAAGCCCGCTTTCTGCTCGACAGCGAAGACCTTACGCGCTCAGCAGAGCGCAGCCGATCAAAAGGAAACCAAAGCCCCTCAAAGGACGATAGACGATGAACACCCACGCCACCTTCAAGCAAGTCGACGTCAAACGCGCTGTAAGAGCCGTTGTTGATGCCGGTTTGCCTGTGGATGGCGTCGAGATTACCCGTGAAGGAACCATCCGAATTTTGACAAGCCCCAAGATAGAGCTTGAAAACCGGCCGGAACCTGAACTCTAATGTCCCTCATGCCGCGCCCTCGCCTCCCGAATCTGATCAAGGAAAAGACACGACACGGGCGGGTCACATGGGTTTATCGCGTTGGCAAAGGCAAGAGAACTCGCCTGCCTGACCAATACAGCACAGAGCCGAACTCCGAGTTCATGCAGGCCTATAATGCCGCTGCACAGGACAGGCCCGCCCCCCAAAAGCCCCGAAGCCGATACAAGCGCCATACGCTGGGCTGGTTATTTGACATTTATCAGCAGAGCACACGCTTCACCAACTTGTCAGAAGGCACCCGCAGGGCACGAAGCAATATCATCAAGAGGATCGTCGATAAATCAGGCTCAGCGCTGCTGTCTGACATCACACCAGGCGTTGTCCGAAAAGCCAGGGAGCGCAGAGCGCACACCCCGGAAGCTGCGAACAACTTCCTCAAGACCATAAAAGCTGCATTTTCGTGGGGCATAGATTCCGGCCTCCTTGACGGCATTCTGGACGAAGATCCAACCGCAAGCGTCAAAAAGATCCAGGCAGAAACTGCAGGCTTCCACACCTGGACCGCAGAAGAAATAAAGAAATTCGAGGATTGCCACGAGATCGGAACGATGGCCCGACTCGCGATGGACCTCATGCTTTACACGGGCCTGCGCCGACAAGACGCCTGCCAGATCGGCAGGCAACACATCAAGGACGGCGAACTCCACTTTCAAACCGGCAAGACCAGAGAATGGATTTATCTGCCGATTGTCCCTGCTCTGGCCCGATCCATTGACGCTTCCAGATCAGGAACCTTGACCCTGCTCCTGACGACCAGAGGCACCCCTTTTTCAAGCGCTGCCAGCTTCGGAAACTGGTTCCGCAAACAGTGCCTTGAGGCCGGTCTGGAAAAGGGCCGCGCCCACGGGCTGCGGAAAGCCGGAGCCGTACTCGCAGCCGAACGGGGAGCGACATCTCATCAGATGATGGCGATATTCGGCTGGACCAGCGAAGACATGGCAACCCTCTATGCCAAGCAGGCAAACCGCAAGAAAATGGGCCTCGAAAACGGCGGATTATTGGACCGAAGCTAGAACAAATTCCCCGCACCTTCCCCCCAAGGTGCGGGGAAATATCGGATAATCACAACAAAATTAATAACTTAGAAGAAAAGTGGTGACCCCGACAGGATTCGAACCTGTGACCATTCGCTTAGAAGGCGAGCGCTCTATCCAGCTGAGCTACGGGGCCATATTTGGCAATTAGACAAGAGAGCTTGATGGTCAATCAGGCAAAAGCCCAATTCGTCCAAGCCCTTTCAGGATCAAGGCCCCTTTAATGGGTCCAGGGAGCCTGCCTGTCAAATTTGAAGTTGTCAGAGTAGGCAGCACCGCGAACAACCCGTTCACGTGCTTCCTCGACGCGGTGTTCTATGCCATTGCGCTGTGCATAGGCAACTGCATCTTCCTTGGTTTCAAAGTAGAGCCGAATTTGCTGTTTCATATCGGAAGAGGACGTATAGCCCATCAATGGCTCAACAGAACGAGCCACTTCAGGCTCATAATCCAGAACCCACCGTTGGGTCTTGGCTTTGCCGGACTGCATGGCCGTTTTGGCCGGTCTGTAGATACGCGCAACCATAGTGCTCGTTCCTTGCGTCTTGAGGCCCAGGTACCGATCAAGCGGCACATCCAAACTCTAATACAGCTTTTTCCCGCCTTTGAAGCGGAAGTCAACAGCCGATCGCTCACTGGCATCCTCAGCCAACAATCTATGTAATGCGTTAACCAGATTCACAGCTCTTGCGCAAATTGTGTATACAACCCTAAATGGTTTGTGCGACTTCTATCGCCTCGAACAAAGCCGACATGCCGTACTTCTTAGATACGCCGCGTCCAAACATAAAGAACACTCATGCACACACCGCTATGTTTCCGCAGTGAAATTCATGTGCCCGGCCTCGGCAATTCGGTCAAACAGGACCTAAAGACACTGAAAGCCACGGTAGATGAACGCAATCTGACTGATATGTGGGATATGATGCTCATGCTCGATTATAATGTTGCTAACGCTGATGACTTAAGTCCAGAGACACGTGAAGAGTTCTACGGTATAATTTCCCTGCTTCTCAAAGCTTTCAAAGAATGACCTAAGGCCTGTCAAACAGGGAATTTAACGCGGTGCCGACCAAGAACGAGACAGTTTTTACCGAATTGGGAACCAGGGCAATTGAAAAAGGCCTTGCTGATCCTCAGTTGACTGCGTTCTACGACAGCATGATGTCGTCCTCCGGGCTTGTATCGGACAAGATTCGCGAACATATGCCCTACCTGAGCTTGTGCTCAGACAAGCTGATCAAGAACTACCCTCCGCCAATTTTCTATGTCGGACGCAGGTCAAGCCAGCGCGTTCTGTTTGGTGAAGACTGGGCCATGCAGCAGGATCAGGAACTCAAGACCCCCGATCCAGACCTGGAAGAAGCCTCGACAGCTGCTTATCGTGCGGCGTTGAGCGGCGGCCCCTATTACGGCTATGCGCGTGCTTCCATTGATATTGGGGGCAAGATTGTAGACATCGCCTTCGAACGGCTGATCATCGCCCTGCGTCCGTCTCCAAAGTCTGAACGACGGTTCTGCGCTTATTTCGGCGTTATTCAGGACCTTCAGCAGCAATAGTCCGGGCCAGTGTAATTAGGTCATTGCGCGTCGAATAGACAAGCCAATCATCCGGGCGCACATGCTCTGGCGACTTGACCCAATGCGTTCCCCTGGGCGCGAAGCGCCGATACCCGACACGGATCCCGAAGCCTTTCATGGCATTGCGAGCGGCCATCAGGCCGTAAAGATAATCCGGCGACCATTTCAATAGCGAAATCAGAAACCCCAGTTGGGTCAAGGCCTCAGCCAATCCCTTGCCGCGCTCCTGACGTCGCAGCCAAAGGTTCCCATGATAGACAATGCGCCCTCGAATGAAGAAAGCATCATGAGCGTGTTCATCGCCAAGCTCCGCATCTTGTGACGGGTCAACGAAGATCCGGCGTTGCTGCTGCTGCCAATACTGACCAAGACTTCGATCCCGCAGGTCTTCAATTTTGGCAGCTTGAACAGACACCGGCTCTCCGCTCTTGTCCCAGGCCCCAATCCAGAAAGCACTAGTTCCATGCAGATCAAAAAACTTGCCGGAAAAATCTTCCATGAGATAACGGTCTTCAGTCGCCCGGATCGTATCCTCAAACAGGGAAAAATCCGTGCTTTCCTTCAAACGCAAGCCAGCTGACCGGATCTTCTCCTGAAGCAGAGCCACCGCCTGGGTGATCCTGAGGGTGTCATCGCCAATTTGATCCAAATACATTTCGCGAACCACCCTGATTTTAACTGCACAAGTGGAGGCATGGTGGTCAAATTTTCATCACGAGAAAAGCCACAAAGCCAATTTCCATCATGTCTTCACCGGATTTAAAAAACTCACGCTGCGTTTTCTAATTAAGATCCCTGCACAACACTCGCCAAAACCTGTCGAATGCAGTTCAGGGGCCCACAGGCAGCCGCTGAGCACATATGTGAGCGCGTTTGCAAATCATCATCGGACAAGAATGGGAATTTGAGACAAGCGACAGAGCACTTCATCCTATATCTGGCTTTTCGCTCAGATATTTACAGCGGAGAAAACTCGCAATAAAAACTGCTAAGCAGTCTCCGTATCAACCATCAATTTTGGAGAAAATGGTCGGGGCAGCAAGATTCGAACTTGCGACCCTCTGGTCCCAAACCAGATGCGCTACCAGGCTGCGCTATGCCCCGACTTCAGTGTGTAACACCTTGATCGTGGGTATAATCAATTTGTCAGCGAGTTCAAGACACCATTTCAGCATCTTTGCGATATTCACCAAATTAATGACCCCAAACCCAACTTTTCAACAGGCCCAATCAGCTACCTCACAGCCGATATAGATGGTGAAACCAGCCTGTCTCCCGCAGAAATCCCTAGTTTTTCAGATTGCCCGGCATTTAGCTCCAGCACAAACATTGCAGCTTCTCGGGATGGAATAATTTTCTGGGAAAAAGGTGTGGTTCGCTCGGCGATCCGAACGATCACGCCGTCTGCATCTGCGAAAATAATATCCAGAGACAGCGGCGTATCCTTCATCCAGAAGTATCGGTCACCTTCCGCGTCAAAAACGAACAGCATGCCATGATCACCCGCCATGGTTTCACGCAGCATCAATCCCTGTGCCCTTTGCCTGTCCGTACTGGCGACTTCCACCTTGAACTCGTGCGTCGCCTCAACGCTCACAATGCTGAGGTCTTCCATCGGCAGATCAGCAACACCCTCGGCACCTATCCCTGTCCCTGCCCCGGCAACGAACAACGTGATAAGGCCAACACACACGACAGCTGCCCGGGAGGCCGCCCGCAAAGCGATCAGCCAGGCGGAAGGAAGCCTGTCGGCCAAAACGGATTTCATCATAAACACCTCACATCGCAGGACTTCATTATACAGCTAGCCCTCATTTACGGCTGCACCATGTCTCGTTCCAGCTGCTGCCAGGCACCTGCTGACTGAAACAAATGCATTTGACAAAAAGAAAGGCCGGACAATGCCGACCTTTAATATCTTCAACTGCAATTCTCAAAAGCAACATATGTGCTCAATGGGATGACGGAATGTGAACACCCGTTGTTCCCGATGGCCTGATCTCTGCAGCCATGCGCCCCTTAGGCCCCATTCCGAACCGAACCAGAACCTCCTGGCCTGGTCGCAACTCGGTAATGCCGAAGCGCCGCAATGTTTCCATATGAATAAAGATGTCCTCGGTCTCTTCCCCTTGGGTCAAGAATCCGAAGCCTTTCACACGATTGAACCATTTGACAGTGGCCTTCTCGAACCCACTTTCAGGAACAACCTGAACATGCGTGCGGGAGGGAGGAAGCTGCGAGGGATGCGTTGCAGTGGATTCGTCCATGGACAGGATCCGAAAGGCCTGAAGCCCTCTTGGCCGGTCCAGAACTTCGCAAACCACATGCGCGCCTTCATAAGCTGTTTGATACCCGTCACGCCGAAGACAGGTCACATGAAGAAGAATGTCTTCCTCTCCATTATCGGGAACAATGAAGCCATATCCTTTGGCAACATCAAACCATTTGATAGAACCCGCAACCTCGATCACGTCGACGGCAACATCCTCTGCCGCTTCGATCGCGCGGGGATCCGTAAAGGTATTTCCCCCCATAACAACTAGCCCCGTATCTGGTTCGCATCTTTTACCCGCCAAATCCCTAAAACGACTCAGCGAGTGGGTGATTCCTAACAAAAGGATAACACCCCGCCCCAAAGCGAGAAGAGGAATTGTCCAACTAACCACAGACCATTTCTCTCGACATCTGATGCAGCATTGGCAATTTCACAGGCAAATGAGGTCAGACTGCCGATGTATTGAGCCAAGGAAACTTCATGCCTGTTGAAAGCACCAATAAGCAGGACGATGTCGACACCTTTAACTTGCAGAGCTATCAAGGCTTGTAATTTCTGCCATAGTGCAAATCTTGTAGTCCAGATTTGAAGAACACCACTCCAGCAATGGGAAAATCCATGCGCTATCTGCACACCATGGTCCGCGTCACCGACGTAGACGCCTCTCTCGACTTCTATTGCAACAAGATGGGGATGACCGAGGTCCGCCGCATAGACCATGAAGCCGGTCGTTTCACGCTGATCTTCCTTGCAGGTTCAGATGACATTGAAAGCGGCAAGGCTGTCAGCGCACCACTTCTGGAACTCACTTACAATTGGGATCCGGAAGAATACGACAGCGGACGGAACTTCGGTCATCTGGCTTATGAGGTCGACAACATCTACGATTTTTGCGCTCAGCTTGCGGAAAAAGGCGTCATCATAAACCGCCCGCCACGGGACGGTCGCATGGCTTTTGTTCGTTCGCCGGACAATATTTCCATTGAGCTTCTGCAAAAGGGCGAAGCCCTTGAAAAGGCAGAGCCATGGGCTTCAATGCCCAATACCGGCGAATGGTGAGTTTGACATTTATTCCAAGCTTTTAAGCCATTCACAGGCCCGGCTTTCCGGGCCTGTGAATTTTGTGACATAACCCCCTTGCAGGCACAAAGAAATCTGCCTATAAGCCTCCCACGACGCGCAAGCGTTGACAGTGCGCCCATCGTCTAGCGGTTAGGACGTCGCCCTTTCACGGCGAAAACAGGGGTTCGATTCCCCTTGGGCGTACCATTTTTCCCAAATGATCATTCTTCGACAGTTAAGTGCCAATTTCGGCTGCTCCTGATCGATATTGCAGCTTTAAGCACTGGTACGATTGACCAGCAGCTAGCCTGTACCCTATGACGTTTACCTGTGATCCAGCCACCTAGAGCATTTCCGGTTTCGTCTGGGGCACGTTTTGATCCGTCCAAACGGGCAGAAATGTTATCCAGGAGCTTTCCATGACCGCCAGCCCGCTTGAAATCCGCACCATGAGCGAAGCTGACCTTGTTCTTGCCCTCACCTGGGCAAAGGAAGAGGGCTGGAACCCCGGACTGGAAGATCTTGAACCCTACCGGGCAGCCGATCCCGGCGGTTTCTTCATGGCCTGGAACGAAGGCGAACCGGTTTCCTGTATCTCGGCCATTCGCTACGGCGAAACCTATGGTTTCATCGGCTTTTACATCTGCCGCCCTGAACACCGTGGCAAAGGCTATGGCATGTCCATCTGGGACCACGGGATCAAGCACCTGGAAGGCCGCACCATTGGCCTTGATGGCGTTGTGGCCCAACAGGACAACTATCGCGAATCCGGTTTTGAATTTGCCCACCGCACACTTCAGCAAAGCGGTCTGTCTATGGTTGATACGCCGATGGATTCGCGATTGTGCACATTGGGGCAAGGCATCTTCCCTTCAATCTGGGACTATGACCGAGCTTTTGTACCCGCAGAACGCACAGACTTCCTGAAGCTGTGGTGCGCGCCCATGCTGGACACCAGGCGCGGCTTTGCCTTTGTGGAAGATGGCACAGTCAAAGGTTATGGCGTCATTCGCCAGTGCCACGACGGTTTCAACATTGGTCCATTGTTCGCTGACACCCCGGAGATCGCGGATACGCTGTTCCGGGCGCTGGCAGGACAGGTGAAAGGACAAACAATTCATCTGAACACGCCGGAAACCAATCAGGCTGCCCTCGCTCTTGCCGAGCGCTACGAGCTTTCACCGTCTTTCGAAGCCGCCCGCATGTACAAAGGCCCCGCGCCGGATCTGCCTCTCGACAAGACATTCGGCACGACGACCTTTGAACTGGGCTAGGCTCAGAAGCCTGGATACCTACGACAGATCAAAGATCATCATCACATAAGCTGCAAACAAGGCCAGGTGCACCGCGCCCTGCAGGTAATTTGTCTGTCGACTGGCAAAGGTCACGACACTGACAAACAAGGTCAGGGACAACAGCACAATGTCTTCCATCTCAAGGCCAAGCTCGACCTGTTTGCCGGTCACCCAACCAATCGCAAGCACGGCCGGCACAGTCAGTCCAATCGTGGCCACAGCCGATCCCAGGCAGATGTTGACCGCGCGCTGCAGCTTGTTTTCACGCGCAGACTGAAGTGCACTGAGGCCTTCCGGCATCAGGATAAGGGCAGCAACCAGGAAACCGCCCAAGGCAATTGGCGCGCCCATGCCTTCGATGCTGTAATTGGCATAAAGCGCCAGTTTTTTGGACAGCAGAATGATCGGCAGCAAAGCACCCAAAAGCCCGACAATATGAAATGGGATAGTCCGGACCACTCCGCCGTGATGATCGTCATCATGACTCTTCCCATCGGAATCCGGTTGCTGGAAAATATCACTGTGGGTGCGGGTCTGAATGGCCAGAAACACGCCGTAGAGCACGACTGACATGATGATCTCGAACCCTGTCTGCAACGGCGACAATTGTCCGCCTGGCGCAGAATGGGTGATACGCGGCAACACCAGCGCAAAGATTGCCAGCGGAATCAAAACCGATAGAAAGGCGTTCGCCCCTTGCAAATTGTAGCTCTGGCTCTTGTGGCGCAGCCCCCCGACGAGCAGGCAAATCCCCACCAATCCGTTCAATACAATCATCACAACTGAGAACATGGTTTCGCGGGCCAACGTCGGTTTGGCATCCCCACCCAGCATCACAGCAGCAATAAGAGCGACCTCAATTCCGATGACAGCCAATGTCAGGATCAAGGTTCCATAGGGTTCCCCCAGCAGCGTCGCCAAACCGCCCGCATGCCGGACCACAGAAAAAGCGCACCACATCATGGCCAGGAACAGGACCGACAGAACCGCGAGACCACCACCCAAGCCAATCTGATCCGGGCTCACAAGATCGCCGAATGCCACAAAGGCACCGAACAACAAAAACCCGACAAGGGACGGAAACTCAGATTTAAGGCTACCCATCCAGTAAAACTCTCTTTTCAACATTGTCCGACGTCAAGTCGATTTCAGCGCTTGGAACTCTCATAAGCGAGAATAGCGCCTGCGAGATCTTCAAGAGCCGCACCGACTGACTTGAATAATGTAATTTCACTATCATTGGTGCGGCCAATATGTAATCCCCGCGCAAGTTCATAAAGGTCTGCCTTGACATCAGACAACGCCAAAACACCGGATGCCAACGGTTGGACAATGTCGCCACCTTCTTTTGTACAGCCGTTCCTTGTATCGACAAAAACACTTGCAACACGGATCGCCTCGTCGTCGCTCTCCCGCATCGTTGGCTTGAACGCCCCGACCAGGTCAACGTGTGTCCCCGGTTTGAGCCAGGCTCCATGGATCAATGGCTCAAGGGAAAGCGTGGCAGCACTGACAATATCAGCCGCACCGACCGCAACTTCAAGATCCGAAACGCCCTCAGCCTCAACGCCGTAAAGGCTCTGTGCTTCAGCGGCCATCGCATCGGCTTTCGCGCGGTTTCGTCCCCAGAAGCTGACCTTGGTAATTGGTCGAACTGCCATATGTGCGCCGACCAGATTGATCGACAGCCTGCCTGTACCTACAATAACCAGATGAGAGGCATCAGAGCGTGCCAGATAGCGCGCAGCAAGGGCCGAGGCAGCAGCTGTTCGCCGTGCGGTCAGTTCGCCGCCGTTGATCATGGCGAGCATCTCTCCGCTTCGCCCATCTGACAGCAGATATTCTGCCGAAATCGCTGGCAGGCCGCGATCCGAATTGCCCGGCATGACATTGACGATCTTCACGCCTACATAGGCCCCTGGCACCCAGGCTGGCATCAACAGCATGGTTGCATCCGGTTCGCCGGGAACCGCCATGTCGTGGTGATGGCGCACCGGCATCTCGCAGCCTGTCATAAACATGGCGTCAAGCGCATCGATCAGGCGGTCAAAAGGCAAAGCCTTGCGCGTTTCATCCTGCGACAGCAACAGCATACGAATCATTTCCTCAATCATGCGCCCAACAGGTCGCAATTACAAAAAAACCGGCGTCTGATTGACGCCGGTTCAAATGCAAAACCATGAGAATCGCTGAAAATCAGATTGCCAGATACTCATGCCTCAATTCAACATTGTCGAGAACCTCTTGGGCAGTGCCGTCAAAAACGACCTCTCCCATATCCAGGATCAAGGCCCTGTCAGCCAGTTTCAAGGCTGCAACAGCATTCTGCTCAACAATAATTGTCGTAATACCAAGCTCCTTGATCCCTTGAAGGATCCGCTCGATTTCCTGCACGATGACCGGCGCAAGCCCCTCATAGGGCTCATCCAGCAGCAGAAGCTTGATGTCACGAGCCAGAATCCGCGCCAATGCGAGCATCTGCTGCTCACCGCCTGACATGGTCGTGCCTTCCTGGTTCCGGCGCTCGGCCAGTCTTGGAAAGTGCTCATAGATACGCTCGATCGACCAACCCTTGGGCTCGGCAATCTGGGACAATTCGAGATTTTCCTGAACCGTCAGCCCCTGAATGATCCGCCGATCCTCAGGCACAAGACCAACTCCCAATCGCGCTGCCTGATAGCTCTTCATGTCATGAAGAGGCTGATGATCAAGCCAGATCTCGCCATGTGTCAGTTTCGGATCATCCATCCGGGCAATGGTCCGCAGTGTTGAGGTCTTCCCTGCCCCGTTGCGGCCCAGCAATGCCAGAATCTCACCTTCCCGGATGTCAAAGCTGACACCTTGGACGATATAACTTTCGCCATAGTAGGCATGCATGTCCCAGGCAGAAAAGAACGCTGGCGCGCCACCTGCCGGCTTCACCGGCTTGATTCCAGGCACGGATTTGTTCGCAACTTGCTCATCGGCGATGCTCATAGATGCGCTCCTCCCAAATAGGCTTCCTGCACGCGCGGGTCGCCCTTGATATCTTCCGGCTTGCCTTCCGCAATCACTGTGCCTTGGGCAAGAACACTGATCTTGCTGGCCAGCGAGAACACCACATGCATGTCATGCTCGATCACGACTTTGGTGATGCCACGATCAGACCCAATACGCTGCAGAAGATCGATGGTGTTATTGGTATCAGCACGCGACATGCCTGCGGTCGGTTCATCCAACAACAAGAGCTTTGGCTCCTGGACCAGGCACATGGCCAGCTCGAGGCGACGTTTATCACCACGTGACAGACTGTTTGCAATCATACCTTTCTTGGACACAAGGCCAACGTCCTCCAGCATGTGAAGGGCTTTGTCACGGACCTCCGCATCCTGATCAACACGGGACCAGCAATGAAGCGCAAACTCACCGTCTCGCTTTGCCATCGTCGGGATCATGACGTTTTCCAAAAGCGTTAGATCACCAAAGATTTCCGGTGTTTGAAACACACGGGACACACCAGCCTGATTGATTTCATGGGCCTTCAAGCCGATCAGCGAGGTGTCGCCAAACATGACAGTTCCGGTATCGGGAATCAGACGTCCTACGAAGCAATTGAGCAAAGTTGACTTGCCCGCCCCATTGGGTCCGATGATCGCATGAACCGCGCCTTCCTCGATACTGAGGTTGACATCATCAAGGGCACGAAGCCCGCCAAAGGCTTTGTTGACGCCCTGGACTTTCAAGATTTCCATTTGGTTCGTCCTTACTCAGCCGGAGCGTGTTTTTGGCCTGATTTGTCGCCAGACGACCGCTTGAACAGACGTCCAATGCGCTCTACCCCTTCCATGATGCCACCTGGCAGGAAGATCACGATCAACATGAACAGAGCCCCGAGGGTCAGATGCCAGCCTTCGCCAACGAAAAGCCCTGTAACCGCAACAACAATCGTCTGCAGGAAGTCCGGCAGAAAACCGAAGATCTGGTTCAGAACCTGATCGTTGAACGCCGAGAAGATGTTCTCGAAATACTTGATCAGACCAGCGCCGAGGATCGGCCCCATCAGCGTGCCAGCACCACCCAGAATGGTCATCAGAACCACTTCACCGGACGCAGTCCACTGCATGCGCTCAGCCCCTGCAAGCGGATCTGTAATACACAGAAGCGCACCAGCAAGACCGGCATACATGCCAGAGATGACGAATGCAGCAAGCGTATAGGGCCGTGGGTTCAAGCCGGTGTAATTCATCCGGTTCTGGTTCGATTTCACAGCGCGCAGCATGGTGCCGAAGGGCGAACGGAAGATACGCTGGGCAATGTAGAACCCGATGATCAGGATTACTGCACAGAAGTAAAAGCCCGGATACCCGCTCATGTCGTAGCCAAAGAGATTTGAAACCAGCGGACCATCAGTCGAGTCAACTGCGTCAAATAACCTGGGGTCGGACTCCAGAACACGCAGGCCAGTCTCGCCATTGGTGATCGGCGTCAGAACCGAATAGGCCAGATTGTAGGACATCTGGGCGAACGCCAATGTCAGGATCGAAAAGTAGATCCCGGACCGGCGCAAACTGATGTAACCAATGGCCAGGGCAAAGACCCCGGACGTGGCAACCGCCATAAAGACCGCTGGAACCGGGTTCATGCCAAGCAGCTTGAAGGTCCACACGGCTGTGTAAGAACCAATTCCCAAGAAAGCCGCATGGCCGAAGGACAGGTATCCGGTCAGGCCGAACAGGATGTTGAACCCGGTCGCGAACAATCCGTAGATGGCGAATTTCTGCAAGAGATCCGGATAGCCGGCCCCAACCGGAGCCAACCAGACGGGCATCGTCATTACAGCCACGGCGAAGATCGCAAAGATCACGAAATCGCGTGTAGGAGACGTTTGGGCACTCATTGTCATTAATTCTCCATGACGCCCTTGCGGCCCATCAAGCCGCGCGGACGCACGAGCAGGATAACCACGGCAACAAGATAGATGATGATCTGGTCGATACCCGGCAGGATATCCTTGACCTCATTCATCGACGCGAAAGACTGCAAGATGCCAAGCAGGAATCCTGCGGCCACCGCACCGGGCAACGACCCCATTCCGCCAACGACAACCACCACGAATGACAGCACCAGAAAGTCCATGCCCATGTGATAATCCGGCGGCAAAATCGGCGTGTACATGACACCAGCCACCCCGGCGACAACCGCAGCCAGCGCGAATACAATGGTAAAACGTCGTTCGATATTGATGCCAAGAAGCCCGACAGTCTCGCGATCAGCCATGCCAGCACGAACGACCATTCCGAATGTGGTGAATTGAAGAAAGGCGAAGACGGCTGCTATGATACCGCCAGCAAACAACAGATAGACCATACGCCACCAGGGATAGACGATTGTTCCGGCCTCAAACCCGAGCATCGCTCCAATGTCAGCGGCTCCACGAACAGCTTCAGGTGCAACCTGCGGGATCGGGTTCGCCCCAAAGATCGCCTTGATGATTTCCTGCAAAACGATGGCAAGGCCAAAGGTCACAAGGATCTGGTCAGCATGCGGCCGATTGTAGAAATGCTTGATCAGGCCACGTTCCATGACGAAGCCAATCAAAAGCATGACCGGTATGGCCAGCAGAATCGACGCAGGAACGGAATAATTCAGGATCCAGCCCCCAAAGTCGCCCAACAAGGCTTCGATGTAGGGGGTGCGCACTTCCATCGGTGTGCCCCAGGCCGTCGTGCGCTCAGGGTCCAGCACGATTTTTTCAAGGCTTAGGAACTTGTTGAACGTGACAGCGCAGAAGGCCCCCATCATGAACAACGCGCCGTGCGCAAAATTTACGACACCAAGCGTGCCGAAAATCAGGGTCAGTCCGAGAGCGATAAGCGCATAGGCCCCGCCCTTGTCCAGCCCATTCAGAAGTTGAAGTAGAATGACATCCATCGGTTTTGCCGGTGTTCTCTTTGGCTAAAAGCCATACCCCTGTAGGAAAGCGGCCACCCGAAAAGGCGGCCGCTCTTTGAGTTCAAACGCAGATCAAGCGCCGTTGTTACAAGTGCCGAGATCGCCGGCCACATCAGCCATGTCAGGTGCGTATTCGACCTGTGCACGAGGCGTAACTTCCACAACTTCAAGAAGATCGAACTGCGATGACGGGGCTTCTTTACCCTTCACGACAAGAACGTCCTTGAAGCACTGGTGATCAGCGCCACGATAGAGGGTTGGGCCATTGCCCAGACCATCGAAGTCGAAGTCTTCTAGCGCTGCTGCGACTGCACAAGGCTCAAAGGTTCCTGCGCGCTGGCATGCATCAGCATAAAGAATTGCCTGACAATACGTCGTGTGAGCTGCCTGGCTTGGCGGGAAGCCGTATTCCTGACCGAAAGACTTGACGAAAGCCTGGGAGCCTTCATCGGTCAGCGACCAGTTCCAGTTGGTCGATCCGAAGATACCCTTGATCGCATCGCCAGCACCCTGCGCCATCAGACGCGAGAACAGTGGAACAACGATTTCGAACTGCTTGCCGTTGACCATCTTGTCACGCAGTCCGAACTGAACGGCCTGTGTCAACGAGTTGACCATGTCCTTACCGTAGTGGTTCAGAACCAGCACGTCAGCACCGGAGTTCAACACAGGCGTGATGTACTGGGAGAAATCGCCAGCACCAAGAGGCGTGCGAACAGCTGCAACTGTGTCCCAACCGATCTTCTCTGTGTACTTCTTGATCGAGCCTTCCTGAGACCAGCCCCAAGTGTAATCGGCTGTCAGGTGATAGGCTTTACGGTCGGAACCGAAAGCGTTTTTCAGCACAGGAGCAAGCGCTGCACCAGTCATTTCAGTGTTGAAGAAATGACGGAAGCCATTGGCCCGGCGATCCTTACCCGTGGTGTCATTGGAGTGTGTCAGCCCGGCCATGAAGACAACGCCAGCTTCCTGACAAAGAGACTGCACCGCAATCGCCACGCCGGAGGAAGAACCGCCAGTGATCATGATGGCGCCGTCTTTCTCGATCATACGCTTGGCAGATGCACGCGCTGCATCAGACTTGGTTTGCGTATCACCAGTCACATAAACGACCTTCTTGCCGTTCACACCATTACCGCCCAGCGCTTTGGACGAGAAGGTGTTTAGCATGCCGCCATCCCCTTCGCCGTTGATGTGCTTGACAGCCAGCTGATAAGCGCGCAGCTCATCTGCGCCTTCATCGGCATAAGCACCAGTCTGCGGAACGTTAAAGCCGAATGTGACTTCCCCGCCCTTGGGCTCGTTCAGATAAGGCGCCGACCAAGCGGAGCTCGTAAAGATTGTAGGCGCAGCCAAGCCGATGCCACCAGCGGCACCGGCGCGCAAGATGGAACGACGGCTCAGTGGTTTACGAATAAGTGTCATGCTTTCCTCCCAGAAAGGCCCAAAAGCCTAAACGAATGTCTGCAAACGGTTTGCAGTATGCCAACAGATACAGCAGCGATTTCCGACCAATTCATCGGCCCTCTGCCAGGCTGACTGCGAGCTGCTTCAACTTTAAAAAAACCCATGACAAACAAGCAATACGACTATCGGCGTGGGTCAGCCAGAAGTCGAACATAAATGTAAAATCAAGATCTATGTATTTCTTCGCAGTCAAAACAATTGACGCAATGCAACATTCACCTAACTAACTATTTTTTATTTGCATTTAGAATATAATATTGCAACGCCACATAGAATATGTTCGTCAGACTGTTCAATGGAACGAAATTCCGCATTAGACAAAAGTCAAATAATTCTTTTTTCATATGACCATCTTCGACCGCATGCATCGTGGCAACATACGACCAACACGCAGCAGAATCATTGTGGCCAAGAGCGACAGGGACTAACTAAAAGCCTACAGGACCTGAACAAATGAGGACGCCCCTGATGTCGCATCGGATTGAAACCATCGAACAGCTTGAGCAGATTTACACGGATCCCGGGGCTGCCTCGACGGTGAAGGTCAGCGACCGGATCACACCGCTGTATCGGCGGCTCATCGAGGCATCCCCTTTTTGCGCCTTGGCAACATCCGGCCCTGAAGGACTGGACTGCTCGCCGCGCGGCGATGCCGAGCAATGTCTGGTTATTCAGGATGAAAAAACGCTTCTGATGCCCGACAGGCGCGGAAACAACCGTGTTGATTCTCTGCGCAATATCGTTCGTGATCCCCGCATTGCCTTGATGATGCTGATCCCCGGATCCGGGTCTACCCTACGCATCAATGGCACAGCTCATCTCAGCACGGATCCAGACCTGCTCGCGCAACTGACCACACAGAACAAGCAACCGCGCTGCGTCATCCAGATCACCGTCTCGGAAATCTACTTCCAATGCGCCAGGGCCGTCTTGCGCGCTGGTCTTTGGGACAACGAGAAGCACGTTGATCCGGCGTCTCTGCCAACACCCGGTCAAATCCTGCAGGAAATGTCCGCGGGCAATGTCAACGGCAAGGCCTATGACGATGAGTGGCCCGGCCGCGCAGCAAAAACCATGTGGTAGAGGCCAGGCCCCAATGATCACCCGCAGACAATTCAGCAAGGGCTTGGCCAGCAAGAGCGTGATGGTCGCAGCGCTGGGCTCAGGAGCACTGCCAATGGCCAAGGCGCAAGCAACACCTTTGGGGCTACCATCCGGCTTTTACGTGCCAGCAGAAGAGACGCCGCACGAGCGGACTTTCATGCAGTGGCCCGTCAACCGCACGGTTCACCCTGACCGTTATTTCCTGAACGACCTGCAAAAGACCATCGCCGACATTGCCAATGCAATCGCGGACTTCGAACCAGTTGTTCTGATGATGGATAAAAGCGAAGCCGCCAATGCGCGGCGCTATTTATCATCCAACATCGACATCTGGGATATCCCGACAGATGATCTATGGTGCCGTGATTCCGGACCATTGTTTGCCATCAACGACCATGGAGAGATCTGCGTCTCCCGCATTGCCTTCAATGGTTGGGGCGGCAAACAGGTTTGCGACAATGACGCGAAGATTTCACGGCGTGTGGCCGAACGCCTGAACCTTCCCGTCTATGATAGCGGTCTGTACGGCGAACCTGGCGGCGTGGAGTGGGACGGAGCTGGAACCCTGCTTGCCCATGAAAGCTGCTGGGTGAATACCAACCGCAACACCTTGCCCAAAGTCGGCGTCGAATCCCGCTTGCTTGCAGCCTACGGTGCCGAGAAAATAATCTGGGCACCGGGTGTGCGCGGGCTCGACATCACGGATGATCATATCGATGCCTTGGCACGTTTCGTCCGTCCGGGTACGGTATTGATCCAGGTGCCTTATTCCGAAGACGACGATGCTTTCTCAAATTCGGCCAGAAAAACGCTCTCAATTTTGCAACAGGCGACAGATGCCAATGGAAACAGGCTAGAAATTGTTGAAATCCCATCACCAGAACGCACACGCATCATCACTGATGACTTTGTCTCTTCCTATGTAAATTACTACGTGTGCAACGGTGCCGTGATTTGCGCTGAGTTCGGTGACCAAAAGACCGACACAATCGCCACTGAGATACTCAGCCAGCTCTATCCCGGCAGGCAAATCATCAGCCTGAATGTGGACCCTGTCGGCGAAACCGGCGGCGGCATTCATTGCGCCACACAACAGCAACCAAAAATCGTATAGGCTCGGCGAGCCCCCCCTGTTTCAGACCTGTTTTGAAAAGACATATCTCACATGGCATCCTTGACGCCCCTCCTGAACGCCGGTCCGTTAATTGCCAGTCACGCATTCGCTGCGATCGGTGCCCTTTGTCTCGGTACCGCTCAGATGGTTGCCCCCAAAGGCACGATCAATCATCGTGTTCTGGGATATCTCTGGTGCATCCTGATGATGTGGGTCGCAGGGTCGAGCTTATTCATCTTCGGCTTCCGGCTGATTGGCCCTTTCGGCCCGATCCATTTTCTGTCCTTGTTGACACTCGTCGCCGTTCCAGCAGCTGTCATCGCAGCCAGATACGGCCGGATATCAACCCATAAAAGGGCCATGACAGCTCTGTTCTTCTGGGCCTTGATTGTCGCTGGCCTGTTTACGTTCGTGCCCGGCAGGATCATGCACAGCGTCGTGTTTGGCAGCTAGACCATGCCAAACTTCATCATCCTGTCAGGCTGTTCGGGAGGCGGAAAATCTACTCTTCTCAAAGAGCTTGAAATTCGTGGGTACCCTGTAGTCCAAGAGGCAGGGCGCCAGGTGGTCGTGACCGCCATGACCGAGGGATCAGACGCCCTTCCCTGGGTATCACCGGAAGCATTTGTTCGGGCTAGCGTAAAATTGCACCTGGAAGACTTGAAACAGTGCCTTCGTCCGATCAGCCAGTGTTTCTTGACCGCTCTGTGATTGATACCATCACCTACATGAGCTTCCAAAATCTGCAAATCCCTTCGGACCTCCAGAAGATTCTCACTCAACCGCGATATTCAAAGCTCGTATTCCTGACACCGCCCTGGCCGGAAATATTCAAAACTGACAAAGAGCGACAAAAACCTTTTGAAGAAGCTGTTCTGGAGTACCGGCATCTCTATAAATCCTTCCAACAGCTAGGATTTGAGACTGACATTCTCGCACCAGCAGCAATTGACCAACGAGCTGACTGCATAGAGGCAACCTTGGAAACAAAGTCTGCGCTCTTGGAATAGAGCGCTCACCACGCCATATCTAATGCAACATAACCAAACGCGCACCAAGGACCGTTCCATGACCGCCAATCCGCTTCTCGACAAATGGTCAACACCTTTCGAGCTGCCACCTTTCGGTGACATAGAGCCTGACCACTTCATGGATGCTTTCGAAGCGACAATGGCCACAGCCCGCGCTGAGATTGACGCGATTGCGGACAATCCTGACGCCCCGTCCTTTGACAATACGATTGAAGCACTGGAAAAATCTGGCGAGCTGCTAAGCCGCACAGCCCGGACATTTTACAATCTGACCGGCGCGCATACGAGCCCAGAGCTTCAGTCCATCGAGCGCGAGATGGCCCCTAAATTCGCCAAACACGGCTCGGAAACGTTTCAAAACAACGCGCTTTATCAGCGTATTGCGACCCTTTGGGAAAACCGCGAAAATCTCGATCTTGACGAGGAAAAAGCACGGGTTCTGGAACGTTATCACTCCATGTTCCAGCGCGCCGGTGCCGGGCTTGAGCCAGAGGCCAAGACGCGAATGGCCGAGATTTCACAGCGCCTTGCAAGTATAGGCACCCAGTTCGGACAAAACATGCTGAAGGACGAGGCCGACTACCAGCTCGTGCTGGAAACCAAGGACGACCTGGCAGGACTTCCAGATTTCCTGATCTCGGCTGCCGCAGAAGCCGCCAAGGACCGTGGGCTGGAAGGCAAATACGTTATTACTCTGTCTCGCTCCTCGATTGAGCCTTTCCTGCAGTTCTCGACAAACCGCACCTTGCGCGAAACAGCCTTTAAGGCCTGGTCCAGCCGCGGTGAAGGTGGCGGAAACACCGACAACCGGAAAATCGTCGCGGAAACCATTGACCTGCGCGCCGAAAAAGCCCGTTTGCTCGGTTTTGACAGCTTTGCCCACTTCAAGCTCGACGACACGATGGCCAAAACCCCGGAAGCGGTCCGCGAACTTCTGACGAAAGTCTGGACACCGGCTCTGAAACAGGCGCACGCTGAGGAAGAAAAGCTGGCAGAGATGGCGCGCTCCGAAGGTGATAACTTTGAGATCGCCCCATGGGACTGGCGTCACTATTCGGAGAAAGTTCGCAAGGCGGACTTTGATCTCGACGAGGCAGAGCTGAAACCCTATCTGCAACTCGACAAGATAATAGAAGCTGCGTTCGATACGGCAAATCGCCTGTTTGGCTTGAGCTTTGAAGAAAAGCACGGCCTTCCCGTCTACCAGCCGGATGTGCGGGTGTTCGAAGTCAAGGACCGGAACGGCAAGCATGTTGGCCTGTTCCTGGGCGATTATTTCGCGCGCGCCTCCAAGCGCTCAGGCGCATGGATGAGCGCATTCCGGGGGCAGCATCGTCTCGACGGAGATGTATCGCCGATCATCGTCAACGTCTTGAACTTCTCCAAGGGCGCTCCGGGTGAGGCAACCTTGTTGACCTTCGAAGATGCCCGCACTCTGTTCCACGAATTCGGCCATGCGCTGCATGGACTTTTGTCGAATGTGACCTACCCGATCATCGCAGGAACAGGCGTTGCCCGTGATTTCGTTGAGCTTCCATCCCAGCTCTATGAACATTGGCTGTCGGAACCTGACGTGCTGTCCCGCTTTGCGGTTCACTACAAGACTGGTGAGGCCATGCCGAAAGCCTTGCTCGACAAGCTGCTGGCTGCGGAGAACTTCAATCAGGGCTTTGCCACGGTTGAATACACAGCCTGCGCGCTGGTTGATCTGGAAATGCACCTGCTCGACAGCGGCAAGGACTTGGACGTCAGCGAATACGAGCGCAAGACCTTGGCTGACATCGACATGCCCAAAGCCATCACAATGCGTCACCGTATCCCCCACTTTGCCCATGCGTTCTCAGGCGATGGCTATTCTGCCGGCTATTACAGCTATATGTGGTCAGAAGTAATGGACGCGGACGCCTTCGGGGCCTTCGAGGAGAAAGGCGATATCTTTGACCCGGAAACGGCGGAAAAGCTCTACACCCATATTTATTCCGCAGGCGGACGCCCTGATCCGGCAGAAACCTACAAGGCGTTCCGAGGACGGGGGCCTGACATCAAGGCCCTCTTGGAAAAACGCGGTCTTGCGGCGTAACAATTCTGGCTTGAAGTCAACTCAGGCAGGGGACGACTGAAGAGGTCCCCTGCCTGATCCCCAACGTGCCAGACCATGACAAGGTCTCCGAGGAAAACACCATGAGCCTGCGCAGCCTTGCAGCACCTGATGCCCCGACCTCCCCAATAATGCGCGCAGCCCTCGCCTTTGGCGGCCTGACCGGAGCCTGCGGTGTGACTTTGATGGCGATGGCTGCCCATGTCGATACCAACGGCCTCGTGCGAACCGCAGCTGAAATGATGCTGTTTCACGCAGCCGTTCTTCTGGCCATCGCGGCCCTGGCTCAAGTTCGACGGATCCCGTTTCTGGTGGTAGCCTTGGCGCTACTGGTTGTCGGGCTTGGCCTTTTCTGCGGCGACCTGTTGAGCCGGGCTTTCCTCAATCAACGCCTGTTCACCATGTCTGCACCAACGGGCGGCATGATGCTGATCCTCGGCTGGGTAGCTCTCACTTTATCCGCCCTGCGCATTCATCCGCGTTAAAGCAAACTACCAGGTGGCAAGGATTCAAAAATAAGGCTAGTCGGGGCAACACGATCTGAAATAGAAAGACAACTCTGGGCACTTCATCAAAAAAGGCATGCCACTTGACCGTCGCAGTAACACAGCCGAAGACAGCAAAGACCGAGGATTTCATCCCGCCATACCCACACCGCTTTGAGCAAACACCTCCGGTTTGGACGTTGATCGGGATGGCGAAAAAGAACTTCTTGTCGATCTGGAGTGTTGGGGATTTTCAAAGTCGACTGAGAAGTCAAAAAGTCTTCACGCGTGAAATGGTCCTCTGCAATCGTCCAGACGTCGTGCGCGAAGCCTTTCAGACCAATCATGTGGCCCTGCAACGCAAAAGCCCTCAAATGCGTCATGCGCTCGAACCGCTCCTGGGCGACGGGCTCTTTGTCAGCGATACAAAAACTTGGGCAAAACGACGCAAGGTCGTAGCCCCGATCATCCATGGATCTCGCGTCCCAGGCTTTGCCCCCATTATGGTTGATACTATTATAGAAAAACGTTCGGACTGGGAAAACAAGCCTGAAGGCACCGAAGTTGATGCCCTTGCTGAGATGGCGCATCTGACGGCAGAAATCATCAGCAGAACAATTTTCGGCAGAAATCTGGGAAAAAATTACGCCGAAGAGGTCGTTAAAGGCTTTTCGGACTATCAGCGCCATATCGATCAGATCGACTTGATCTCAATGTTTGGCCTGCCGGAATGGCTGCCACGCTTCCGCGGCAGCGCCATCCGAAAATCAAAAGACCGAATTCTGAATGTGCTGGACGAAATCATTGATAGCTATGCAAATCAAAAAGAGGCCGGGGAAGCTTCCGTCATTGGAGGGCTCCTCGAAGCACGTGATGAAGACGGTAATCCCTTAAGCCGGGATGCAATCCGTAACGAGGCAGCGGTTATCTTCATGGCCGGTCACGAGACCACTGCCAACACGCTTGCTTGGGCCTGGTTTCTTCTCTCGCAATCGCCGCAAACCAGAGTAAAACTGCATGCGGAGGTCGATACGGAGCTAGGCGACCGCATCCCGACTTTTGCCGATGTTGCCAACTTGCGTTACACGCGTGCGGTCATAGAAGAGACATTGAGGCTTTATCCGCCCGTGCCCATTCTGGCCCGCGAAGCAATCAAAGCCACCGTGATCGGCGGCAAGCCAATTCCAAAAGGCGCATTGGTTATGGTCATTCCATGGCTGATGCACCGCAATCCGGTACTTTGGAGCAAGCCGGATGCATTTTGGCCAGAGAGGTTCATCCAAAAATCAAAACGGCCAAACAAATACGGCTATGTCCCGTTTTCCATTGGACCACGGATCTGCGCAGGACTGCAGTTCGGCATGACGGAAGCAATCTTGAGCCTAGCCGTTTTGGCGCGAAAATTCGACCCTGAACTGAAACCAGGGACCGATGTGCAGCCTGTTTGCCGCCTGACCCTGCGCCCAGGCGACGACCTGCCCATGCTGCTAAAAACACGCACGACATGATCTTAGAGCCGGACCGCAGCCGGAAACGCAAGAAGCAACGACTGGAAGACATTCCGTTTTCAGAAACTCTGCCGAGCGAACCGCAAGCGCCAGCACCGGCGGCTTTGTTCAGCAAGGACATCGAAGCCCGACATGCAGCGAAGCTTCACTGGATCAAGCACCCAATCGAAGGGGCATTCAACACCCTCTTCCACGCCTTGTTGTCTGTGCTGCCGTCCAACTTCATTTCCGCCTTTGGCAGCCATGCAGCGGACCTGTCGCGCTGGCGGCACCAGGACCGCATATTCGCCAAAAGAATATCTCGGAATCTCAATGCGCTGTGCCCGGACCTCGCGAGTCATAAAGAGGCAGCGCAAACGGCCCTCAAGCGCTGGTGGCGCAACATGGGGCGAACCATGGCCGAGTTTTCCAAAGCCAATCACCTGTGGCCGGACGGCAATATAAG
Organism: Roseibium algae; assembly: GCF_037783265.1. NCBI lineage: Bacteria > Pseudomonadati > Pseudomonadota > Alphaproteobacteria > Hyphomicrobiales > Stappiaceae > Roseibium > Roseibium algae. Next base: position 318,007 of record NZ_JBAKIA010000005.1, read on the forward strand.
CTTGAAAGGACAGGAAAATCTGGAGGCGGCAAGACAACTTGGTGGCCCGCTTATTTTCGTCTCCGTACATTTGGGAACCTGGGAAGCTGGTTTTACAGCGGTTCATCAGGATTTGGCTCCCCCCAGCATTGGACCGTTTCAGCCTGAACCCAACCGGTTCACCAACCGGATCGTCTACAAGCTCAGGCAAAAGCGAAACCAATATCTCTTCCCGCCAGGTCAGCGCACGGCCATACGGCTGCGCAAACTTCTGACAGACGACACTGTCTCGCTAACGATCTTCATCGACGAGGTGCGTGATCGACAAGTTCACATGCCCCTGTTTGGCCGCGCCCTGCCCGACAAGGGAAATGCCACAGTTGCGATCAAACTGGCCAATGTCAGTGGCGGCACACTGGTGCCCTTCTATCTGACAAGGACAGGTGGACCAAAATTTGATCTGGTCATCCTGCCACCTATACCTCCCCAGACAGCTGAACAGATGCCGACACAGGCACAGGCTCCTGCAACACAAAAACGCTACGGGATTGAGCCAACTCTCAGCCAGTTGAATGCCATTTTTGAGCCGGTGATTCTGTCTGAAATCGAGCAATGGTACATGCTGTCTGAGCTGCGTCTGCCTGTAGATTTCGAAACCAATCAGGAAACCCAAAAGCACCTGTCTGATCTTCGCAACCAACAGGCACCTGCCCAACGTGCCGACTAGCGGCACACCTTCACGTTTCCATTCGACTTTGCGTTCGACACTTGGCAACGACATGTCAATCCTGGAAAAAAGTCAGGACAAAAATTAGCAAGGCAGGGTCTCATGAACATCGTCATTCTCGGAGCAGGCGCTCTAGGCTCGGTCCTCGGCGGTCTGATGGCCCGAGCGGATATTTCGGTGACTTTGCTGGATCTGAACCAGGCTCATATGGATGCGGTGAGCACCAATGGACTGACGCTCACCTGCGATGGCGAGAGCTTTAACCTGAAGCTCCCCGCCATGCGCCCTGAAGCCTATAAAGGCCCCGCTGACCTGATCATCCTCCTTACCAAGACCATGCATTCAGGCATGGCCTTGAAATCAGTCCGGCACCTGATCGATCCGGGCCCCGGCAAGGCTGGTGCCTATGTCCTGACCATTCAAAACGGCCTCGGCAATTCAGAACGAGTTGCAGAACTTGTCTCGCCTGACAGGATCTTGGAGGGAACGACAATGATCAACGGTCGTTTTCTGGGACCGGGCAGCGTGGCAACCAATGGCACGTCCAAAACCACATTCAGAGCCATAAGCGAAGCCGCAAGGCCATTTGTCCGCGAGCTTGAGCAGCTCCTCAGCCCGATTGGCTTTGTTCATGACCCTGATGCAAATATTGTCATCTGGCAGAAAGCAGCCTTCAATTGCGCCATGAACGCAATCGCGGCCCTCGGTGGAGCCCGTGTCGGCGATATCGCCAATGAGCCAAGCGCCATCGTTCTGGCAAAGGCAGGGGCCGCAGAAGTTGTTGCCATCGCTAATGCAAAAGGCATTGCGACGGATCTCGGCGCTGTATACGCCCAGATCGACAAGGCGCTTGCTGAACACAAGCCGCACAAGCCCTCAATGCTTCAGGATCTGGAGGCAGGACGTGCAACTGAGATCGAAAGTCTCTGTGGCACAGTCGAGAGGGAAGCTGAAAACCTGAGCCTTGCAGCGCCGATCAATATGGCCCTCGCCGCCCTCATCCGTTTGAGGGAAAACGCAGCCAAGGCATCATGGGACGGCTAGGTTTTTAGCAAAACCCAGCCGCCTCAGATTCAATTATCCGTGCAAACGCTTTGCATGCCATTCAACGTGATCGCGAGCGAACGTCGAGACGAAAAAGTAGCTGTGGTCATAGCCTTCCTGCAGCCGGAATACGGATGGCTGACGTGTTTTTGTCAGCACCTCTGCAAGGGCCTCGGGTCGCAGAAGATCAAGGAATTGATCACTCGCGCCCTGATCGATCAGAATGTCGTCATGCCACCCCTTCTCCTTAAGAAGGATGGTCGCGTCATAATCCGCCCAGCTGCTTTCATCAGCCCCAAGATATGCCTCCAATTGCTTGCGCCCCCAGTCAGACTGGGTCGGGTTTGCAATTGGCGCAAAGGCCGATACGGATTTGTAGCGATCCGGATTGCGCAGAGCGATGGTCAGAGCGCCATGGCCGCCCATCGAATGCCCGGTGATGCCGTGGCTTTCAGACACAGCAAAGTTGTCCTGCACCAAGGCCCGGAGCTCCTTGATGACATAATCTTCCATCTGGAAATGCGGTTTCCAGGGCGCTTCAGTGGCGTTGACGTAGAAGCCCGCACCCTGCCCCAGATCATAGGCCTCGTCATTTGCAACGCCATCGCCTCGTGGGCTGGTGTCAGGCAGTACAATCGCAACGCCGAACTCGGCCGCATGGGCCTGAAGACCCGCCTTGCTCATGGCGTTGTCATGGGTGCAGGTCAGGCCGGACAGATACCAGAGGCACGGCACAGGGCCATCTTTTGCTTGTGGAGGCATGTAAACTGCAAACGTCATATCGACGCCGCAGACCTTGGACGCATGAGTATAAACGCCCTGAACGCCGCCAAAGCTGAGGTTTTCGGAAACTGTAATCATCTTGAATGGATCCTTGTCGTCCAAATCACGGCTTGGTCAGATCCCGGTACATCACCAGGGCATCGACATAGCCCTCGCTTGGATGACGGAATGCGCCTGGCAAACGGCCAACGACGTCAAACCCGTAATCCTGCCAGATAGATATGGCACGTGTATTTGTCGAAACGACGAAATTGAACTGCATGGCCCGGAAGCCCTGGTCACGCGCTGTTTGAAGGGCATGTTCCAGCATTAATCTGGCAACGCCTTTGCCTCGGGCAGCAGGCGCTGTGACGAAACCGCAATTGCAAACATGGGACCCACCGCCACTCTGATTGGCACAGATATAGTAGCTGCCCAATATTTGCGGTGAATCGCCATCGGTGGTCTCGGCAACGAACACATCATGCCCGTCGCGCCACTTGGCCAAAGTGCCGTCCCGCGTCATGTCCGTATCAAACGCATAAGTGTCCCCAGCCGCAAAAACCGGCTGGAGAACGCTTATGAGCACATCATGATCTGACGCGCGAACCGGGCGCAAAGATATCCCGGTCATGACTGCCTCAATACAACACGACGGATCGGATGGATTCGCCTGCATGCATGAGATCAAAGCCCTTGTTGATGTCTTCCAGTGGCATCGTGTGGGTGATCATCGGATCGATCTCGATCTTGCCGTCCATGTACCAGTCGACAATCTGGGGAACATCCGTCCGCCCACGCGCGCCGCCAAAGGCTGTACCGCGCCAGTTGCGGCCCGTCACAAGCTGGAATGGACGGGTGGAAATTTCAGCGCCAGCCGGTGCCACACCGATGATGATGCTTTCGCCCCAGCCCTTGTGCGAGGCTTCCAGCGCCGTGCGCATCACATTGACATTGCCTGTGGCATCAAAGGTGTAATCCGCGCCGCCCTTGGTCAGATCGACCAGATAGGACACAAGATCGCCTTCCACTTCTGCCGGATTGACGAAATGGGTCATGCCAAAGCGTTCGGCCATCGGGATCTTCGCCGGGTTCAGATCAACGCCCACGATCATGTCAGCACCCGCAAGACGCAGGCCCTGTAGAACATTCAGACCAATGCCACCCAGACCGAAGACAATCGCCTTGGAGCCAATCTCGACCTTGGCCGTGTTGATCACAGCGCCAATGCCCGTCGTCACGCCACAGCCGATGTAACAAACCTTGTCGAACGGTGCGTCTTCGCGGATTTTCGCCAGCGCGATCTCCGGAACAACCGTGAAGTTCGAGAACGTCGATGTGCCCATGTAATGCAGGATCGGATCCCCATCCAGGGTCGAGAACCGCGCAGAGCCGTCCGGCATAAGACCCGCCCCTTGCGTCGAGCGGATCGCCTGGCACAAGTTTGTCTTCGGGTTCAGGCAATATTCACAGGTCCGGCACTCAGGCGTATAAAGCGGGATCACATGATCGCCCGGCTTCAACGTGGTCACACCCGGTCCAACTTCAACAACAACACCGGCGCCCTCATGGCCCAGGATCGCCGGAAACAGACCCTCAGGGTCAGCACCAGACAGTGTGAACTCATCCGTATGACAAATGCCTGTAGCCTTGATCTCAACCAAAACTTCAAAAGCCTTCGGCCCCTCAAGATTGACCTCCATAACCTCAAGTGGCTTACCAGCCTGAACCGCTACAGCTGCACGCGTCCGCATATTCATAGTCCCCCTGCTCAAAACACTGATATCGATAGTGATATCAGCAAATACATTTCCACCGTTGATAACGATACGGAACTCTGAAAGAAACCGGTATAATTTGCATAGCACTCATCAAGAGACACTCCATAAATGCAGAGCCCAAAGCGGTGGCTAAACGATGCCATGTCGGTTTTTGGCAAGTAAGCGACTGAAACCGGGCACGAACAACGCTGCAAATAGACAAGATGCGCAGTGTGTCGCTCCCGCGTCTTGTATGTAAGACCGGTTGCCGTTACCCCTGAAAATGTCAAAAGACCCGTTTGAAGGTCTGCCCTTTTGCCCGGAGCACGTCCCACCCATGAAGCGATTCTCCTTCCTGGAACTGGCGAAAAACGCCTTCAACGCCCATCAGAACTGGGGCCGCCAGTGGCGTGCGCCAGAACCCAAGTCCGAATATGACATCATTATTGTCGGCGCGGGTGGTCATGGTCTGGCAACAGCTTACTATCTGGCCAAGGAACATGGCCTGAAGAACATTGCCGTGATTGAAAAAGGCTGGCTCGGTGGCGGCAACACAGGCCGCAACACCACAATCGTGCGCTCCAACTACCTTTGGGAAGAAAGCGCCGCGCTTTACAATCACGCTATCGGCCTGTGGCAGGGCCTGTCGCAGGACCTGAATTACAACGTCATGTACTCCGCACGCGGTGTCATGATGTTGGCCCATACGGTTCACGACGTTCAAGTGTTCAAGCGGCACATTCACGCCAACCGCCTGGCTGGCGTTCAAAATGAATGGCTCGGCCCGGAAGCGGCCAAGGATTATTGCCCGCCGCTCAACATTGAAAAGAACATCCGCTATCCGGTGATGGGCGCAGCGCTTCAGCGCGTTGGCGGCACCGCTCGTCATGATGCGGTTGCCTGGGGCTATGCCCGCGCCGCAGATGACATGGGCGTCGATATCATCCAGAACTGCGCCGTGACCGGCATCCGCCGCGATATAAACGGAGCGGTCGAAGGCGTCGACACCGCCAAGGGGTTCATCAAGGCCAAGAAGGTCGGCATTGTCGCCGCAGGACATACATCCGTGTTGATGGATATGGTCGATGTGCGCATGCCGCTGGAATCAACGCCGCTACAGGCTCTGGTCTCAGAACCGGTGAAACCCGCCTTCCCTTGCGTGGTCATGTCCAACACCATTCACGCCTATATCTCACAGTCCGACAAGGGCGAGCTGGTGATCGGCGCGGGAACCGATCAGTTCGTGTCCTATAGCCAGACCGGCGGGCTCCACATCACGACCCATACGATTGACGCGATCTGCGAGCTCTTTCCAATGTTCCGGCGTATGCGCATGTTGCGCAACTGGGGCGGCATCGTCGACAACACGCCGGATCGCTCTCCGATCATTACCAAGACGCCAATCTCGGGGCTCTACGTCAATTGCGGCTGGGGAACGGGCGGTTTCAAGGCGACACCCGGATCGGGTCATGTCTTTGCCCACACCATCGCCAAAGACGAACCTCACCCGATCAACGCTCCGTTCACGCTCGACCGGTTCCGCACAGGCCGCCTGATCGACGAAGCGGCCGCTGCCGCAGTTGCGCACTAAGAGGGTATTGAAATGCTCCTGATCCATTGCCCCTATTGCGACGTTGAGCGCCCGGAGACCGAGTTCGTCTGCCGCGGCGAAGCTCACCTTGCCCGTCCCGCTGATCCATCCTCTCAAACGGATGAACAATGGGCTGAATACCTTTACCTGCGCGAAAACCCGAAGGGTCTTTATGCAGAACGCTGGCGTCATATCTATGGCTGCGGACGGTTCTTCAATGCGGTGCGCGACACTGTGAGCGACAAGTTCGTCTGCGTTTACAAGACCGGAGAACCCAAGCCCGACTTCGAAGCTCTGACACGGGAGCTTGGAGCATGAGCCAGTCCTATCGTATTGAATCCGGCGGACGCATCGACCGTGACAGAAAACTGTCATTCACCTTCGACGGTGAGCGCCTTGAAGGCTATCAGGGGGACACGCTGGCCTCTGCGCTGCTGGCCAATGGCGTTCATCTGGTCGGTCGGTCCTTCAAATACCATCGCCCACGCGGCATCCTAACAGCCGGATCAGAAGAGCCGAATGCTCTGGTCGGCATTTACCGTAAGGGCGATCAGACACCGAATATGCGTGCAACCCAGGTCGAGCTCTATGACGGCCTGGAAGCGATCAGCCAAAACCGCTTTCCCTCGCTCGGCTTTGACGTTGGCGCGGTGAATGATTTTCTCTCGCCGCTGTTGCCTGCAGGCTTTTACTACAAGACCTTCATGTGGCCGAAAGCGTTCTGGGACAGGGTCTATGAACCAATCATTCGCTCGGCTGCCGGTCTCGGCAAGCCGCCGAAAAACCCGGATCACGACCGTTACGCCAATCTCTACGCCCATTGCGATGTGCTCGTTGTTGGGTCCGGTCCGGCAGGATTGGCAGCGGCCCTTGCCGCCGCCGAAGCCGGTGCCCGTGTCATCCTGTGCGACGAACAGTCTGAATTCGGCGGTTCGCTGCTGAGCGAGACAAGCGCAACAATTGACGGCAAAACCCCGGCGGACTGGGCTGATGATGCCATTGACACGCTGCGTTCCTTGGACAACGTCACGCTCCTGCCAAAGACAACCGCCTTCGGCTACTTCGCGCAGAATTTCGTCGCCCTGGCCGAACGTGTGACAGAGCATCTTTCCGATCCGGATCCAAAGTTGCCACGCGAACGCCTCTGGCAAGTGCGCGCCAAGGAAGTCGTGATTGCTGCAGGCAGCATCGAACGGCCGATGGTGTTCCCGGAAAACGACCGCCCCGGAATTCTGACCGCCAATGCCGGACGAACCTATCTCAATCGATACGGCGTCAAGGTTGGCCAGAAAGTTGTGGTCGCAACAGCCTGCGACACAGCTTGGCAAAGCGCATTCGATCTGGCAGATGCCGGCGTTGAGGTTGCAGCCATAGCGGACACCAGGAGCGATGTTCCAGACGCCCTGCTTGCAAAGGCAGAAGCCAAAGGTCTCCGCGTCGAGACATCTTGCTCGGTCACCGGAACAACAGGCCGCAAGCGCGTATCAAACGCCTTTCTTGGTCGCATTACCCCCTCTGGCTCGGTCACCTCGGCAGGCGAAATCGCTTGCGACGCCCTGCTGATGTCCGGCGGATGGACACCAACCGTCAGCCTGTATTCCCAGTCTCGCGGCAAAGTCATCTGGGATGAGACAGCTGGCGCTTTCCTGCCGGGTGAACACGCTCAGAGCGAACGGTCTGCTGGTGCAGCGCGTGGCCTGTATGGCCTGAACGCCACCCTTGCAGACGGTTATGCCGCAGGTGAAACCGCCTCCAAATCCGCAACCGGCAAAAGCGCCAAGACCACTTATGCCGTTGCCAGCGGCGCTGACATGGGAACCGGCGGAACCCTCGGCGCATTGCCGCACGACCGGATCGCCTCTCGTGTCAAAGCCTTCGTCGACTACCAAAACGATGTCACAGCCAAGGATATCAAGCTGGCCGTGCGCGAAGGCATGCATTCCATTGAGCATATCAAACGCTATACGACGACGGGCATGGCAACTGATCAGGGCCGTCTCTCCAACATGAATGCCCTCGCAGTCGCAGCAAAGGAACTCGGCAAACCACTGCCGCAGGTCGGCCTGACCACCTTCCGTCAGCCCTTCACCCCGACAACCTTCGGCACTTTTGCGGGGCCATCCCGTGGCGATTTCTTCGATCCGGTACGCAAGACACCCTCGCATCAGTGGGCAACGGACCGCGATGCCGCCTTTGAAGATGTCGGCCAATGGAAACGTGCCTGGTATTTTCCAAAGCCGGGCGAAGATATGCATGCGGCCGTTGCCCGCGAATGCAAGATCGTGCGCGATAAGCTCGGGCTGTTCGACGGGTCGACCCTAGGCAAGATCGAAGTCGTCGGAGCGGATGCTGCCGAATTCCTCGAGCGCATGTATACTAACCCTTGGAAGAAGCTCGGCGTCGGGCGTTGCCGCTATGGGCTGATGCTCAATGAGGCAGGCTTTATCATCGACGATGGTGTTGTCGGACGCATTGCCGAAGACCGTTTCCATGTCACCACGACAACCGGCGGCGCGGCCCATGTCTTTGCCACCATGGAGGATTATCTTCAGACGGAATGGCCGGATCTGGACGTCTGGATCACCTCCACCACCGAGCAATATGCTGTTACTGCTGTTCAGGGGCCCCTCGCCCGCAAGGCCATCGAGCCATTCGTCGAAGGCATTGACCTGTCGCCCGAGGCTTTTCCGCATATGAGCGTTGCCACTGGCACCTTCTGCGGCGTGCCGTGCCGCCTGTTCCGCATATCCTTCACCGGTGAAGTCGGCTTCGAGATCAACGTCCCGCGCCGACATGGCGAGATGGTCTGGAAGACGCTGGCCCATGAAGTCGAAAAACTCGGTGGCACCCCTTATGGTACGGAGACCATGCATGTGTTGCGCGCTGACAAGGGCTACATCATCGTCGGTCAGGAAACCGATGGCACGGTGACACCCGGCGATGTCGGCATGACATGGGCGATCGGCAAGAAGAAACTCGACTTCGTCGGCAAGCGCGGAATGATGCGTCCGGACCTTGTTGCAGATGGTCGCAAACAACTGGTCGGGCTTTTGACCACAGACCCGAACGTGGTTCTGGAAGAAGGTGCGCAAATCACCACAAGTGATTCACCGGCCATCGGAACTTCGGCTGACGGCCATGTCACATCCGCTTATCACAGCCCGGCAATGGGCCGCTCGATTGCGTTGGCTCTCGTCAAGAATGGCCATGCGCTGGAAGGCAAAACCCTGCATGTCCCGATGCCTGACGGCTCAATTCCGGTGACAGTCACCGGCCCGGTGTTTTTCGACCCAAAAGGAGAGCGTCTCAATGGCTGACGATCTTATCGGCTCCGTTTATACGCCCGATGCTGGTGAAACACCGCTCCTGTCCCTGGCTGATGTTTCGATCCTGAAGGCAGCCCCCCTTGCGCGGATTTCCCTGCGTGCAAGAGAGGCCTCGCTTGCAGAAATCGGAACAGCCTTTGGCACAAGCATTCCGACCAGACCCCTGACTGCTGAAACGGCACAAGGCCGCGCAGCTCTCTGGCTTGGCCCGGACGAATGGTTGCTGCTGGCATCGGAAGCTGATCTGGAGCCAATCCAGACCAGCATTGCAGACAAGCTAGGCGCCCAGCCCCACGCCCTGGTCGACGTTTCAGACAGGCAAGACGCCCTGATCGTCACTGGCAGCAAGGCAGAATGGCTTTTGAATTCAGGCATTCCGATTGACCTGGACATCACAGCTTTCCCGGTTGGAATGGTCACACGAACGCTTTTTCACAAGGCACCGGTCATGGTCCTGAGAACCGGATCTGAAACCTATGTGGTTGAGGCCTGGGGATCGTTCATGGACTATGTGACAGGCCTGTTGCTGGAAGCCTCGGAAGAGCTGGCCGTTTAACGCATGCCAATTTCGTTGATTCGAAACAGAACTGCGCGGGTAGACCCTGCGCAGACATCAGCAATAATCTGTGCCTCTGAAACACAAATTCTATTGATTCCAGCTGCAATTGCTTGATTGCGCAGTAGGTATCCAGCAAGACTGCACCGATGATAAAGATCGGTTCCTACAACATACAAAAAGCCATCGGCATGGACGCCCGGCGCAAGCCAGAGCGGACGCTGAAGGTGATCCAGGAAATGAACTGCGACGTCATCGCGCTTCAGGAGGCCGACAAGCGGTTCGGCCCGCGCGAGGCCACGCTGACACCGCAGCAGATTGCCGAACACACCGATTACAAGGTCGTTCCCCTGGCCACACGAGACGCCAGCATCGGGTGGCACGGCAACGCCATCCTCGTGCGCCGGTCCATGGACATACTGGAATTTGAACGGCTGGACCTGCCAACCCTTGAGCCTCGCGGGGCTGTCATGGCCGACGTCCAGATCAATGGACACAGGGTACGCGTTGCCGCCATGCACCTGAGCGTGATCGGCACGTTCCGAAAACGCCAGATCGCATCGCTGATGGACCAGCTTCATGCGCGCTCCAATGCCTTGCCCACGGTCCTGCTTGGCGATCTCAATGAATGGCGCGACAAGGCGAAAAGCCTGAAAATGTTCCCGGATCATTTCGAAGTGACAAGTCCGGGGCGCAGCTTCCCTTCAGCCTTTCCGCTGGCAAGCCTCGACCGCATCATCACAAGTCCGGAGTTCACAGTGCAACAGTCCGGCGTTCACCGCTCTGACACGGCCCGCGTCGCGTCTGACCACCTTCCAGTCTGGGCGCATCTTTTAATCGGATCTCCCGACACACCATAAAGCTGGGCCAGCCCAAGACAAAATCTGGACACCCCAACAGAACTCTCCCAACCAGATCAACGCGATACACATTCTGACAGAGCCAATTCTGTCGGAAAATGCATCGCTGTGCCCAAAATGTCGAAAAAGTTGTCCTACGTACGTCAAACAGCGCTTTTCATTTTACGAAATAACGCTATTATTTTTACCAGAAGTAAATTTTGGATCATAAAGACAAATTATGCAGGATTTTGCAGACTCCTTTTCTCTTGCCGGTCATCTGCTCATCAGCGGAGACGCTGCCCTTGCGGAGATTGTGCTTCTTTCCTTGCGTGTGACGGTGTCCGCCCTGATCATCTCGGCCCTCATTGGCTTGCCCATTGGCGCTCTGCTAGCCGTGGCCCGTTTTCCAGGGCGATCTGTACTCACCGTGCTGGCCAATTCCCTGATGGGCCTGCCCCCGGTGGTGGTTGGCCTTACGGTCTATATGCTTCTGTCCAATGCGGGACCTCTGGGCGTCCTGCAGCTGCTTTACACGCCCAGCGCAATGATCATTGCGCAATCGATCCTCATCACTCCGATCATCATCGCATTGACCCGTCAGGTGATTGCCGATCTCAACGCGGAATATGCTGAAACCTTCGCCTCCCTCGTCGTCCCGCGTCATGTTGCCATCGCCGCTCTCCTCTGGGATGCGCGTTATTCGCTGATGACTGTGCTGCTCGCAGGCTTCGGACGCGCCATTGCGGAAGTCGGTGCTGTCATGATTGTCGGCGGCAACATCAACCATGTGACCCGCGTCATGACGACCGCTATCGCGCTGGAGACCTCACGCGGTGATCTGGCGCTGGCTTTGGCCCTTGGTATGGTTCTGTTGCTGATCGCCCTTGGCGTTAATGGCGCATTGTCTGTCCTGAAGACCGCAGACCGGAGCATGGCTCATGCCTGAGATCCTCAGCTTCACAGCCCGCTCCGAAACCACCTTGAAAACCGGGCCTTCTCCCATGCCGCTGTCTGTCCGCCACCTGGCTTATAAGATCGGCGACACGCCCATTCTCAAAGGGATTGACCTTGACCTGACCAGCAATGCACTGACGGTGCTGATGGGACCAAATGGCGCAGGCAAGAGCGTCTTCCTGCGCCTGCTTCACGGTTTGCTAACGCCCACCTTTGGCGAGGTCCACTGGAATGGAACCAACCTGACACACGATTCACGCAAGTCACAGGCGCTTGTGTTCCAGAAGCCCGTTTTACTGCGCCGCTCGGTGAAAGCCAATCTGAATTTCGCACTCGGCCTGCGCCCGATTTCCAACCGTTCTGAAAGGCTTGAGTTGGCGTTGGACCAGGCAGGTCTGAGCCATCTGGCGAGCCGCCCGGCTCGCGTCCTGTCAGGCGGAGAACAGCAACGGCTGGCTTTGGCGCGCGCGCTCATCCTGGATCCGGACGTGTTGATGCTGGACGAGCCAACCGCCAATCTCGATCCGGCCTCGACACTCGTCATAGAGCAGACAATTGCCCGTGCCCGCCGCCTCGGCGTCAAGATCATCCTGGTGACACATGATCCCCATCAGGCCCGCCGTCTGGCCGAGGAAGTCGTCTTCCTCCACGAAGGGCAGATCGCCGAGCATACGGCGGCAAAGGCCTTTTTTGACTCACCTCATTCAGCTGCTGCACGGGCATATCTGTCTGGCGACATCCTGATTTGAGCCAAGGAAACACCATTTCAAAATCAACGGAGCCACAAGAATGACACTCCTTAGGACACTCAAGACATTGCAGATTGGGGCACTGGCCCTGGCGATGACAGCCAGCTTGGCTGCAACCTCTGCCATTGCAGAAGATTTCATCGTGGTACAATCCACCACATCCACCCAGAATTCAGGCCTCCTGGATGCAATCCTGCCAAAATTCCAGGACAAGACCGGCATTGAAGTCCGTGTTGTCGCTGTGGGCACAGGCCAGGCACTCAAGAATGCAGCCAATGGCGATGGTGATGTCCTTCTGGTCCACGCAAAGCCATCTGAAGAGAAATTCGTCGCGGACGGAAATGGCGTTGAACGCTTCGACGTCATGTACAACGACTTTGTTATCGTTGGACCCAAGAGCGATCCAGCAGGGATCAAGGGCATGAGCGATGCAACCGCAGCGCTTGCCAAGATCGCCAGCAGCGAAAGCCTGTTTGCCTCTCGCGGCGACGACAGCGGAACGCACAAGAAGGAAAAGGCGCTCTGGAAGCTGGCCAAGGTGGATCCTGATAAATCCTCAGGTGCCTGGTACCGTGAAACCGGCTCCGGCATGGGCGCAACCCTCAATGCTGCTGCTGGCATGAGCGCTTACACCATGTCCGACCGCGCAACCTGGCTCGCCTTTCAAAACAAGGCCGGTCTTGAGGTCCTGACCCAAGGCGATGACCGCCTGTTCAATCAGTATGGCGTGATCCTGGTCAATCCGGCAAAGCACCCAACGGTAAAAGCAGAAGCCGGTCAGGCCTTCATTGATTGGCTCACAGGCCCAGAAGGCCAGAAAGAAGTCGCCGCCTACACTGTAGACGGTGAACAGCTGTTCTTCCCGAACGCCAAGTCCAGCGTTTCCAACTAAGTCCAGGCACAAACCTGACAAACGAAAAACGGCGCCAGATTTGGCGCCGTTTTTGTTTCAAAGCCAGAATGCAGATCCACCGTCAGCCGATGATACGCACCAATCCGAAATACAGGAGACCGGACAACGCTGCCGCCGCAGGCACAGTGACGACCCAGGCCGCCACAATCGTCAAGAAGTGCGCCCGGCGAACCAGCTTGCGCCGCGCCTGTTCTTCACGATTCCGGACCGGGCGTACTTTGCTGACCTTGCCGCCATTTTTCACACTTACATACTCAAATCGGCGTCCTGAGCGTTCCGTATACCACTCCCGGAAAAAGCCAACACCAAAAACGGCCCCCACCGCAATATGCGTCGAACTGACCGGCAGCCCCAGCGCTGAAGCAATAATGACCGTGATGGCAGCGGACAACGCCACACAATAGGCCCGCATCGGGTTCAGTTTGGTGATCTGCTGTCCAACCATGTTGATCAGCTTTGGTCCGAACAGCAAAAGCCCGAAGGAGATGCCAAGCGCTCCAACCGCCATGACCCACAAGGGGATTGTGACCTTGGACGCTACATCTCCAAACTCGGCTGTATGAACAATCGCAGCCAACGGGCCAACCGCATTGGCAACGTCATTTGCCCCATGAGCAAACGACAGCAAAGCCGCTGAACACACCAAAGGAATGCCAAACAGCTTGCGCAAGGACTGATTTCGATTTTCCAGCCCCACAGATTGACGCGCAATCAACGGCCGCGCCAACGTCCAGGTAACCAAGGCGATAGCCCCACCGATCATAAGGGCTGTCTGGAGGTCAATCTTGATGATCTTCTTCAGGCCCTTCATCGCCAGATAAGCTGCAAAGACGCCTGCCATCACGGAGATCAGCACCGGCACCCAGCGTCGCGCTGCGGCGATCTTGTCATCCTGATAAATGATGAAGGTCTTGATGAAAGCTAGAAACGCTGCTGCAATGATTCCGCCCAGAAGCGGCGAAATCACCCAACTGGCGGCAATCCCGCTCATTGTGCCCCAATTCACGGCAGAAATGCCCGCTGCCGCGATACCTGCCCCCATCACGCCACCAACAATGGAGTGTGTCGTGGACACCGGCGCGCCAACCCATGTCGCCAGATTGATCCAGAGTGCAGACGATACCAGAGCGGCCATCATTGCAGCTGTAAAGATAGCTGGATCAGACACCGCAGCAGGATCAATAATGCCCTTTGAGATCGTGCCCACAACGTCGCCGCCTGCAATCAGCGCGCCTGCGCTTTCGAACACGGCCGCAATAACCAAGGCACTGACGAGGCTCATGGCACGAGAACCAACCGCAGGCCCCACATTGTTGGCGACATCATTCGCGCCGATGTTCAGAGCCATATAGGCCCCAATCACGGCAGCAGCCACAATGACCGCACCGCCCGGCATGTCGAACATATAGGCTCCGGCTACAACGCCGCACAAAACGACAAACAGCAGAGCAAGACCTGTTGAAACGAGGCCCTTACCAAGACTGCCAGCTGCTTCTTCCATATAGCTGAGCTTGTCCAGATCCTTGTCAAGGGTCGGTTTCTTATAGCTATCCATGTCTTTTCAAGCGCCCATGTCTTTGGCGTTATCGGGTTTCAAACGCACACATAACGTATTTCCACCAGATCATGGCAGAAGTTTCAGACATCGCGATAAAGGATCTCAGCAGAAGGTCAATTGCTAAGGTTACTGACTGGAAAAATAATTAGCCATCTCAGCATTAAACTTGCTCAACAGTCGGCTCAAACCCTGTTCATCAGCAAGCTTGATAGCATCATCGATTGCAAGCCAGCGAAGTTCGCGCTGACCGACTTCAGGATAATCATCCAGAGTATCTGTAACCTGAATCAGGAAAATCATCACTTGGGTGCGAATCTTAAGCCCGCCAGCATGGCCCTTGTAGGAGTTGAAGGTGCCAAACGGCTTCTTCGACACATTACCGACGATGCCCGCTTCCTCATAAGCCTCAATGCTTGCGGTCTTGTGAGCCCGCCTTTTCAGGATCGGCCAGCCCTTTGGCAGTATCCAGCGGCGCGAAGACCGCGAAGTCACCAGAAGAACCTCAACATCCCCCTCGCGAACCCGATAGCACAAGGCTCCGATCTGCAAACGAGCAGGCCGCCGGAAAAGGCTTTTCAGATCACGGAAAAGCGGCTTGGTGACCGCCCAGGAAGAATCAATTGAGGACATAAATCTTACACATCACCATCTATTCGAGTAGGTACTTACTAAGGGAAACCAGCAAAGGTTGTCCAGACAAAAGTGCACAAGGTGCACATTACGGTGTTTCAGGATAGAAATACACTAATCAGTTTTCGTGACCACAATATGGCCAGCAGTCCAGGCACCCGGCCAAACTTCTGCCTCGCCATCACGAAGCTGCCGCACCTTGCCAACCGGAACAGTCACAAACAGAAACGGATTCTCGCCATTGTCGCCCCTGGTTGGAGCAATCGATGCCGCGACGCCTTTGAAGCCAAGCGCCTCTTCGCAAGGCGTAAACAGAGATGCCCCAGACACATTGGTTTCGATCTGAGTTGTGCCGGGCGTCCGCCCAACCGTGCCACACACCGCAACACAGGTCATCAATTCGATGGCTCGGGCTTTGGCGCAATCAAACACCCGGTGATAGCCTGACAGCATTTCTGTCATTGATGGCACCAGCAGCAAGTCCAGACGCTCACGCGCCAGAAGACAGGACAGCGCAGGCATTTCAACGTCCAGACAGATGAGGATAGCCACCTTCAGACCATCAAGTTCGAAGGTTTTCAGCTCTTGCCCGCCCTGAAGCTGCCAGGCCTCCGGATCCATTTCCCCTGGCGTCAACGACATTTTGTCCTGGCGTATTTCACGCCCATCCGCTGTAAGCAGAACCGCAGTGTTGCTGTGCCCGGCTCCTCGCGCAATCGGCATGGACCCCGCAAGCAGGGAAACACCGTATTTGGCTGGTAGCGGGCGGAGCAATTCGAGCAGATCCAAGCCAACCTTCGCAAGGAAATCCATTTCCTCGGTTGGCTTCAATCCTGCTGGTTTGAACGACAAACAAGCCTCAACGGCATATTCTGGCAAGACCAGAAGTTTCGCCCCGCCATCGCGGGCCTCTCTCATGCGCGCTTCAACATGGGCTGCAAATGCCTCACACCCGTCAGGCGCAAAGCCAAGGTTCAAGGCCCACAGGGCAACAGCATAATCTTGCATGGGATTTCAGTTCCATAGTGAAGAAATATCAGAACGAATCGGTCATTTAAGACATCGCGACGAGGTCACAGATCCATCCGTCCAACGGCAGCGTTTCACATCAGGATAAACGGATCAAGGGTCGCTATAGCTGGATCCAGTGGGCGGCCATGTAAAGGAACAGTGATAACGCGCCAAGCTCTGCAAGCCGCAAACACCGAGTGGGGGGAACCCGGTCCAGCTTGCTTGAGGATCGAATGGTCTGAATGCCCTCGAGAGCACGATCAGTCGATTGCTCAAGCTCGACGAATATATCCTTAAGCTCGTTCTGAGCAAACATGGCCAACCCCCGGCGATTTCTTCACCAGAAGCACAATAAGCTGCAGAGGCTTTCCAATTGGTTAATTTCAATTAAGCATAATTCACAAGGGTTGATATAAAGGGCATTTGCATCTTAGCGGCGAATTTTTTGCGGGTCGGCCACGTCCAGAATGCGCAATTGCACTTTCGGAGACCCTTGCCAGGTATCAATCGACAGGGTTCCGGCGACATGAAGAGTGCTGCCCCGACTGGCCAGCAGCATTTTGCCGTGCGGCTTGTCTTCTGCCTTGAAACTGATGGCCTTGATCGCGGTCCCGTCAGGCGCTGAAATGCTGGCCCGTACATGTCCTTTGCCGACCACATCAGCGAATTTGACCCGATGAGCGGGGAACGCAAACACAGGCTCCGAATGCCCTGCCCCATAAGGTCCGGCCTTTTCCAAAAGCTCCATCAACTCAAGGTTTGCGCCGGTCGCAGTCAGAGCTGCATCGATCTTGAGATCCCGGAAAGACCCTGCAACTTCGACGTCATCCCTAAGTGTTTCTTCAAAAAAGGCGCTGAGCTCATCGGATTTCTCACGCAGCACGGTCAAGCCTGCTGCCATGGCATGTCCACCGCCCTTTTCCAGCAGTCCCAAATCAACAGCCTTGCGAACCGCCTTGCCCAGATCCACCCCCTGAATCGAGCGCCCCGATCCGGTGCCTTTTCCGGACGAGTCATAGGCAATGGCAAAAGCCGGACGCCGGTGGGCGTCTTTCAAACGCGAGGCAATCAGACCGACAATGCCCGGATGCCAGTCTTCAGACCCGGTGATCAGAACGGACGGCGTATCCCGCTCCATGGCAATCACGGCCTGCGCGCCAGCTTGTTCCAGCATGACCGCTTCCATGGTCTGCCGGTCCGTGTTGAGCTGATCCAGCCGCTCGGCAATCCCGCGCGCTTCCAAAGGATCATCGCAGGTTAACAGCCGCGCACCCAGAGCCGCATCGCCGATGCGCCCGCCCGCATTGATCCGCGGTCCAAGTAAAAATCCAAGGTGGTACGAAGCGGGCTTTCCGGCCACCCGTGCCACATCGGCCAGTGAGGACAAACCCGGATTAAAGCGTTTGTGCATCACCGCCAGACCGCGGGTGACATAGGCCCGGTTCAGCCCTTGCAGCGGCACCACATCGCAGACCGTGCCAAGGGCAACCAGATCCAGCAGGCTCATCAGGTCAGGTGCTGGCTTGCCGTTGAAAAAGCCACGATTGCGCAGTTCGCGATTAAGGCCGACCAGGAACAGGAACGCAACGCCCACAGCGGCCAGATGCCCCTGCCCGGACAAATCGTCCTGCCGGTTCGGATTGACCAATGCCACCACATCCGGCAGCGTTTCGCCGACCTGGTGATGATCGATCACCACAACATCGAGATCCAGCCCCTTGGCGACTGCAAAAGCCTCGAACGACGTGCTGCCGCAATCGACGGTGATCAAAAGCTCCGCACCATCCTGATGCAAGGCTTCAATCGCGGGACCATTGGGGCCATAGCCTTCAATGATCCGATCCGGAATATGAATGACCGGATCAAGCCCCATCCAGCGCAGATATTTCGCCAGCACAGCCGAAGACGTCGCACCGTCCACATCATAATCGCCGAAAATGGCGATCTTCTTGCCACTTTGAACCGCGTCAGCAACCCGTGCCACAGCCGGATCCATGGCCACAAGACGCGACGGATCAGGCATCAATGTCTTCAGCGATGGATTGAGGAAATCCTCGGCATGATCGGGCTCGACGCTGCGCGCTGCCATGACCCGGGCCAGCACATCCGGCAAGCCGTTTCTCTGGGCAATAGTCATGGCATTCAGGGCTTCAGCAGCGCTCAAACGCTCGCGCCAGGCATTGTCATTGGCCGAGCGGCCAACACCCAGAACAAGACGGCCCGTACCGCTGTCTTCGGTCGGGCCGCTCATCGGGTCGTCCAATCTGCCGGGTTAGGAAACCCCACCATGATCAGTTTATTCCTTAATCGAGGTGGAATTTTTCCAGCTGATGATGCTGCGCCTTGATGTAGCGCACAGTGCCGGTGGATGAGCGCATAACCACTGTGTGTGTAGAGATATGATTCCGGCCGAAACGAACGCCCTGCAGCATATTGCCATCGGTCACGCCGGTGGCAGCAAACAGAACATCTGGGCCAGCCATTTCCTCGAGCGTGAATTTTTTCTTGATGTCCTCAATGCCCATGCGGTGAGCCCGGTCGACCTGCTCATCGCGGGTGATGACAAGACGCGACTGCATCTGGCCACCAATACAGCGCAGCGCAGCTGCCGCAAGAACACCTTCCGGCGCACCACCGATGCCGACATAGATATCAATGCCGGTCTCTTCAGGGTCTGTCGTGTGGATGATACCAGCCACATCGCCATCGCCGATCAAACGGATCGCTGCACCAGTGGCACGAATGTCTTCAATCAGGCGCGCATGACGCGGGCGATCCAGAACACAGGCTGTCACCTGATTGATATCGACGCCCTTTTCCTTGGCGACGGACGCCAGGTTTTCTGCAACAGGAGCATCAAGATCAATAACGCTGGAGGAGTAGCCCGGTCCAACAGCAATCTTGTCCATGTAGCTGTCCGGTGCGTTCAACAGGCCGCCATGGGGAGCCAATGCAATCACGGCCAGAGAGTTCGGCAGGTTCTTGGCGCAGATCGTCGTGCCTTCCAGCGGATCCAGCGCGATGTCGACCTTGGGGCCGTCCTTGGTACCAACGTTCTCGCCAATGTAGAGCATCGGAGCTTCATCACGCTCGCCTTCGCCAATGACGACAGTTCCGTCGATCGGCAAACGGTTGAGTTCACGGCGCATGGCATCCACAGCCGCCTGATCGGCAGCCATTTCATCACCATGACCGCGCAAGCGCGCAGCAGAAACGGCAGCTCGCTCGGCAACACGAGCCAGCTCCAGCGTGAGAATACGATCCAGACCGCTTGCGGCAGAAACGTTTATTTTAGACATCAAAATTCTCCAATTTCTACCGGCCTGTCCCGCGCCCCTGGCACAGCGACCTCGTCACCGTCTCAAGACAATTTTTCGATCCGGATCATCTGTGGCGCGTCAGAAACAACGCCCTTGCACACAATGGCATCCAGTGCATCTCGAACCGCAACTTCCGTGGTTTCATACGTGATCAACATGACAGGTTGAGGCGTGACATCCGTCTCACCGCGGGAACCGGCTGCACCTTTGCGGCGTTGGACGATGGATTCAAGAGAAATCCCCGCATCAGCCATGCATTTGGCAATTTCAGCAAAGGCACCAGGGCGATCAACGACAGCCAAACGAATATAGTAGCCGCCTTCATGGACCCGCATACCAGCCTGCGTAAAGTCTTCAAGATCCCTTGCCGGCATGCCCAGAACCGGCGTTAGGTCACCCCGCGCAATATCAGAGATATCGGCGACCACAGCAGATGCAGTGGCATTGCCACCAGCACCGGGGCCAACCAGTACAATCTCGCCGACATAATCGCCATCAACCGCAACTGCGTTCAACACACCATCAATGCGCGCAATCGCAGAGGATTTGGGCACCATGGTCGGATGCACACGCTGCTCGATCCCGCTGTCTGTCCGTTGTGCCACGCCCAGAAGCTTGATCCGGTAGCCAAGTTCATCAGCTGCCTGAATGTCCGCAGTCGTGATGGACGTGATACCTTCGAGATAAATATCGTCAGCGGAAATCTTGGTGCCGAACGCCAGGCTGGTCAAAATAGCCAGTTTATGCGCCGTATCATTGCCCTCGATATCAAAAGTCGGATCAGCTTCCGCATATCCAAGACGCTGCGCATCAGCCAGGCAATCCTCAAACGAGATGCCATCTGTCTCCATCCGGGTCAGGATGTAGTTACAGGTCCCGTTCAAAATGCCGTAAACTCTTGAAATGTCATTGCCTGCCATGCTTTCGCGCAGGGTCTTGACGATTGGAATGCCTCCGGCAACGGCGGCCTCATAGCACAGGCTCACGCCTTTGGATTCCGCGAGGATCGCCAGAGACACACCATGTTTGGCCAGAAGAGCCTTATTGGCCGTGACCACATGCTTGCCGCTTTCAAGCGCGGCACGGACACTGGCTTCCGCTGGGCCATTATCTCCGCCGATCAACTCAACAAAAACGTCAATCTCATCACTTCGGGCAAGGTCCACAGGATCCTGAAACCAGGAAAACCTGGACAGGTCAACGCCCCGATCACGGCTCTTGTCACGGGCGCTGACAGCACGGACCCGGACGGCCTGACCGCTGTTGACAGCAATGCGATTGCCCTGCTTGTCGAGGAGACGGATTACAGAAGCACCGACCGTACCAAGGCCAGCAACCCCAAGTCTCAAAGCATTAGCCATATGTCGTAAATTCCAGTTGTTCGATATTCAGCGGGAAGACCCGAGCGGGATCACGTTGTGCAATGTTTCGTCCGCGCCATCAAGGAAGCGGCGAATATTTCGGCCAGCTTGTCGTAGGCGCTGCTCATTCTCGACCAGTCCGATACGGACAAAATCATCGCCGTACTCACCAAAGCCGAGTCCGGGGGCAACCGCGACCTCCGCCTTTTCCAACAGAAGCTTCGAAAATTCAAGGCTGCCAAGCGATTTGAATTTCTCAGGGATCGGCGCCCAGGCGAACATGCTCGCCTCCGGAGCCGGGATATCCCACCCCGCCCGACCGAAGGCATCAACGACAACATCGCGGCGTTTTTTGTAGATCGCACGCGTTTCGACAATACAATCATCCGGTCCGTTCAGCGCTGCAGTCGCCGCAACCTGGATCGGCGTGAACGCACCATAATCAAGGTAAGACTTAACCCGCGCCAAAGCCGAAATCAGCCGTTCGTTGCCGACAGCAAACCCCATACGCCAACCGGGCATGGAAAATGTCTTGGACAGGGATGTGAATTCAGCAGCCACATCCATGGCACCTGGAACCTGCAAGACGGATGGCGGCGGCGTCTCACCAAAGTAGATCTCGGAATAAGCAAGATCCGAAAGAATGAAGATCTCGTGCTTGCGAGCAAAGGCCACAACATCACGGTAGAACTCGATATCAGCGCAATAGGCTGTCGGATTCGCAGGATAACACAGGATCACAGCCAGAGGCTTGGGCACCGAATGAATAACGGCGCGTTCAAGCGCATGGAAAAACTCAGGGCCCGGCTCGGCAGGGATCGAGCGAATGGCAGCGCCGGCCATCAGGAAGCCGAATGTGTGAATTGGATAGGAGGGATTGGGGCTCAGCACCACGTCGCCAGGCGCGGTAATCGCCTGCGCCATATTGGCAAAGCCTTCCTTGGAGCCCAAAGTCGCAACGACCTGCGTGTCCGGGTTCAGCTTAACTCCGAAGCGGCGGCCATAATAGGATGCCTGCGCCTTGCGCAGGCCATGAATGCCTTTTGAGGCAGAGTACCGATGGGTCCTTGGATCCTGAACCGCTTCTGTCAGTTTTTCGACAATGTGCTTGGGCGTGGGAAGATCAGGATTGCCCATGCCAAGATCGATGATGTCCGCGCCTTCCGCTCGCGCCTTTGCCTTCAAACGGTTTACTTCCTCAAAGACGTAAGGCGGCAGCCGCCGTGTCTTGTGAAACTCTTCCATGGCAAAGATCCTTAGCGAAGCTCAAATAGACAAGTTCAAATGCCGCTCGGGTCCATTCTCGTCCGTCGGCTGGGATCTTTTAACAGCACCTTTTGCATTCCGCACCCGTCTTTGGGCCTATAGACAGCTAATTTTCCGCAAGCACCGCATTTCCAACGCTATTTGGGGGGGCGATTTGCGGGTCTGCCCCCTAAACCGAGGATGAACGAAAATTGCCATTCGACGCTGATATGGAACATATGTCATAAATTACGTGTAGTTGCAGAAATTGAGATCTGGAAAACAACGGATGTCATTCGCAAAAGAACAAGATGAATTCGGTCATTGCCTTGACCAAGAGGAATGCGCGAAGATTTGTGACTATTTCAGGCGCACGAGACTAAAAGCCGGAGGAAACTGTACGAATGGCCGATAATCGACAGCATCCGATGCTGCAATACATCATCGAAAATCCAGAAGCATTCGCACAGAATCTATCCAAGACTGCCGAAAGCGCCGCCAAGGCTCTGGCCGCCTATCTTGAACCGCGCGAAAAAGGCGAAGTGAAACAGGACAGCAATGATGAGCTGACCGGCATCATCAAGACCCTCGGACAGGTCGGGGAATACTGGATTTCCGACCCACAACGTTCCGTTGAAGCCCAGTCGCGCCTGATGACCGGCTATATCGATCTGTGGAACTCATCTCTCAAGCGCATGATGGGCGAAACAGCTGCCCCCGCCGCAGAAGCTGCCCCACGAGACAAGAGGTTTGCCGACCCGGACTGGAACGACAACCAGTTCTTCGACTTCATCAAGCAGATCTACCTGATCACCAGCAAATGGGCCGAAGATCTCGTCGTCGAAGCCGAAGGGCTGGATGAACACACCCGCCACAAGGCGGAGTTCTATGTCACGCAAATTTCCAATGCCTTGTCGCCGTCCAACTTCCTCTTGACCAATCCGGAACTTTTGCGACTGACGGTTGAAAGCAACGGCGAAAATCTGGTCAAGGGCATGCAGCACCTGGCCGAGGACATCAAAGCCGGCCACGGCGACGTCAAGATCCGCATGACCGACACGTCGAAATTCGCGCTTGGCGAAAACCTGGGCCTGACCCCGGGCAAGGTCATCTCGGAAAACGACGTCTGCCAGGTCATTCAGTATGACCCGGCCACGCCGGACGTGCTGAAACGCCCATTGCTGATCGTGCCGCCATGGATCAACAAATTCTACATTCTCGATCTGACGCCGGAGAAATCATACATCAAATGGGCCGTCGATCAGGGCCACACGGTGTTTGTCATTTCCTGGGTCAATCCGGACGAGCGCCAGGCCCAAAAGAGCTTTGAGCACTATATGAAGGAAGGCATCCTCAACACACTGGATGTCATCAAACGTGCCACGCGCCAGCAAGAGGTCAATGCCATTGGCTATTGCGTCGGCGGCACACTTCTGGCCGTCACCCTTGCCTATATGGCCGCCAAGGGCGACGAACGGATCAAGACCGCGACGTTCTTCACCACCCAGGTTGATTTCACCAACGCCGGAGACCTGAGAGTCTTCGTTGATGAAGAACAGATCTCGATGCTGGAAAAGAAGATGGCAGAACAAGGCTATCTGGACGGCTCGAAAATGTCGGCGGCCTTCAACATGCTGCGCTCCAACGATCTGATCTGGTCCTATGTGGTCAACAATTACCTGAAGGGCAAAGACCCCTTCCCGTTCGATCTGCTTTACTGGAATTCAGATTCAACGCGGATGCCTGCTGCAAACCATTCATTCTATCTGCGCAATTGCTACCTTGAGAACAATCTGGCCAAGGGCGAAATGGTGATTGACGGCGAGAAACTTGATCTGGGCAAAGTCACGATACCGATCTACAATCTGGCCACACGTGAAGACCATATTGCGCCGCCTCTGTCTGTCTTTGTAGGATCCAAGTGCTTTGGCGGGCCTGTCGATTATGTGCTCTCAGGGTCCGGCCACATTGCAGGCGTCGTCAATCCACCCAGCCGAAACAAATATCAGTTCTGGACCGGCGGAAAGCCTGAAGGCGAGCTGGACAGCTGGATCAAGTCCGCTGAAGAACACCCTGGTTCCTGGTGGCCGCACTGGGATGCCTGGATCCGCCAGCAAGACGCGACCACCGCCAAAGCCCGCAAACCCGGGGCCTACCGGATGAAGATCCTCGGCGATGCTCCCGGGTCCTATGTTGCAAATCGTATCTAGGGTTAGGGTTCGTTTGGACACCCTGCGCGCAGCCCTCGCGAAGTTTTATTGAGCTAATCAGGCAAGATGAGATAAGATGGCAAAAGGAAATTTTCGCCGTGGAATGGAAATAGGGTGACATCATGAGCCAAGTGCAGAACATGCAGCGCCCTCGCCCCATGCCCTCTCCGATGCCTGCAGGCCAGCTGAAGGCCCTCGGGATGGATCCGGCTGTCTGGCAACGTCATGCTTCGCCTTGGAGCGTTTACTCCCGTATGGCCACGCTGCCGTTTCTCATTTGTGCTATCTGGAGCCACAATTTATACGGCTTCGGCGTTGCAGCCATCGCAACAATTGCCGTTCTGGTCTGGCTGTGGATCAACCCGAGACTGTTCCCTGCCCCCAAGAGCACAGACAGCTGGGCCTCCAAAGCCACCTTCGGCGAGCGCATTTGGCTCAATCGCATGTCCGTCCCAATCCCACCACAGGAAGCCAAGACAGCCCTGGTTCTGTCCCTCGTGACTGGCGTCGGTTTTCTGGTGGCCCTCTATGGTGCCTACGCCGATGAACTCCTGATCGCCGGTACAGGCATGATCGTGACCTATGCAGGCAAATTGGTGTTCCTGAACCGCATGGTTCAACTCTATGACCGGATGCGCAACTCACACCCGCTCTACAGGTTCTGGTCGATATTCCCGGACAACGACAATTCCAAACGCGCCAAAGCGGCCTGAGACAAATTTGCCTGAAACAGACACCTAGTCCGTTTGAAGCACAAAATCCGTGATTGCAGGCTCCACACCATCAGCCAGAGGCAGATGCGGATTGCTGTAAGTCGCCATGTTTTCAGATACATCAGAAGACGTAACCGCTTTCAACATATGCGTGGTGTCATTCAGCATCCTCAACTCTGCTGAGGTGTTTGCTGCAGCCAGCATCTGCGCATCCTCTGCCGTGACTTGAAGATCGCGTTCACCCTGCAGGATCAGAGTCGGTCCATCATAGGCAGCAATGAGCCGGGCTGGATCATGGGAAAACAGATCAATCATATAGCGCTGCAAGCCGGGACTGAACAACGACGCGAGCGCGGGATGAAAGCCGTCCGTATCGACGCGCTCGCCCCGTTCCAGAGCGTCAATGGCCGCATTTGCATCCTCAAGAACCGGCGCGTTTGACGGATTGGCCGCCAATTGCTCCCTGAGCAAAACACCAACAGGCCGTCCGGGAGCTGCAACCAGCAGAAGTCCGCAAATCTCAGAGCGATTTTCAAGACTTTCAACCGCCTTCAAAGCAACCAGTCCGCCCTCGGAATGTCCCAGAAACCAGACACAGGACAAGCCGGTCTCCCGGCGCAGGACATTGCTCCATGCGATGAGGTCGTCTCCGTAGCCAGCAATCGTGACATTGTTCGGGTCTGAGATTGCAGCGGAACTTGAAAACATTCCCCGCTTGTCGATGCGCAGACTGCTGATGCCTTTTTGCGCCAGAGCCTCAGCCAACAGCTTGTAGGTGCTCGCTCCGCTGCCGTTTGCAAAATTTCCATCCCGGTCAATCGGTCCTGAACCGGGGATAATGACAACGCCAGCCTTTTGCTCTTCAGCGCGGAGCAGCATTCCCTTCAAGAGGCCATCTGGACCAGCCGCGCTGACTTCCTGAGCCTCAAGTGCTGCGGATTGGGCAAGGCAAACCACTGCGAGCACCCCGCAAAAGATAGTGATGAAAGAAACCAAACGAAGATGCACACGGACCATAGGGTATAACTTCCTTTCGCCAATTCCATAGGAACCAGCCTGCAAGTTCTCCCTCATGTCATCGAATAGCATGAAACATTGTCTATAGATGGAGTGCAAGACACCATCCTATCAATCAACAGACCGGAAACATCAGCCCTCGCGCGCTTCAATCCGCTTTTCCGCCAGAAGTCCGAAATAATGCTGGGCAACGGTTGCCCCTGCAATCGCAGTGATATCGGCATGATCATAGGCCGGCGCCACTTCAACGACATCACCGCCGACGAAATCCAGATCCCCCAGGCGGCGCAAGATCATCAAGGCTTCACGACTTGAAAGACCACCGGCGACCGGCGTTCCTGTTCCTGGGGCAAAAGCCGGATCCAGACAATCAATGTCGAAGGTCATATAGGCCTTGGCATCACCGACGCGGTCCGTGATCAGCTCGACAACGCCGTTGACCCCGAGTTGCTCGACTTCTTCACCAGAGAGAATTTCAAGGCCGCATGTTTCCGGCGCATGGGTGCGGATGCCGACCTGGATCGACTTCTCCGGATCAATCAGCCCCTCGCGCACGGCACGACCGACGAATGTGCCGTGATCAATCCGGTCGCCCTGATCGTCCCAAGTGTCCTGATGGGCATCAAACTGCACCAGCGCCAAGGGGCCATGCTTGGCCGCATGGGCTTTCAGCAGCGGATAGGTGACAAAATGATCGCCGCCGATGGAAAACAGATGCACATCCTGCTCCAGGATTTCCCTCGCCTGAGCTTCGATAAAGCCCGGGATATCGGTATTTCGGCCATAGTCGAAAGAGCAATCGCCATAATCCACCACCGCCAGTTCCTCAAACGGATCAGCATTGAACGGATACTGGGGATCGCCATCAAAAATAGCAGAGGCCCGCCGAACAGCCTGAGGTCCAAACCGAGCCCCCGGCCGGTTCGACACGGATGCATCGAAGGGAATGCCCAGAACTGCCGCATCCACTCCCGTCAGATCGCGCGTGTATCGCCGCCGCATAAACGACAGAACCCCGCCATAGGTCGGCTCATGAGATCCCCCCTTCAAGGAAGTTCCCAAAAAGGCATTATCGGTCGGGCGGGGATATTTGGTGTCCATCAGTGCGATCCAGCTAACACATTGCATAAATTGAGTTTGGCCCTCCGAGCATATCCACCCGGAAACACTCACAGACCTCCCACACTCATGAGAATGCGTCAAACAGTTTGACGGCAGAAAAAGCGGCCAACCAAAGACATCAATGAGACGCCTGATGTTTGTCCTTGCAAACGCGCCTCGAAGAGCTTTTTGTCTGCCGCAACAGTCTCTCAGGAACCGTTGCAAATGCCAGACCCGGAAAATCCAGACACCGTCCTCTCATCAGGTCACAAGCGAGCAGATCACGAGGGAACAGGCCACAAGGCACATGAGCATGCCTCTGGACATGCTCACGGCCATGACGACAGTCACCGACACGATCATGGCCATTCCCATGCGCCGGATGTAAACGATAAAAACGCCCGCGCGGTCGCAGCGGCGGGTCTGCTGATCGCCTCATTCATGTTCGCGGAGCTTGTCGGTGGGTATTTGTCGGGTTCTCTGGCCCTGATGGCCGATGCTGTTCACATGGTGACGGACGCAGCCTCCCTCGGACTGGCCTGGTGGGCCTTTCAGCAAGTCAAAAAGCCAGCCACCCCGGCCCTCAGCTATGGCCGACACCGGCTGCCGGTTCTGATGGCGTTTGCCAACGCCATCTTTCTGCTGATCGTCACAGGTTGGATCTGCATTGAGGCTGTGGAACGCTTTCTGAAACCTGAGAAAGTCCTCGCCGGTCCGATGCTGATCATCGCGGTAATCGGTCTTTTGGTGAACATTGCAGCGTTCATGGTCTTGCGCCGGGGTGCTGACAACTCGCTCAACATCCGATCCGCCGTCTTGCATGTCATTGGCGATATGCTCGGCTCCGTCGCCGCCATTATCGCGGCGTTGGTCATCGCCTTCACCGGCTGGTATCCGATTGATCCGATCCTGTCGATCTTCGTCGCTCTCCTGATCGTACGCTCGGCCATCGCAATTCTGAGCCAGTCCAGCCATATCCTGCTGGAAGGCTCCCCTGTTGAGATCGACCGCCAGGACCTGATTGCAGATCTGGTCCGCGATGTGCCGGATCTTGAGGCCATCAGCCATATGCACATATGGTCGCTCGCCGAGGGCCACTTGAACGCCACCCTTCATGCGCGCCCCTCAAGGCCGGAAGCTGCGGAACGCGTCACGAAGGCCCTGCGGGACAGTCTGAACCAGCGCGGCATCGGCCATGTCACGATTGAGATTGACCATCAGTGAAACGTGAGATGGCCAATCTCCAGGGTGAGATCAAAACGGCGATGCTGGAGTGCGAAATGCCTCGACAATCTCCCGCGCTGCATTTGCGCTCGTCAGAGAGAGGTCATGATGTTCGCCAAGCCAGGCCAATGTCTGGTCGAGGCTGGAATAAATACAGCCCGGAACACCAAACACCGCTTCGACGCTGACATTTTTTTGCGCGTCGAAGTAAGAGGCCGGCATGACAATGGCCATTGCCGAGACCAGTTCCTTCATGGCCTCTCCAGCCCCATTTTTCAGCCACTGCTTTGTTGCCTTGCTAACGCCAGCCACCTGTTCGAGAGCGGCTCCATCAGCGTAGACCCGCAACGGAATGAAACGCTCCTTGCGGGCAAACCAGTCATCCCAGATCTCAAGCATATGCATATGCTGCTCGAGGGTTTGCCTCCCCTCCACCATCATAAGACCAAGTGGCCAGAGGGAGTGATCACAAACAACGCGTGCCATGGACATCAAAAACTGGCGCTCAGGCCGAGACGAAAGCTCCGCGGCTGGAGAGAGACGGACGTGTCATCCGCTGGCGTGGCGCCAGGGTAGTAAGCGACCGGCTTGTCAGTATCAAAGATGTTCTTCACCTCACCGAAAACCCGGAAGTTGCCAAACTCATAGCCAAGCTTTGCGTTGGCCACGACGTAAGGGTCCGTCTTGCCGCGAGGACGATTGTTGATGTCTGTGAAATAGCCGTCCGAATAGCGCGCCGAGATGCTGGCGCTCCAGCCATCATATCCCCAGGACACACCGGCATTTGCCGTGACATTGGGAGCCCCGAACAGGTGGTTCCCCTGTACGCCTGAATCTGGAAAGTCTTCCACCTTTGTCTGGAGCAAACCGACATTTCCGAAAAGGTTGAAAGTATCAGTCAGGGCAAACGACGCGCCCAGTTCTGCACCATAGGTAACGACCCTGTCCGCATTTCTCACAACAAACAACTCATCCCGAGTGTCCAGAGGTGTCAGATCGAAAGGTAGTTGCATGTCGGAATAGCGCGCATAGAACAGGTTCTGCGTCAGCCTGAGTTTCCCATCCATCAGCTCCTGACGCCCATAGACCTCGTAGTTCCAGACCGTTTCAGAATCATACTGATAATGCACAATTGGGAACGGGTTCGGAGAACCGGTCGCAATGCCCCCGCCGCCAGCATTATAGCCTTTGGAGACCAGCACACCATAGCTCTGGGTTTCCGTTGGCATCCAGTTCAGGTCGATCCTGGGCAGAAACGCATCAAATGTTCGGTCGCTCTTGATGGCAGCAATGGCCCCGGTCGCATCCCCGCCACTGCGCTTATGATTTTCAAGCTCGTAGCGGGCGCCAAGCGAGACTTCAAATGAATCCCCAAGCGGGATGATTGTCTCGCCATACACCGCATAGGTGTCGACCTTGTCCTTGAAATTCTGCTCCGCGATGAACTCGATGAATTCATCTTGCCAGGACTTGTAAAAATGCAGCCCCATAATGGCTTGCACACCGTTTTCACCGGAGTAGCGAAGACGTGGGTCGGCCGAGAGTTCGATAGCGTCGATATGCGCATTCGATGTGTTTGGTGTCACCTTGCGGCTGAAGCTGAAATCCGTGAAGGATGCGTCAAGCTCAAACCGCCAGATCTCGCTCAGATCCACGCCGAACTCAGTGCTCAAGCTGGTGGTGGAGACTTCATGGACAGGTTGGGCCGGAAAGTTCGAAATCCGGTCATTGAATGGGCGCACAATGATCTCGCCCTGAGGGCCTTTGTACTTGTTGTGTGCAGCTGTGAGCAGGAATGTCGACCCAAGAGCAATATCCGGCTGCGCGAGGATTTTTCCGCGCAAAGTCAGGGATTCGATATCGCCTGGATCATCCACACCGGGGAACGACTGGTAATGTACGGCAGACTTTCCCCTCTGCCAGTCTGCAGCGAACCGCGCCGCCAGCATGTCATCAACGACGGGAACATTGAGCATTGCGGAAATCCGCCGATGGTCAAGATTGCCAGCGGAAGTCTGAATGGCTCCCGCATAATCAAAGATCGGGTCATTTGTCTTGATGGCCACTGTTCCAGCAACCGCATTCCGCCCGACCAGCGTGCTTTGTGGTCCGCGCAGGATCTCAACCCGGTCGACATCCCAAAGATCCGCATTGCCAAACACGATCTCATTGTAGTTTGCAGGCCTGCCATCGATCCGAAGCCCAACCCTGGCCCGGCTTCCGGCAAAAAACGCATTGGCGTTTTCAGCGGGGCCCGTTGTGTCGACACCGCGTATGGTGGAGCCTTTCGCAGCCCCAGTCGGCATCGTGACATTCGCAGTATCTTCAAGAACGTCACGCACGCTGTTCAGCGCCGGGCGCTTTTCCAATTGCTCCGCATCCAGCACTTCAATACTTGTTCCCGTGCGCTGCCAGGATTGCCCAATCAGGTCACCATTGATGATGATGCTGTCCAGTTCTGTAACATCAGCTGCATCCTGTGCCCCTGCAGGTAAAGCAGCACACAGCAGGATGGCAGCGCTTGAGACGCTGTATTTCAATTTGGTGACTATCATCGGATCATCTGGGCCTTGAAAACAAAGTTGACGCTCTTACCCGCAAAGAGGTACAAAAATTAAAGTTGAATAGTCTACTCCACTTATACTCAAAACAATCCGAAAGCGGGTTATCAAGACCCTGACCAAAATGAAGCACACCAATTGGGCAGCCGAGCGAAATCAGTTTGAACATCGGATGAGCGCCCGCGAAGTCGAACCGTCCGAATTGTTTTCAAACCGGGATGGCAGCACCTTGCTGGCTGTCTCGACGCTGGATGCAATGGAGGGAGAGTTTGAAGCGTCTCCCTATTTGATACTGGCCATGTCCCTCGGCCGGGCGGGCCGTTTTCTTAGGTCCGGAGACTGGGGCAAGATCGACGGCGTTTTTAGCCCCGGCAGCATCGCCCTCGCCCTTCCCGGCGCAAAAGCGGAAGGCTATCAGCCAAAAGCCAGACTGTTGGGCATTTTGATGAATCCAAAAGTTGCCCAAACCATACTGGCGGACAACGGCGGGTTGAATGCTCTACAGCCTGCCACAACCAGCCTCCTCAATGACGATCTGATTGAATCGGTGATGATCGCCCTGTGGCGCGATGCTGATGCCCACGGGCTTTCCTCAGCATTTTTCGATCATGGTCTCGAATTGATCCTGCGCAAGCTTACCAGTTTTGATCAGCCGAAGAGCCCTGCCAGACCGGTGAGATCACTGTCCCAGCAGCAATTGCAAAAGGCGCTGGAGCTGATCGAAAGCCGAATTGGGCAGGACTTGCGTGTTGACGAAATTGCCAGCGCACTGGGACAAGACGTCCGCAGTGTGACCAGGGCCTTCCGGGCGACCACCGGCTACGCGCCGTTTGAATATCTCACCTTCCGGCGAATGGAGCGGGCAAAAGAACTGCTGAACACCAAAGCTACGATCATGAGCATCGCTCTGGATGTCGGCTATGCAAACCCGGCCAAATTCGCAGCCGCCTTCCGACGCTTTCACAGCTGCCCCCCCTCTGAATGGCGCAAGCAGCAGCGCTGATGATGATCCTTTTGGCAGCAGCGCGTTATGGTTTCAGCTGCGACCATCTGCGATCTCTATTGATTATCTTCGACCATAAAAAACTGCCGACAGTGCATGCACTGTCGGCAATTGTTGTTGAAAGCAACACCTGATGAACGCTGTTATCCAGCCCTGACCGTGATCAGGAATTTATCAACCTCAGACCGAAGGCGACCGCTTTCACCGGACAAGGACTGGGCAGAATTCAGCATCTGATCTGCAGCAGATCCTGTTTCCTGAGCACCCAACGTCACATTTCCAATGTTGTTGGCAACGCGCTCGGTCTCCTGAGCCGCCTGATGGATGTTCTGAGCGATCTCGCTTGTGGCCGAGCCTTGCTGGTCCATGGCACCAGCGATGACTTTACCGATTTCAGAAATCTTCCCAATCGTGTTGCTAATTTCCTTGATCGCGGCGACCGAATCTTGGGTCGCCATCTGCATCTCGTTAATCTGTGTGCCGATTTCCTCGGTCGCTTTGGAAGTCTGGGACGCCAATTGTTTGACCTCAGAGGCAACAACAGCAAAGCCTTTGCCCGCATCACCTGCGCGCGCCGCTTCAATTGTCGCATTGAGAGCAAGAAGATTCGTCTGCTCCGCAATCGCTGTAATCAGTTGCACCACATCACCAATGCGCCCACCGGCGGCAGACAGAATGGCAATCCTCTCATCGGTCTTTTCTGCCTGTGCGACGGCTTCAGTCGCAATCACAGTTGATTCCTTCACCTGACGAGAAATCTCATCAATCGAGGACGTCATTTCCTCCGCTGCAGTGGCCACCGTTTGCACATTTTCCGACGCATTCTGCGACGCAGATGAGACGCCAGAGGCAAGCTGTTGCGTGGTTTCCGCAGTTTCAGTCAGACCAGTTGCCGCACTCTCAAGTTGCTGAGATGCTGATGAGACCGTATCAACCACAGAACCAATTGCAGTTTGAAACTCATCAGCAAGCTGGTTCATTTCTTTTCGCCGCAGCTCAGCTGAATCAGCCGCCTGCTTCGCAGCATCGCGTCGAAGTTCTGCCGTTTCCAACGCATTTTGCTTGAAGACGTCGACGGCCCGCACGATATCTCCAATTTCATCGTTCCCCTTGTGCCGAGGAACTTCAACATCGAGGTCTCCATTGGCAATCTGGAGCATGACATTTGTCAACGGACGCAAAGGCCGAAGAGCTCTAACGTTCCAAATAGCAAAGCCGACACCGATAATCAGAGAAACGGCTGCAACCAACACCATTAAGATGCCGAAATTACCGACGATTTCATTAACTTCTGCCCCAACAGCCTGGTTCTTGGCTTCCTGGAAATCGATAAACTTATTGATAACCCTTAGCCATTCGACAAATGCGGGGCGTGCGTCCCTCATGAGGATCTCGCGAGCACCATCAAAATTACCAGCATTGCGGGCGGCAATTACCTCGCCAGCCAGAGGCATGGTCATCGCCTCAACTGCCTTGATCTCCGTAAGGATCTGAAGATCTTCCGTATTTGCAGGCGCTCCATTGAACATGTCGTCCATCGGGCCTGCAGACTTAACGTAAAAATCTTCAAGGCGTTTGATGTCCGCAAGAATTTGGTCCAGCTCGGCAGCATCACTGACCAAAGTTACATCGCGTATCGCAATAGCGCGGTCATGAACACTGCCGCGGAAGTTGATGGCATAGCGCTGCTTTAGGCTGTTAACGTTGTTGATTTCAGAAAGCGCCGAATTGATCGTCGACACTTCATAAATACTGAATCCAGACAGCGCCACCACCAACAACAGGATCATACCAAAACCAGCAATAAGCCTCTGCTGGATTTTTGCTTTAGCCATTTTACCAACGGAAAGTGCCGACGCAGGGTCATTTACATTTGGGAAGTTCGATTTTGTTGACATCTATCAAAGACCTCTAATCCGTAAATCAACGTATTAATTTTTTAATCAACGATAAATTAAGAAAAGATAAATATTTATTTATAAAATGACGCATAGTAACTGTCTTTATCATTAGTATTTTTTACAATAAAATTAGATCTATACTTTTCACTCACCCACTTCATCAGCAATCAGATCCCTGATCCATTTGTGAGACGGATCGCGTTTGAAACGCGGATGCCAACTGAGATGAATAATGACTGGAGGGACATTGATCGGGATCGGAAGCGATTCAAGGCCGTGATGCTCAAGCTCAGCGAGACTGCTCGGCACAACAGCGACCTGGTCCGAGTTCCGAACGATTTCGGGAACCAGAAGAAAATTCGGCACAGAGCAAGCAATATTGCGCTTTAATCCTTTCCGGCGCAGGCTCTCATCCAGATCAGAAAACAGCCGCCCGCTCTTGATCGTAACCGCCAAATGATCAAGTTTGCAAAACGCCTCGACAGACAAGGCGGGGTCAACCAGAGGATGACCCTT
This sequence comes from Roseibium algae, assembly GCF_037783265.1. NCBI lineage: Bacteria > Pseudomonadati > Pseudomonadota > Alphaproteobacteria > Hyphomicrobiales > Stappiaceae > Roseibium > Roseibium algae. The sequence goes on from NZ_JBAKIA010000005.1 coordinate 352,581, forward strand.
TCGATATAGGTATCGAAACTCATAGCCGCTGACCCTGCGAGACGGGAAACCTTCCGGAGTGTTGTCCGCACTGGCCACTGCAAAATCAATCTCGCCGCGCTCCATCTTCTCAGCCAGCAGATCGATATCGAGCGCCACCGCATCCAGAGTGATCCCGGGTGAACGGGCCCGCAGGAGCGGCAGCAATCGCGGCAGAACATACAGATGAGCCAGATCCGAGGCCGCAATGCGGAAGACACAATCCGCTGTCCTGGGATCAAAATCAGCTTCCGCATGGATGAGTTCGTTCAAGCCTTCCAGAAGTTTGTGCAACGGCGCCTGCAGATTCTCGGCCCGCGGTGTGAGCACCATGCCATGAGCATTGCCAACCAGAAGATCATCGCCAAACAGAGTGCGCAGACGGGCAAGCTGAGCAGAAAGCGCAGGCTGGCTGATCCCAAGTCTTCGACTCGCTGCCGTTACACTGCCTTCAGCAAGAAGAGCATCCAACGAAACCATGAGACTGAGATCACCGCGCTTAAGATCCATTTGGATTATCCCACCCATAACAATTATTGATTTTGATTATTCTCGTTTCACCCTCATAAGTCGAGTGGGAGGTGTTCGTATCGAGGACCTTAAATATGTCGACTTTCACCAAGACCGTTTTGACCGCACTGGCCGTCATCGCCCCCCTTTCCGCAAGCGCAGGTGAAATTGCCCTGAATGCACCGATGCAAGGTGCGACCTTGCAGGAAAACGGCGTTGATATGTCCGTTTACTTCACTGAAGCAGATGGCGTCGGATATCAGCTCGTCGCGACCTATGTCGCCCCCAGCGAGGCTCCGAGCCGTTTCCAGATGCGTCTTGCAGATGGCGACAGCGTCAGCTTCTCAGTTCCAGGCCACATGAACACACTCTATCGCTTTAGCCGCAACCAAACCCAGGTTAGCGTGAAAACAGAGCAGGCTGAGCAGATCGCCAAATTGACGAACTGAGCCGCTGCGACCACGTCTCAAAATCGGAGGCCTCCAAACCTCCGATTTTCGCGTTTGATCCGCCGCCTGCGATCAGCCCCGCGACCGCCGCCGAAGAATTGGCACGAGACACGCTGACATCGCCAGCACAGCCAAGACAACAGCCGCCCCGAGAAAGACGCTCGCAAAGCCTGACGCCTGAATGAAAGGTGTGAGCGCGAAGGGCGAGATGATCTGCCCCAGGAACAGCGAAGTCGTCATCATGCCGGATGCGCTGCCTCGCCTATGCGCAGGTGCCAGCTGCAACGCCAAAAGCAAAAGAGCGGGCTGAACAAGAGCATAGCCAGCGCCAATCAGCGCTGCGCCCGGCAGCAACGCCATCCAGTTTGCTTGCGTCCCAAGCAAGACAAACCCCGCTCCCATCAGAGCGAAACCGGCAGCAAATGTCATCGGCGTGCCACACCATTCCTTGATCCGACTGAATAACATCGCAACCACGCCACCTGTCAGGGTCAAAGCCCCCAGCACAAATGCTGTTGCCGAAGCGCTGTCAAAACCAGATTCATCCAGATAGAATGGCACCTGGCTTGGCATCATGAAAAACATCATCACGGTCAGGACGGCCAGAGCTGCCGTTGCCAGCACAGGCAAGAGCCACGCCGCTTGGCTGGCTTGTTCTACAACCTGACCCGCCTCCGATATTGTCCCCCCTGAACCGCCATGCCCACCGCCCGTTCCTTTGGAAGCCCGCGCGCCCAAGGTCAGGAACACCAGCGGCAACAGCAAAGCGGGCAAGGCATAGATCAAAAAGGGAAAACGCGGTGAGACCGTCGCAAGTGCGCCCGCCATCGAGATATATGCGAATCCGCTGAAATTAATGGCCGCCACCTGAAGCCCCATAAACCCGCTGCGGCGTGCGCCAACATACATATCCCCGACAAGCGCCACTTGCGCCGTCATCACCATGGCAACGGCAACGCCGAGCACAAGTCGGCTGGCCACAATGGCCTGCAAATCCGGCAAATACAGTCCCGCGGTGCCGGCAGTGGCAAACAGGACAAGACCGGCCAGCAATAGCCCTCTACGGCCATATCTGTCGCAAAAAATGCCCGCAAACGGCGCGACCAGCACAACAGTCAAAGAGGGAGCCGACACCAGAAACCGGGTCAGATAGGCAGCATTGGCATCCGTTGCAAAGCTCGCCTCCAGAGCTGGCAATGCCGGACTGATTGTTGCGTTCGCCATGATTTTCAAGGTCGCAATCAGCAGCAAGGTGATTGCTGCGCCATCACGCCAGAGCGCGATGTTCATAGGATCGGACGGCTTCATCAGTCAATTTCCTCTTGTTCAAACCACGTCATGCTCCTAGCCTACAAGTTCAAGTCAACTTGAGGTCAAGCCATGAAATTGCTCGATATTTCAGAAATCTCGAAACAGACAGGTGTGGCCGCCTCGGCTATGCGTCACTATGAGGAAAAAGGCCTGATCGTCTCGGTCGGTCGGCGGGGCATGAAACGCCTGTTCGGCCCGGAGATCCTAGATCAACTGGCTCTGATAACACTTGGAAAAACAGCAGGATTTTCGCTTGAGGAAATCAAATCCATGTTCGGACCGAATGGCCAGCCGCAGATTTCGCGCCACATGCTGTCTGCCAAGGCAGATGATCTGGATGCCCAGATCCGCAAGATGACCAGCCTGTCGAGGCTGCTGCGTCATACCGCCGACTGCAAGGCCCCCTCCCACATGGAGTGTCCGACCTTCCGCCGCTATCTGGCAGCTGCGTCCGGGCACAATCAGCGCAAGAATGCCCCTACAAGCAAGCGGCCAAACACACCACCTCAAACACTAAAGAACAGCCGGAATGCTCCAGCGGGGTCTTCGAATTCGTAACCCTGTCGCCCAAGGATGAACGCCTGAAAACAGACCCAAAAGCGATCACGATACTTGTTTACAAAATTTATTTAAGGTGCATTATGAATTAACACAACCCAAAATTAAAAGGGTAGCCGCATTGAATACATTACTAAAGCATCCTGAAGACAGACTAAATGTGGCAAGGTCATTTATTGCACCCATAATATTCTTCACACCAGTCTTTACGGGACTTCCTGCAGGTTATGAGTTTTCAACAGCGATAGTGATCTATTTTTTTATTGGAGATTCCAACTATATACTCCACCTCCACATACATAACCCGTTCACACGCAACAAATATCTGAACCGAACAATCGATTTAATGTTGGCATCTGTCACTGGCATGACAGCCTCCAATTGGAAAATACAGCATCTTCATGGACACCACCTTGGAAAGGACATTCTTTTCAATGGATCAAAAGATTGGGAAGTCGAAAAATACTCCCCGTTGAGAGCCCTGTCCTATTGCTTTCGATCCATGTGGTACACCTTTTGGAGGCCATTCGTAATTTCGCTAAGAAACGGCCTCAAAAACAAGAAACAGCCCATCAACTACCGCTGGGCTCTGACGGAACACCTCCTGCTGTTCGCATTGATCGCTCTTCTTCTTGTTTTCAATACGAAAATATTCCTGACATACATCCTGCCACTTTATGCTTTGACATTCTTCATCACGAGATACGTAGACTATCTCAACCACTACGGGTGTGACGAGACAAGCAGCAATGTTTATGAACATTCGAACAATTGCCTGAACCCATCCTTCAATCGGTTCACCCACAATTTTGGCTATCACACTGCCCATCATCTGAAGCCTGGCGCACACTGGACACAACTGCCTTCGCTTTACGAAGAGGTCGCCGACAAGATTCCTGATCACTGCAAGAAGGATTACAGTTGGTCTTGGGTTTTAATTCCCTACCATTTTTATTTGTCGCAAGTTGGGAAGATGTGACTGGCTGCGCTTAGCCTTCAACAAAACCTCTGAAAAGACTGAGATTGTTGCAGTTAACTGATCACTCTCATGATTCAACAACACTGCCACAGGGTTCAGCCCCCCTAAACACAAAAAACCCGCTGGATTGCTCCAGCGGGGTCTTCGAATTCGAAACCAGTTTCGCCCAAGAATTAACGCTTGGAGAACTGGAAGCTCTTACGGGCTTTAGCGCGGCCGAACTTCTTACGTTCAACAACACGGCTATCGCGGGTCAGGAAGCCTTCCTTTTTCAGGATAGCGCGCAGATCCGGCTCGTAATGGGTCAAGGCCTTTGAAATACCGTGACGTACCGCACCAGCCTGGCCGGACAAACCGCCGCCGGCAACAGTTGCGACGATATCGAACTGGCTTGCACGATCAGCGACCATCAGCGGCTGACGCAGGACCATCTGAAGAACCGGACGAGCGAAATACTCGGTGAAGTCCTTCTTGTTGATCATGATCTTGCCTGTACCAGGCTTGATCCAGACGCGGGCAACCGCATCTTTACGCTTGCCAGTCGCATAGGCACGACCCTGTGCATCCAGTTTCTGGACATACACATGTACTTCAGGAGCAGCAGATTCGACAGCTCCACCCAGTTCTTCCAGGGATTGCAGATCAGCCATCGTTAAGCCCTCTTGCCATCGTTCTTTGCGTTGAGGCTCTTAACATCGACCAATGTCGGTGTCTGAGCTTCATGAGGATGCTCGCTGCCTGCGTAGACACGCAGGTTCTTGAGCTGCTGATTGGACAGTGGTCCACCCGGCATCATGCGCTGCACAGCCTTCTGAAGGACCCGCTCCGGGAAACGTCCTTCGATGATGGCACGCGCTGTGCGCTCTTTGATACCGCCAGGATGACCGGTGTGCCAGTAGTACTTCTTATTGTCGTACTTGCGGCCGGTCAGAACCACTTTCTCAGCATTGATGACGACAATGTTGTCGCCTGTGTCAACGTGAGGTGTGAAGATTGGCAGATGCTTGCCGCGCAGATGGTTAGCGATGTAGGCAGCCAGACGGCCCACAACCATGCCTTCAGCGTCGATCAAAATCCACTTTTTCTCAACCTCAGCCGGTTTGGCAGAAAAGGTCTTCATGTGTTCGATCCATGATTTGGTCTAGAAACAAAAAGCCCGCCGCGCGCCCTTCAAAGGCTGCAAGACGGACTTAACATTCGTCGACGCAGCTTATACGTCAGCACCCACCATGGGTCAAGAACACTTCTTCGTTCAACGTGTTAAATTTATCATAAAAATCAGCAGCTTATAAAAACGGTATTATATTACCGTACATTTCATCGACCAAATCCACGAAAATGACGCGACTTATGAGCCGATGCTGATCGTATGAAGGGTCAGCTCGTCACAACGCCACTCAAAGTACAGCAACCAGAATTCACAATATTTAAACAAAAAACACCTCTAATGCAGAATGAAAAAATGTGTGAGGCTACTTGAGATGAAAAACATCAAAAGAAACACAATAACAACTCTCAGTTTCGCAATTTTAGTTATTCTATCTATTGTTATTTATGCTAATGTTTTAAACAGAACAATTCAAAAACAAGTTGAAGGCGGAGTTAAATTTTACTCAGAAGAACATATAAAGACATGGTTGTATGAGTTCTTCTTGATGATACCGGAATCTGAAGTTCTGGCTACAAACAGCATGCCTCAGTTCATTAACATTATCCGTATCGAAGACCCCATGTCTCGAAAACAGCCCCTTCAGTTCAAATTTTACAACTCAAAGGGTGACATCACCTATCAATCAACCACGGTTTACTACGAAGATGACGAAGCGGACTCCAAACAGAAAGTCGAGTTGGTCTTAAAGTCGGGTGCACCATTGATCGAGGCCTTTCACGATGAAACACATAGCGAACACGGCAGATCAACACAGCTAGATGCCCCCTCCGATCAAATTTATGACGGCGAACATAAAACGGTAAACCAGGCACCTCAAAATCAAGAGCAAGGCCATCATGCTTTCACCAATGCTTTTATTCCTGTGATCTCCGAGAGCGGCGAAACCATTGGCGTGCTGAATGCGAAAATGAACGTCAGTCACGTTCAGAAATTAATGGAAAACGCCTTCTACGACATCAGCGATCTGACAATGATCGGTGCTGCGGGTATTTTGCTGATCCCGATCCTGGCATTGGCGCTGCGCACGTGGCAGGTCATGCGGTCCGACAGGAAGTTGCTGGAGCTCGCAAAATATGACCAGACGACGGGCATCTATAACCGTGCAACAGCCTTGAGGGTCTTGGCCAAGGCCTTCCCTCCGCCAAATGCACGAGAAGGTTATGGCATCCTCTTCATTGACGTCGATTACTTCAAGAGGGTCAACGACACATTCGGTCACCATAGCGGTGACTTGGTCCTCAAACACATAGCCACAGTCCTGCAAACTTGCATTCGGCAAGAACGGGACATAGTGGCCCGATATGGCGGCGACGAATTCTTGATTATCTGCCCGGACATCAACATGCAGGGATTGCGCAGGGTCTATCAACGGATCGAACAAAAAATCAAAGAACCGTTTGAAATCGCAGGCAAGCCCCACAAGATAGGCCTCAGCATCGGAGCCTATGTCTCGACCAAAAGCGACAGTAAAATCAGTGCACTGCATAAGGCTGACCTTGCCGTTTACGCTGCCAAACGCGCAGGACGTGGCCAGAGTGCAGAATATTCAAGCGATCTGGAAACAGACGCCGTAGATCCGGAGCAAAACCAGGAGCAAGAAGCAGTTTCAGCTGCTGAGATGCCTTTGAAGTCAGCATAGCCAGCGACCTGCCGCCGCCCAGTCACAGACAGAGCCCCACCCGGGATCATCGTCTGCAAGCTTAACGTGGCGGCACCGAATAGGTCGCTGACGCGTGAGCGACGAAGCCTTCAGCCCCCTTAATGCTCCCCTCACCGGCAATCGCGCAATCCACCACCGCCAGCCGCTTGCCCAGTTTCAAAATCCGGCAAGTGCATAGAAGATCGCCGGGCTGCGGCTTGCGCAGGAAGTTGATGTTGAGATTGGTGGTGACAGCCAGTGCCACCGGGCCGATATGCGCCAGGATCACCACATAGGCCGCAAGATCCGCCAGGGCCATCATAGACGGCCCGGAAACGGTACCACCCGGACGCAAGTGCATCTCAGTGGCGGACAGTCGCACAATGGCCTGCCCGTCAGACACGCTGTCGATTGAATAGGCCCGCCCGCCTGCATGGATCTGAGGGAACTCCCGATCCAGAAACGTCGAAATCTCATCAGCTGTCATCACGGGTGTCATTCAGCGTCCTCCAGCAGAACCCTACAGCTGATTCCGCAATTCAGTTTTCATCCCACTAACGTTTGCGTCAAACCATGATCAATGCAACTGCCAGATACCATTGGAGTGTCCTCAGTCATGTGAAAGCGTGAACCAGCTGGTACTCTAAATTGCGACATTTAAGCTGGTGACCGCAGGTGGGACATTGTATTTGATGGACTGAGATAAGGTTCGGCGCGAACCGAACCACCAGACACAGCCCAGCTGGCAACTCCACGGCAGGCAAGTCCCCAGCCGGAAACGCCCCAGCAGGTAAATTCGAGGAATCCCAATGTCCGACACTGCCGCATCACCAACACCTCAAGACACACCCGATACGCCGATCCTGGGCACGCTCTTGCATGAAGGCGTCTACCGGATCGTGATGCAGCAGCCGAAGGCAATGAATGCGCTTTCCCGGCAGATGATGAGCGCCCTGTCCGCCGAGTTGACGGTCGCAGCCGAAAACCCGGATGTGCGCGTCATTCTTCTGGGCGCAGAAGGCAAGGTGTTCTGCGCTGGCCACGACCTGAAGGAACTGACAGCAGCCCGCGCCGAAGCTGATGGCGGCAAGGCGACCTATGAGGCGATCATGCATCAGTGTTCAGACCTGATGCAGCAGATTGTCCGCTTGCCCAAGCCGGTGATTGCCGTGGTCACCGGCGTTGCCACGGCAGCAGGCTGCCAGCTGGTGGCCTCCTGTGATCTGGCCATGGCTGTGGACACGGCAACCTTCTGCACACCGGGCGTCAACATCGGCCTATTTTGCTCCACGCCAATGGTGGCCCTGTCCCGCAATGTTGCGCCGAAACAAGCCATGGAAATGCTGCTGACCGGCGAAAGCATCGATGCTTCAACAGCCAAGGACTTCGGCCTGATCAACCGCATCGTGCCGCGCGACTATCTCGATCAGGTGGTGCAGAAATACGCCGAAATGATTGCCTCCAAGTCGGCCCATACGCTCAAGATCGGCAAGGAAGCCTTCTACAAGCAGCTCGAAATGCCCCTCGACAAAGCCTATGATTTTGCCGCCCAGACCATGGTCGACAACATGATGGCCGTTGATGCAGAGGAAGGCATCAACGCCTTCCTGCAAAAGCGCAAGCCGGACTGGAAGGATTGCTGAGGCGCTCGAAACGCTGTTCTTCAACCTTGAGAATCAACTGCCAAAACGATAAGTTTCCGGAGGCCCTGCCCGGGCCTCCTCCCTCCGCCTGGGAAAGCATCACACATGCGGGGCATTTTGTTTTCGGAACCCAAATGTTCTGAGCCAGCGCATAAGGAGGGGTTGCGACCATCGCTCTTCAGGAATGAGGGTCCAAAATGAAACTATCCGCACCAATTTTCCGTTTGAAACGACAAGCCAAGCTGCTCGCCCGAACGGAGCGCATACAGCTTGCCGCCGCGCTTGACCGCATCGCAAGACAGGAAGGCTATGCCGCCTGGAGCCACCTTGCCCACCGACAGACCGCCAATGATCCGGCCCAAAACATTCTCAACGCGCTGACGCCCGGCGATCTGGTTCTTCTGGGTGCACGACCCGGCCACGGCAAAACGACGCTCGGTCTTCAACTGGTGCTGAACGCCGTCTCAAGTGGCCGCACAGGCTGTTTTTTCACCCTCGAAATGCTCAACCGCGACGTTCTTCACACTCTGCGATCCTTGGGCGCAGATCCGGATCGGGTGGCCTCATCGCTTGTCATCGACACCTCAGACGACATCAATGCGGACCACATTATCTCCATTGTCCGCGCAGCGCCGAGCAACGCCCTGGCCGTGGTCGATTATCTGCAGCTGCTCGATCAAAAACGCTCCAATCCGGACCTCGATACACAGGTCAGTGCATTACGGAACTTCGCCCGGACATCCGGCCAGACAATTGTGCTGACTTCCCAGATCGACAGGATCTTTGAGGCAGAAGGGCGCTCCATGCCCGGTCTGTCCGATGTAAGACTGCCAAACCCTCTGGATCTCTCCCTCTTCACAAAAACCTGCTTCCTGCACGAAGGCGAAATCGAAATATCCAAAGCAGCCTAAGATCAAGCGTCTGAACCGCAATGGCTGTCGGCTAACAAGACATCTGGCCGACAGCCATTGCCAATCTTAACGAGGAAGGTAAGCTGCCCTTCCCTATGCCAGCGCTTCAGAGTTCCAAATGAACCACGACACCTATTCCGACAGTTACATCAAGGCCATCCTCGATGAAGTGAAGACCATCGCCATGGTCGGCGCCAGCGCCAACAATGTGCGCCCGTCCTACTTCGTGCTGAAATACATGCTGGCAAAGGACTATGATGTCTGGCCGATCAATCCGGGCTATGCAGGCAAGGAAATCCTGGGCCAGATGACCCACGCCAGTCTTGATGATCTGCCTGCCATGCCGGATCTGGTTGATATCTTTCGTAACTCTGACGCAGCCGTTCAAATCGTCGACGATATCATCTCGTCCGCTGACAAACGCGGCGGGCTGCCAAAGGTGATCTGGATGCAGCTCACCGTGCGCAATGATGAGGCTGCCAAACGGGCCGAAGATGCAGGCATCAAGGTGGTCATGGACCGCTGCCCGAAGATCGAATATGCTCGGTTGTCCGGCGAAATCGGCTGGGCCGGCGTCAACTCCCGCACCCTCTCCTCCAAACGCCCCGCCCTCAAAACCGGTTTTCAGCACCGGGGGCTCAAGGGCTGAGACAATCCCCTTGCCTTTAAGGTCACACCAAATCCCATGCCCCCTTTCGTAACACCGCACGACCCTCTCTGGAAAACCGCATTTGAGGCCGAGGCCCGCGCGATCACCTCATCGCTTGGGGATCGATACATCGCGCTGCATCACATTGGCAGCACGGCAATCCCGGGCATCCTGGCCAAACCGATCATCGACTTGATGGGAATTGTGTCTGACCTTGACGACCTGGACCTGCAGTCAAAATCCATGGAATCGCTTGGCTATGAAGTCATGGGCCCCTATGGCATCGACGGCAGGCGCTATTTTCGCAAGATCACCCCGGCGGGCCAACGCACACATCAGCTGCATGTCTTTACCAGCGGCTCGCCGCATATTGAGCGGCATCTGGCATTTCGCGACTATTTGAGGGCCCACCCCAGGGTGGCCGCAGACTATTCCGCGCTCAAGGCGTCGCTCACAAATGGACACACCCCAACCTGGGAAAACTACATGGACGGAAAAGACCCGTTCATCGCGACAACAGAAAAAGACGCTGTAGAGTGGTTCCGGTCACAAGCTTCGCCAATGTGATCGGGCACCGAAGCTGATCAAGACATAGACTGCTCGCTGTCCCCTTCGTCCTCACCCTTCTGTCACGCTACGCGACACCTCTGCACCGTCCTGCCATGACCCGATCATGGCATCCAATCCCCGCCCTTGCCAAACAGAACCACCTCGACCTGCAGCCTCAAAACGGCGCTCGCTATTCACACCCGGCAGTCATCCCCGACTCGATCGGGGATCCAATGCCCCTATCGACAAAACGGAGAGATCGGCCTTTTGGGTAACACGCTTGTGCCTTTTCTGGACCGCCTCTGGCCCGTGCTGATTGGTGGAGTGGATCCCCGATCAAGTCGGGGATGACACCGGAGTTCGTGGCAAGGATTGCCTCCTTCACCGATACAGGCTCAACACCTGCAGATGGACCTTCTGCGTCTACTGGGCCCCTGCCCGCGCTGGGACGGCAGTGTGCATAAGCCCGGCGCTCCCTCCTCCGTCATGCCATGACCCGATCATGGCATCCAAACCGTGACCTTGCGAAACAGAACCACGTCGATCTGTAGCCTCAAAACAGCGCTCGCCATTCACACCCGGCGGTCATCCCCGACTTGATCGGGGATCCAATCCACGTGTCAGCGAATTCAGGGCTATCGGTTCAAGTCGCCATAAAGATCCCGCCAGTCGGGGTTGAGTATCTCAATGGCTTGGATTTTCCAGCTGCGGGGCCAGCGCTTCAGGCGCTTTTCACGTGCGATGGCCGTGTGCGGAGTGTCAAAGACTTCGTAGTAAACAAGCCGGGTCACATTGTAGCGATCGGTAAAACCCTTGTTGGTTTTGCCGCGATGCTCATGGACCCGTCGCGCCAGATCCTTGGTGACGCCTGTGTAAAGCGTTCCGTGCTGGCGGCTGGCCAGAATGTAGACGTAGAACGCCATGGCGTATCGTGACGTGGAGTGGATCCCCGATCAAGTCGGGGATGACACAGGAGTTCGTGACAAGGCTTTGACCCATTCACAGACACAGGCTCGCCCCGAGGAGCCATGCCGCTCATGCTCCAAGGCTTATCCTTGAATGTTGTGAGACTTAACCGGCGCAAACCACTGAAAACCAAAAGAATACCCGACCCCAAAATAACTTATCCACCCCTCTCAAAAACCGCCCTATCCTAGAACTGTTCCCATCACGCGGGGCCGAGTACGGACCGTCCGTTCGCGGTGGTGGGAACCGGGTTTCGAGGTGTCAGCTGGCGGTGTAACGGACCGCAGCTGGCATCGGTGACAGGCAAACCCTGACCGAGGCGATGGGATCTGGCATCGCAGCTTTGAGGGACGCGTCTCATATCTGGCAGAGCGAAGGCCACACCCCACTTTCGCCGCGCAGAAAAGAGAAAGGCGCAAGAGCCTGTCATTCCGGGAAACGAAATCCGGGCAGGTGCGAAGCGCCTTGTCATCTTCTCACATCCCACACTCCCAGCGCGCGCGGCAAGACCGTGAAGCGCCTGCCATCCCGTTCTCGAACGAGCGGATGAAAGAGACAGAGTGAGCCGAAACGCCGGGGAGAGATCCTGCGGCGGGTTTTGTGCTGGTCGTTTGGTATCTCATACTGACCAGGCTGGTAACTGCCGCAAGATCTTTGCTTTACGGCCTCTTCTGCATCCGCCACTATGCGGCGAAATTTCTTTGGAGGAGGCTCTCATGAGCGACGGAATACCTGGCTTTTCGACATTGGCGATTCACGCAGGCGCGCAGCCTGATCCGGCGACCGGAGCACGGGTCACGCCGATCTACCAGACCTCGTCCTTTGTCTTCGATGATGTTGACCATGCAGCCTCCCTGTTCGGTCTTCAGGCCTTCGGCAACATCTACACCCGTATCACCAACCCGACGACCGCCGTTCTGGAAGAACGCGTCGCAGCACTGGAAGGCGGCACCGCAGCATTGGCGACAGCCTCCGGCCATTCGGCCCAGCTGCTGTGCTTCCACACCATGATGCAACCCGGCGACAACATCGTTGCGGCCAACAAGCTGTATGGCGGCTCCATCAATCAGCTGAACCATTCGTTCAAGAACTTCGGCTGGGCGGTCAAATGGGCAGATCCGGATGATCTGTCGACCTTTGAAAACGCCATTGACGAAGACACCAAGGCCATCTTCATCGAGAGCCTGGCCAATCCGGGCGGCATCGTTGTCGACATTGAAGGCATCGCGGCCATCGCCAAGGCCAAAGGCGTGCCGCTGGTGGTCGACAACACCATGGCAACGCCATACCTGTGCCGTCCGATTGAACATGGCGCAGATGTCGTGTTGCATTCCCTGACCAAATTCATGGGCGGCCACGGCAACTCCATGGGCGGGATTCTGGTCGATGGCGGCACGTTTGACTGGTCCGCTGGCGATCGTTATCCGATGCTCAGCGATCCGCGCCCGGAATATCAGGGCATCGTGCTGCATGAGACCTTCGGCAACTTCGCTTTCGCCATTGCCTGCCGGGTGCTCGGCCTGCGCGATCTTGGACCGGCGATCTCGCCGTTCAACGCCTTCATGCTCCTGACCGGCATTGAAACCCTGCCGCTGCGCATGCAGCGCCATTGCGACAACGCCATGAAAGTGGCGCAGCATCTGTCAGCCCATCCGAAGGTGTCCTGGGTGTCCTATGCCGGACTGCCGGACGACAAGCACAACGCCATGCAGCAGAAGTATATGCCAAAGGGCGGCGGCGCTGTCTTCACCTTCGGCCTGAAAGGTGGCTATGACGCAGGCGTTGGACTGGTATCCAATGTGGAGCTGTTCTCTCATCTGGCCAACATCGGCGACACACGCTCGCTGGTGATCCACCCGGCCTCCACCACCCACCGCCAGCTCTCCGATGAACAGAAGGTGGCCGCTGGCGCCGGACCGGACACGGTGCGGGTTTCCATCGGCCTGGAAGACGCAGACGACATCATCGCAGATCTGGACCAGGCCCTGAACGCGGTCTGATCTGATCCACCAGCCAAACAAAAAGCCCGCCTCCAGATCAATGGGGCGGGCTTTTTTTAATGTGCATGAGGTCCAGAAGCTTAACTCAGACCAAATGGTGGATCAAAAGATCCCCATCCAGGGTTCGGCCCCTAGGCGGCGCGAACACCCGACAGGAAAGCTTCGACCTCAGTTTGAAGCGCTGCAGCGTCGCGGCTCACCGCTCCAGCTGAGGTCGCGACATCAGAAGCTGCTGTCTTTGTCTCGCTTGCCGAATTTGACACACCCAAAATGTTGTCGGTGACATCCTGAGTGCCACGAGAAGCCTGCTCAACATTGCGTGCGATCTCGTTTGTTGCAGCCCCCTGCTCCTCGACAGCGGCAGCAATTGCGCCGGCGATGGAATTCATTTCCTCAACGGTCTTGCCGATGGACTGAACAGCAACCACAGCCGTCTGCGTTTCAGACTGAATAGACGAGATCTGAGCGGTTATTTCCTCGGTCGCCTTGGACGTCTGCGAGGCAAGTTCCTTGACCTCGGAAGCAACAACGGCAAACCCCTTGCCAGCTTCCCCGGCGCGGGCCGCTTCAATCGTTGCATTGAGCGCCAGAAGATTGGTCTGCTCGGCAATGGCAGCAATCATGCTGACGACCTGACCGATTTTCTCTGCCGCATTGGCAAGGCCCTGGATCTGGCGATCCGTGCGAACAGCTTCAGACACAGCCTGAGATGCAATCGAGGAAGACTTGGAGACCTGAGATCCAATCTCGGAGATAGATGCAGACAGCTCTTCAGTGGCCGACGCGACCGTTTGCACATTGGCTGCAGCCTGTTCAGCGGCGGTGGCAACATTTGTGGAACGCGAATTGGTGTCATCCGCATTGTCTGCCATGCCAGCGGCGCTGCGCTCCATTTCAGCAGCTGATGCTGTCACCGTCTGTAGCAATGACGCCGCACTTTCATCGAATTTCTTGGTCATCATTTCAATTCGATTGGCACGTTCTTGTCTGACCTTCTGCTCTTCCTCCTGAGCATGCGCCAGTTCTCCGGCCCGGATCATGCTGTCACGAAAGATCTCTGTGGCTTCTGCCATTTGGCCAATTTCATCACAGCTTCCAGCACCCGGGATTGTTGTGTCCATCGCCCCTTCAGCCAGCTTCCGCATCGCAACAGTAATGCCTGCGATTGGTTTCGTGATGCTGTTTGAAAGAAGGAGAGAAGCTCCTGCGATGAGCGAGACGAGAGGCAGGATCCAAAGAGCCATTTTCCAGAGTTCATCATAAAAAGCGGTGAAAACATCATCAACATAAAGAGCAGAAATTATTGCCCACTGCCATGGTTCATACGCCAATGAATAAGAAACCTTGGGCGCAGGAACTGTTTCGCCAAGTCTTGGAAATTCAAATTCTGTAAATCCGCCGCCATTCCGTGCAGCCGCTATCTGGTTAACGACAAATTCGACACCGTTTCCATCCTTGGCAGTCCAAAGGTTTTTCCCAACCAGCTTGTCATTCGGATGAGCGATTGTAAGGCCTTTGTTCTTCGGGTTCAGGTCAATGACAAGAAAATAGTCAGAGCCATTAAACCTCAACGAGCTCAACAACCTTTTCGCAAGCTCCTGTGTCTCTTCCAAAGGCCTGTTTTCGGCGGCGCCTTCTCTGACTAGATTTTCAACAAGACTTCTCGCTGTTTCAACCTGGGAACGAACCATTTCCCGGCGATCAGCCATCATGGTTCCGTAAAGAGAGTAAGCCTGAACAAACACAACCAAGAGAAGTGACGTAAGAGCCAACGCGACGAGCGTTAGTATTTTATTTCTAATTGACATGAAGGACCTATGATTTAACCGTACACTTTCTCCCCCCTCGCATGCCAATGCCTCCCATAACGTTAAGAGAATACGTGTAATTTTCCTCAACGGAAAATCCACGGGGGAAAAGCACCGGAGCCTATATGTTCTCACTGAAAATGAATATTGCTCTGGCACTCATGGCTGTTGGGCGAACGCCTCTGCGTCAGACAAAAACTCACTGCTAAATGACTATTCAGCCGCCTTGATCCCGGCAGCCTCTGCTGCCTTGATCCGCAAACTTTCCGCATGCGCCATCATCAGTGGCCCAACGCCTTTGGAATCGTCTGCCACAATGTCTTCGGTCAAATAATATTCAGGTGTCCCGTCCCGATAGACGCCTGAGAAACCTCCAAGACCCGCCACATGACACATCTGCTCGAACCGGGTCACGCCGTCAGCACCTGTTAGCAAGCCCTCGTCATAAAGCGCCTGAAGCGCCTGGTATCCATGTGCCTTTCCCTTCGGCCAAAGTCCGGTCCGTCCAGCGCGCAAGGCCGCATAGGTAATCATCGCAGACGCTGAACTTTCCGGAAAGTTTCCAGAAAGATCTGGCATGTCGATCACCTGGAGCCAGCGCCCCTCCTGACATTGAAGAGCCATCAACCTGTCGAACAGCGACCGGGTCCGCTCTCCCAATCCGCTCTGCTCAGTTTGTTCTGGCCCAACAAGCGCAGAGATATCGCTCAGCGCCATGGCCAACCAGCCAAGCGCCCGCGCCCAGCAGGCAGGAGACTGACCGGTCTCCGGGTCGGCCCAGCTCTGTTGGCGGGATTCATCATACCCATGCACATAAAGCCCGCTGGCCGTAGCCGTCAGATCCATCGCCCGGAACAACTGCTCCAGCGCATCACTCACAAGCTCCGGCCTGTCTGTCACCTGTCCATATTCAATTTGGAACGGCAGCCCCATATAAAGTCCGTCGAGCCAGACCTGATGCGGGTAGATTTGCTTGTGCCAATAGTTGCCAGCCTCCGTCCGGGGGTGCCTTGCCAACTGATCAGCCAGCAGCGCAGCCACTTTCATGTACTTCTCATTGCCGGTCATCTGATCAAGATAGAACAGGCAGCGTCCAGCCATAATGTTGTCAATGTTGAATTCATCAATACGGTATCCGGACAAGCTACCACCCGGGCTTATCTGGCGATCAGACAAGCGGAGCAGATGATCGAGAAATCTCTGCTCTCCGGTTGCCTCATGCAGCATCGCAAGTCCGCGATAAATCAGGCCATCCTCATAACACCAGCTGCCACGCTTATAAGGCTTGTAGGCTTTGGCAAAGGCATCGAAATACTCAAGCGGCGTCATAGCGACACTCCTTCATGAACGCTCATGCCGGGTTCGCCGCCTGGTCCCTCACTGATCACCTCAGCATGTTCAGCAACCAGCGTCATATGACGCATTGGGCGAACATAATCGGCCATCAGGGGAACAGCAGGCTCTGCCGACGGGTCGAAAGAAACGGATATGTTTTTCAGGTAAATACCGGTGATCGGAGCTTCCGGAAGACCGAGAAAAGCCCCAACGGCGATCGCAAGTCGGCGAATGGTGACATCTTGAACGCGAATATCGAAAATATGAGGCGTGGTGTCATCCACAGGTGCTGCGGACCGATCCTGCACCCATGCGTCATGACCATCAGCATCGCAAAAATAAAACGCATTGGCTGTCAGCGCTGTCTGAACCCGGTCCATATCGATCCGCCGGAATGTGACGCCAGACACCGCCCCGCCTCGACCACGACGTGTCTTGATACGCAGACCGCGATCTGTCTCCGACATCTCGCAATCTTCAATTGTGATATCGTGAATGCCACCGCTCATCTCGGATCCAAGCACCACACCGCCATGCCCTCGCTCCATGCGGCAATAGCGAATAACAACATCGCGGGTGAGCACCAGATGGCTGTTATCGTCATCCCCCCGCTTGCCAGCCTTGATCGCAATACAGTCATCACCAACGGAGAACCGGATGCCTTCCATGCGGACGTCTTCACAGCTCTCCGGATTAAAACCATCGGTGTTGGGACTGTCGGCCGGGTTGGAAATGCGCAAGGCTGAGGCCACAAGCCCTTTGCAGTCATAAGGATGAACGGTCCAAGAGGGCGAATTGCATATATTGACCCCAAGCAGAACGGTATTCTCACAACCGATCAAATGCAGGGTCCTGGGTCGACGAGCACCACCGCGGGTTTCCTTGGGCCAGGACCACCAGTCCCCGCGATCTCCCCCGCCATCAATTGTACCTGCTCCGATAATCGCAAGATTTCGGGCGCCTATTGCCGTGACCACACCGGCATAGCAGCACTCAGGCAACCCCTCCCAGGAACCCAGTACATGACCATCCTCATTGCGCGCTTCCAACTGCGGCCAGTCATCCCGCTCGCCAATAGCAAAAAGCTCGGCCCCATCGTCAAGCAGCAATGTCATGTTGGATTTCAGGAACACAGGTCCAGTGCGCCAGCGACCAGCAGGAACCCTCAAAGTCCCCCCCTTGGGCACGAGCGAAACGGCCCTTGTAAAAGCAGCGCTGTTGTCTGGATTCGTTTGCTCCGCACCGGAATCAGTCAACGTTACGAGGCCCGCACAGGGCTCTGTCTCAAACTCACAGGCAGGACCTTCCTCCGAGACAAGCCGATAGCCCGTAGAAGGTTCCAGGTCATGCAAGGCCAGAACCGTCTCATGCGATATACCCTGCCGGATGGTCTCAGCACCCCGAAGCAAACGCCAGGCAACTGGATCAGGCAGATGGAATTTCGCGCCGTCGACGAGAAAAACCACAGCAACAGAGCGCGACGAAACCGCGCTAAGGCGAAGAGCGTTAAGCGTCATTTGAAAACCGTCAGGCAAGCTGGATCGAAAGCCACCGCCCAGACCCGGGCGGTGGCTGGTTTCAATAAGGTCAGTTGAATTCAGACAACGTATTGTTCACGTCGCCGATGATCTGATTGGCTGCTGCAAGTGGATTGATCTGGCCGTAGCTGTATTCCTCCAGCGTATCCAGGAAAGCGCTGCGCACTTCCGGATGCTCGTTCAGGGGCGAAACCGTTGGTCCCGTCGCAGCCATCACAAGTGCATTGGCCTCGGCAAGCTCAGGGCGAATGGATCCACCATCCTTCAACTGGGTTGCCGCAGCGCTACTGGCCGGCAAACCGCGCGTTGTGCCAAGCGCTGCAATGCCTTCTTCCTCATTGAGAAGACAGTTCAGGATCTGCGCTGCAGCTTCCGGATTTGCCGAGTGCTTGGAAATCGAGAACATCATCGACGGCTTACGGTAGATACCTTCCGTAACCGCACCATCTGTCATCAGGAGTTTCACAGGCACCAGTTCCTGGCCCTCTCCAAGAGGATCTGAGTATTTGAAGAAGGTCGAATCCCATTCGTAGGATCCAGCAATTTCCCCGTCCGCCCACTTTGGATTTTCATAAAGGCGCACATTTCCGGCAGCAGCAACATCCTTCTGGGACATCACAACGCCTTCAGCGACCATCTTGCCGTAAAAGTCGATACCTGCGGCCAGTTCGTCAGCCGTCCAGGCAACCTGGCCCGTTTCAGGATCAACCAAATCCTTGCCGGTCTGCTGGGTCACGTAAAGCGAGACGAGCAGTGCTGCAGTCTCCTTGATGGCATTCATGGGATAATAGCCGTCGCCAAGCTTTGCCTTCAGCGCCGGACCGGCTGCAAAGAGCTCTGCCCAGTTTGACGGAACCGCAAGCCCCGCCTTGTCGAAAGTGGCCTTATTGAAGAAGAATGTCCGACCGGTTGTCGACAAAGGCAAGCCATTCAACTTGCCGCCAATGGATGTCGATGCCAACTGCGCATCAGTCCAATTGTCCAGTTGAAGTGTACCGGAGAGCTGATTCAAGTCAGCAAACCCGTCCCCGCTTGCCGAAAACAACGGCAGCCATGGCCAGTTGATCTGCATGATATCAGCTTCTGTGCCGCCTGCGATCTGCGTGGTCACTTTGGCCAGATGGCCTTTCCAGCCTGTGAATTCGGGTTTGATCGTATGGCCGTGCTTTTCACCACAGATCTTGAGAGCTTCCTGGGTTGCCGCATGACGGCTGTCGCCTCCCCACCAGGACATTCTCAGTTCCACAGCACTGGCGGCAGTGGTTGTCAGAAGAAAAGCGGTCGCGGCCGCACTCAGAATATACTTACCTGTCATTTCCAGTTCCTCCCATTTCGAACCGAAGGGTTCCTTCAGGCTGCCTGTTTGGACAGCGAGACGTTTTCGCCACTGGCGGTATCGAAGACATGAACCGATGTTGCATTGGGGCGAAGACGAACCTGTTCTCCAGACAGATCCATCGCCTCAAAGGCTTCGGTGCCAACGACGGCGATCACCCGGGCATCGCCCAGATCGATGTGAAGATAGACTTCGTGCCCCATGAACTCGACGTGGGTCACCCGGCCATTCAGGCCGCTCTCTGCCTCAGATCCAACAAGTTCAAAATGCTGTGGCCGCACGCCCACTGTTGCATTGGCCGCTGAACTCAAGTCCAGGCGAGACCCCACTTCCCGCCCGAGCCGCACACTCTGCCCACCGAGGCTGAACACAGGGTCGGATGGCCCCTCAACCCGTCCAGCCATCAGGTTCATTTCCGGTGAACCGATAAAGCCTGCAACAAAAAGATTGGCCGGACGGTTGTAGAGCGTCTTGGGATCAGCAACCTGCATGATGCGCCCCTCTTTCATGACGCAAATCCGATCTCCCATCGTCATGGCTTCGGTCTGATCGTGGGTGACATAGACAACGGTCGCAGGCTTGCCTTCCTGCTTCAAACGACGGTGCAGATCGATGATACGAACCCGCATGGAAGCACGAAGCTTGGCGTCCAGATTGGACAGAGGCTCATCAAACAGGAACACTTCCGGCTTCTTGATCAGCGCACGGCCAAGGGCAACCCGTTGAGCCTGACCGCCCGACAACTGCTTTGGCAACCGGTCCAGCAAAGGCTCGATTTCCAGGATCCGTGCGACTTCATCCGTCGCAGCTGCAATCTCGGCCTTGGGCAGGCCCTGGATGCGTAGACCGAACGACAGGTTCGACCGCACCTTCATATGCGGATACAGCGCATAATTTTGAAACACCATGGCAATGCCACGCTTGCCCGGAGGCAAGGCATTGACGACTTCATCGCCGATGCGCACTTCGCCGCCGCTGACGGTCTCCAGACCTGCGATCATCCGCAAGGTGGTTGACTTGGCGCAGCCGGAAGGACCGACCAGAACCATGAACTCACCCTCTTCAACATCCAGATTGATGCCATGGACAGCCTTGAAGGCGTTGCCGTAAGTCTTTTCAAGGTTTCTAAGTTGCAAGCGAGCCATGGTTATCCCTTTACCCCACCGGCTGAAATTCCTTCGATGAAGTATTTCTGAGCCAGGAAGAACACGATGAGAGCTGGTGCGAGCGCCAGGACCGACATCGCCAGGATGCGGTTCCACTCAAAGGCTTCCGTTGTGTCGATTGAAAGTTTCAACGCCAGACTGACAGGATATTTATCGACCGACGAAATGTAGATCAGTGGTCCGAGGAAGTCGTTCATCGTCCACATGAACTGGAACAGACAAACCGAGATCAAGGCCGGTGCCAGCATCGGCACGATGATGAAAATCAGCGTCTGGAAGCTATTGGCGCCGTCCACACGCGCCGCCTCTTCCATGTCTCTTGGAATGGCCCGCAGAAACTGCACCAGCATGAAGACGAAGAATGCATCACCTGCCAGGGCAGAAGGCACCCACAACGGCAGGAAAGAATCCAGCCAGCCGATATCGCGAAACAGCAGATACTGTGGAATGCGCGTGACCACATTGGGCAACAGCAACGTGGCAATCAACGTGCCGAACAGGATCTTCTTGCCCGGGAATTCAAATCGGGCAAACCCATAGGCCACCGCCGTGGCAGAAATCGCAGTCCCGATGGTCTTGGGCAGAATGATCAGGAACGTGTTCCAGAAGAAATGCCCAAAGGTGTAAGGCGTCGATGTCTTCCAGCCGTCGATGTAGCCCTGAAAGGTTGGCTCATCTGGGATGAAACCCGGATTGGCAAAAATCTCCGAATTCGTCTTCAGCGATGCACCAATCAGCCAGATCAGCGGATAGAGCATGACGAAGCCAACGGCCACCAACAGCGCATATCTGATGGCTGCAGAAATGCGTTCAGATCTCAGCTGGCGAGCAGCATAGGCCCTTGAGGCAATGAGACTTTCGCTATCGAGTTCAACCATATCCTCGTGAGCGGCAGATGCAGCAGATACTGGTGTGCGTGCGTCCATGGATCAGCTCCTCTTGTCGCCGGCGTAATAGACCCACTTCTTGGATGACCAGAAGGCCACAACAGTCAGAGTCATGATGATAAGGAAGAGCACCCAGGCAATCGCCGATGCGTAGCCCATGTTGAAGTTCTGAAATGCTTCTTCATAGATGTAGAGAGAGAGCAGATAGGTCGATTTAAGCGGCCCGCCCTCGGTGATGATGTAGGGACCGTTGAACTCCTGAAACGCCTGCACCATCTGCATGATCAGATTGAAGAAGATCACCGGCGTGATCAGCGGAATGGTGATGAAGATGAACGTGGTGACCTTGCCAGCCCCATCAATGGCAGCAGCCTCATAGAGGGTTTTGTCAATCGACTGCAGCGCAGCCAGAAAGATCACCATGGCGGAGCCGAACTGCCACATCCTCAGCAATGTGATGGTGAACAGCGCATTCGTCGGATCGCCGAACCAGTTGACCGCATCAAATCCAAGCCCGGTCAGCGCCATGTTGACCAAGCCGGTGTCTGCAAAAATATAGCGCCACAGCACGGCAATCGCGATGGATCCACCCAGGATCGACGGCACATAAAAGGCCGTGCGAAACACATTGATGCAGGCCAACCGATAGTTGAGGATGTAGGCAATGAACAACGCAAACGCCAGCTTCAACGGAACCGTGGTGAAGACGTAGATCAACGTGATCCACAGCGACTTGCGGAAGGTCCGATCGCGGGTGAACAGGTCGATATAATTCTCCAAGCCGGACCACTTGGGCGCGCTCATCAGATTGTAATCCGTAAAGCTCAGGTACAACGACGCCAGAAACGGCACCGCAGTAAAGGCCAGCAAGCCCAAGATATAGGGCGACAGATAACCAAGCCCGAGAAAGCGACCGTTACCCATAGACACATCCCCTTAAAAGGGAGCTCAGGTCACCTGAGAAATAGTTTTCGATTTCGTACATTTATCCACGTGTGCAACAATATCTCCCCACTCCGGACATACACCCAGAACAGATCGTATCGTCGCCTCCTCCCAGCGTTCACATAAGCTTCCCTGCGGAATACTTTAGTGCTCGCACTTAGCTTGCCTTGTTTATGGCCTTGATCTAGCCTTCATGAAATTGACAATTTCGGAAAAAAAGATGGACGAAATCGAAGGTAGCATTCTGGCCGGAATTCCGCCGCAAGCGCTGAATTTGTCCCTGACACGCTCAACCATTCGAATGCAGCATTCATCCAGCTGGCACATCGACAAAACCAACAAGGTGGACGATCTGGTCATCTGCCTGGAGGGTGAAGGCCGCTATCTCATCGGCGACAAGGATGTATCCCTGCTGCCGGGAGACGCCATGTTCATCCCAAGCGGCGTCAGGTTTCGCGGCTGGAATCCCTCACCAAGCCCTTACACAGGCATCGCCCAGCACTTCAGCCTGACGATCTTCAATCAGCATGATCTGATGGCCCAAATGGATCTGAACGAAAAGGTCCATCTCTCACGCTGGCCGGTTCTGGAGCCGCTTGTCAGCTACTATCGCAATTCCTCACCAGCAACTTCAACGACACTGACCCAGCATCACCTCTTCATGTTTTTGCTGATTTCCTACATCGACGATGCCTTTGTCGCCTGGCGTCGGCATGATGAGGGCCTGCTGGGCACAAGCGACGCCCTGGCCTTGTCCATCATGTTGGCCGCCACCCAGATCAGCGCGGATCCCCTCAACGCGCATGTTGCAGACACTGTTGTGGAAGCCGCCCCCTATAATCCAGACTACTTTCAGCGTGAATTCCGCAAGCGCATCGGCTGGACACCGCGCAAATTTCAGGAATTCAAGCGCATGGAGCGGGCGATGTCGTTTCTGGAATCAGGCAGAACTGTCAGCGAATCCGCAACAGAGGTCGGCTATCAGGACGTTTATTATTTCTCGCGCATGTTCAAACGACACATAGGCACCAGTCCGCGTGGTTATGTGGAATCCGTCAGACTAAGCCGGGACGGCGCCTTTCCGAGAGGCGAAGAAGACGGTCTGGTGCAATATCCGATTTTGCCCGCCGCAGCGAAAGCCAATCAGGGTTCATCGCCCGATCAGGCAGCAGATGAGAGCTTCGGCAAAAAGGGGCATTCTTCGACAGAGCCATCAGTAATCTGAATCACACTCGACGCCCTCACTTCCACCCAACTGTCCAAGGCGTCATCCAACGGCTCAGACACAACAGATGTGCCGTCTGAGAAGCTGCGGTAATAAAGGCTCGGGGCTCTGTCGTCAGAAGCGTAGCGGCCGGCAAAAAGATGACACCCATCCGACCAACTGGCCGCAAAACGCATATGCGGCCCCTTCCCGTTTGCCAACGAGACCTCCTCGACCTCTTGAACAGCCCGCGCCATGGCCCCCACAGGGTCATGTTCAAGCCCATGTCCAACAGCAATCAGGAACAACGCCTCGCTGTCTGTGCCGCCGGTTCGGTGGCCGTAAAGCCGGTCCGGGATCATCCCGTCCAATTGCTTGCGAATGGCGGAATAGCCGCCAACCTGGCCATTGTGCATGAAACACCAGCGGCCAAACGTAAACGGATGACAATTGTCCTGATTGGTCGCTGTGCCGGTCGATGCGCGAATATGCGCCAGAAACAGGGGCGAGCGCACATGATGGGCAAGCTGCTGTAAATTCGCATCCGCCCAGGCTGGCCGCACATCCTTGTAGACGCAAGGTTCCTCGCGGCTATCATACCAGGCAAGGCCGAAACCATCTGCATTGACCGGTGTCTTGCAGGAAAATGCGTTGCGGCTTTGATGAATAAGCGAATGCTGCGGATCGCGGATCAACTCTTCAATGTATTTCGGAGCTCCGCTCCAGGCTGCCCAACGGCACATCAAGCGACCTCTGCTCGGGCATTGAAGCGGGCAGTCGTCTCATCGCAGTCATAGGCCTCGCACATGGGATAGGGCATGCGGGCAAGCAGATCGACAGCCGCAATGACCGTGTCAGCCTTGTCATCGCTCAAAAGAGCGGACAGGTTCAAACGCGTCCAGCCAGGCTTTTCAAGCTCTTCTCCAGCCAGAATGCTAGACCGCAGCGCATCTGAAACCTGACGGTCATAGCCCAGGAGGCGATGCGCATAAGGCCCCGCGCAGGCACATCCGCCGCGCGCCTGAATGCCGTAAAGATCGGACAGCATACGCGTGACCAACTGCTGGTGCAGATAGCCGCCTTTCAGCCCATCGCGCACTCGGAATGAAAACATCGGCACTACATAGTCTGCTGCCTGATTGCCCAGAACCTCAATATTCGGATTGTCAGCCCAGGCAGACAGGGCCCGCTGACGCAGCTCCAGATGGCGGCGATCCAGAAACTCTTGCCCAAGAGCCTCCTTGACCATGAAGCAGAGAGCGGCCCGGATATCACCGACCACATTCGGGGTTCCAGCCTCTTCCCGCGATGCAAGATCGCTACTGTAGTCATGACCCCAGGGTGAGACGAACCTCACGGTACCACCACCTGGAAACACCGGACCAGACCGGGTCACAGCTGCCTTGCGGACAATCATCACGCCGGACGCGCCCGGCCCGCCGATAAACTTGTGCGGCGAGACGACAACCGCGTCTTTTTCGGCGTCCGTGCCGGCCTTCATGTCAATCGGCAAATAAGGTCCGCTGCCCGCGCAATCCCAGACGCTGAGCGCGCCATGGCGCTTCAGGATCCGGGTGACCGCATCGGTATCCGTGACGATACCCGTCACGTTGGACATCATGGAAAACGCCCCAACTGTCAGACGTCCGGATGCTTTCTCACCCAGCACAAGTTCCAGTTCTACCAGATCCGGCCCGCCGGTCTCCGCCTCGCCAATCTCGATCACTTCCGCACCGCTTTCGCGCCACGGCAAGATGTTGGAGTGATGCTCATACGCCCCAATCAGAACGAGCGGTCTGTCGTCAGAAGATTGAAAGGGTGCAGATGCACCGAGCAAATGGACAAGGCGGTTCAAGCCGGCCGTTGCGCCTGATCCCGCGAACACGGTCGCAAAATCATCATTGGCACCGCAAATCCGAGCGATCTCACTGCGAGCAGCTGCCCGCATACGCGTCATAAAAGACCCGCACCAGGACGCTTCCGTGTGGCTGTTGGCATAATAAGGCAGAATGTCATTCAGAACGAATTCCTCCACCTGCCGCAAAGCACGACCAGAGGCGACATAATCGGCGTAGATCAAGGGTTTCGGCCCAAACGGCCCATCGATCATGGCCTTGTCGCCGATCAAGCCGCCCTGCAGTTTCTCCAGAAGATCAGCGCCTTGAAGCAGCAATCGAAAACCGTCCAAAGCTGATGAATTTGTCTCAACCGGCATTACGTCACCCCAAATCGCCATGTGTTGAGGCAATATTAGAGTAATCACGCCTGTGGCTTCCTCACCTATTTCAATCGCATCAGAGGCCATTTTGTGTCATATGAACGGTTATGACCCATAAATTAGACAAGATTGATCGACAAATCCTAAAATGCCTGCAACAGGACGCCCGGCTGTCTCAACGTGAAATTTCGGAGCGAGTCGGCCTGTCCCAGAATGCTTGTTGGCGTCGACTGAAGGTTTTGGGCGAAAGCGGACTGATCAAGGGCCATACGATCCGGCTCGATCCGGCTGAAATCGGGCTGAACCTGACAGTCTTCGTGATGATCCGCACACGACATCACTCACGAGAATGGCTTGAGCAATTCCGCAAGGAAGTCTCTGACATCCCGAATGTGATCGATTTTTACCGGATCGCCGGCGATTATGATTACATGCTGAAGATCATGGCCGAGGACATGAACGCCTTTGACCAGATCTACCAGCAGATGATCGACAAGATCGATCTGGAAACCGTCACGTCCTACATGACCATGGAAGCCATAGCCGACAGCCGCGACTTTCCGCTTTAGCGTCAAATGCCGCCCTTGCTGGAGCTGTTTGTCAACAAGGGCGGCATTTTGATCTCAATTATGTTCCCGTGATCTAGCGTCGACGTCCGCCGCCCCGATGGCCACCACCTCGATTGCCTCCACCAGACCTTTGCGGCCGAGACTGAGACCGCGTTCTTTGCACATTGCGCTGGCGGTTGACGTTTCGGTTACCGGCTTGACGGGTGCGGGAGTCCCGGTTCAGGTGAGCCGGTGCCTGCGGACGTGTCGCCGGGCGGGTTGCAGGTCGCTGCGCAGGGCGCTTCTTAGCCGCCTGCGTCCTGGCGGGCGTCTTTTGAGCAGGACGTTGGGCCTGTGTCGGACGTTTCCCCGAAGGACGTTTCGCTTCCGGACGGCTCCCTGCAGGACGGTTCGCAACCGCAGCCCCTCCCAAAGCAGCACCGGCCCCACCCAAGGCGGCAGCCGCCCCAAGGTTACCTGCGTTGTCTCGGATCTGATCCCTTGACGGACGGTCGACCCCGGCCCATTTCCCGCCTTCGAACTTCTGCCAGTCATCACCATTGCGCCGATAGACAGACCCATCGCGGCCAGCGAAGACATCGCCGCGACGATCCAGCGACGAAATATTTCCGCCCTGGCCGTCTGCCTTCCAGCGCTTTTGCGCATTGGCACTCAAATCAGCCGTCCGCGCCCATTCAGAGCCACGGGTAACACCGCCCCCTGTCCAGGATCCATATATGTTGCGACCGCCCGCAATGACGGCCTTGTTGCCCGTGCGCGGGTTATAGGCTGCAATGAAACCAGCACTGCCACGCGGCCCACTGACCGCTCCACCCCGGATATAGCCACCAGTGCGTGGGTTATAGACCCCGCCGCCAGCGATGCCCCGGCGTGGGCCATAGGCATAGCCATAGCGACCATAGGTTCCGCGAATGGGGTTGTAGAATGCGCCGATGCCATAGGTGACCGGACGCGGAAAATAGATCGGACGAAGACCTGGACGGTACCAGGGATTATGATACCAGCCAGTGCCGTAGACGAAGACGCCCCAGGACAGGTAACCGGCCAGATACCCCATGGTATAGCCATACCAGACGGCATTGGGTTCACTGTCATAAACCCGCACATAGGTCACGTTATAGACCGGCGAGGAAGGCGGAATCGTGTAAATTTCATCCGGAACAGCAGTCGCCACCTGGAACGGCCCGTCCGGGCTGTCGCCAACGAACCAGACACCATTCTGCAAGACATAATACTGATCGCCGACCTTGATCACCTGATCATTGGTGTTGACCGCATAAGACAGGGACGTGCCGTCGATCGGGGTAAACTCCGGATCGCCTGCATAAGCGACATCGGCACTGACCGACCCCAGTTCAACGCGGGCCGTGCTTGGAATGCTCGCCTTCAGCCGGGCCTGATCCGCTTCCGATGTGCCTGGAACGGACGCACGAACACTATAGTACGGCGCATCCTCGGGAATATTCAGAAAATCTGCTGGAAGGTCAGGTGTGGTGAAGACCCAAGGGCCCTCAAGAGAAGCGGATTTGAACCAGCGACCAGACACCAGAATATACCAGGTCGAAGTCTCTTTCAGATAAAACACATCGCTATCGGTGTTCGAGGCCCATTCAAGCTTCGTTCCGTCCACGGCTTCAAGTTTTGGTTCGCCCTCGAACAAGATCATCTCGGCGGGCTTGTCCGAATAAACCACTTCAGGCGGTCCGGTATCCGGGAACGCCTGGGCTGGAATTCCTTCGCGGGTTTCGCTCCAGTTTTCATCATCCGGCAGGGACTGGATCAGCTTTGGCAGCTCCGTGACCGGCTCCCATTTGCCCGCAGGATCTGAACTGGTCAGCCAGGATTTCTCATCACGCAGATAATAGGTTTCCCCCTCATCAAGCTTGAGAACATCCCAGTTGCTGTTGACCACGAAGCTCAATCCCTGAACGCCCTTGACCGGCGCCAGAATTGGCTCGCCATCGGTCTGAACAAGGATCGAGGGAACAGTCCGCACAAAGATCGTCGGTGCCTCGGCGTTCAATCCCGCGACATCATCCATCCGCTGGTGTTCGGCTAGCCCGGCTGTAATCCGATCTTCTTTCACGGTGATCGAACCCGTCGGCATGATCTTGCCAACCTGCAGGGTCAGATCGGTCAGCGCGGTCCGATCCAGCGCTGAAAAGTCAATTTGCGTGATCTTGATATCCCGTACGATGACATCATTGTCCTTGCCATCAGCAACCGTACTGCCGCTCACGCCAATAACGCCGAACACAGGCTTGGCCTTGTCATCCTTGATGTATTCGGCAGCGACCAGGGCTTTCAAGACCTTGAAATCCTGCCATTCGGAAAATTGCGGCTGATAGAGAACCAGCGTCGCGCCACCATCCGTCTTGAAGCTGCGCGGCCAACCTGTGGCCTTTTCTGCTTCGCTCAGCTCAAGATATTGGCCGCTGACGAAGCCGGTCTGGCCATTGACCACAACCGAACACCAGGCCCCGCTGTCATCACAGTTTTGAAGGTCCAGCTTGGTGCCGCCGGAAAGTGTGCCATTTGAACCATAGTTGGTTCCAGGCCCCTGACGGAAATTCACGTTGGATGTCGTCATCGCTGGCGCTGCCAGGGCAGCTTGGCTGACGAGACAGCCCGACAGGACAATGGCAATCAATCGGCGCATATTTTTCTCCTATTCATTTTTCCGACAGCACATGGCCAGAAAAACTTGAACACGTTACGTCAGCCTAGCAATTCATGCATCGTATTTTTTACGTGTGCCAGAACAAAAGTAGCAAGATCGCCGATTGCTGCTGACTAGCAAAAAACCGTTAAACGCCCCCTGCAGTGCGCTTCTGATCATGGTTTCAGACAGTGGAATTTCAGCAAAACCCGTCCAGTTTCCAACCAAGTCACAAGTCTTCAAGCCCGCCCGCGAGACAACAAACGTTGACCTCGACGCAGGAAAAGGCGACAAATTCAAAAAACTGCATATATGGAGGACGTCATGCCACGCACACCTGCTTTTCCGGTCGCACCTCAAGCAATGACCCGGCGCACGGTGCTCACAGGCAGCGCAGCTCTCGCGCTCTCCATCAGCACCGGAATTGCAACAAGATCCGCCTTGGCCAATCCAATCGCATTGGGGGATGCTGAGGTTCAGATCTTTTCGGACGGCAATTTAAACCTGCCAATGAACTTTGTTCTGCCGGACCAAAGCACAAAAGACATCAAAGCCCTGCTGCAACCCCATGGAATCGCAACCGATACATTGACGCCAGACTGCAATGTCACGCTCTACAGAACCGGCGACAGGCTTGCGCTGTTTGATGTCGGATCCGGTGCCAACTTCCAGCCCAGCGCGGGCGAATTGCTGGCTCAGCTAGAAAACGCCGGTATTGATCCGGCCGATATTACAGATGTCATCTTCACCCACGCCCATCCGGATCACCTGTGGGGTGTCCTTGATGATTTCGACGATCCGCTGTTCTCCGAAGCGCAATATTGGGTACCGCAAGCCGAATGGGAGTATTGGCTGGCAGACGACACGCTGGCCAATACTCCCGAGGAACGAAAAACCTTCGTGGTGGGGGCTCAAAGCCGTTTTGAAACCATTTCCGACCAGGTGGAAATGATCCGCCCGGGCATGGAAGTCATCCCCGGTGTTGAAGCCATAGACACGTCCGGGCACACGCCGGGACACATGTCCTATATGCTGCATAGTGGATCCGAAAACCTGCTCGTGGTCGGCGACGCCATTGCCAACGCCATTATCTCTTTCGAAAAGCCGGACTGGCACTATGGATCGGATCAGGACAGGGAAAAAGGCGCTGCAACGCGCAAGACGCTGCTGGACCGGATCGCGGCTGAGAACACAAGGATCATCGGATACCACCTGCCTGAACCGGGCATGGGCCGCGCTGAACGCAGCGGAACAGCTTATCGCTTTGTGATCGATGCATGAGGGTGAGCTGGTGAGGCTGATAACACCCAGATCTTGCGAAGTGACCCGTCGCCCGACGGCCGCAAGATCTAACGGATTGCGCCCTTGGAGCCCACCTCATTGCGCCGAAAGGCAGCCAGCACAGTTCCTTCCAGAAGATAGGCCAACCCGATTCTCGCACCAAAGGCCATGGACAGCATCACCAAGGGTGCGGAGACAGCAAGAGTCGAAAAACCAGAGATCCCCTGCCCGACCGTGCACCCCATGGCAAACACACCGCCAATACCCATGAAAACAGCGCCCAGAAGATGGCGGGAAAGCTCCTGTGCATCATCACAGGCCTCCCACCGCATGTCCTTGTTCCAACGGGCGCCAGCAATGGCCCCCAGCAATGTCCCAGCCACGAGACCAACACCATAATCCGGCAATGTGCCCGTATAGGTCACTGCCTGCAGGATCGCATCTCCCACCGGCACCACGAAAGATCCGGCCTCGATCTGGACCGGCGCAAAGGCAAATCTGGAAACATAGGTCGTTGCCCACCAGCCGAAGGCGATGGCTGAACCGATGGAGATACCGCTGAAAAACTGACCCTTCTGGTGGCGATAGCCCCTGTCCCGGAAAATCCAATAGAGCAGCGCGCAAAGAACGACAAGAACCACCAAAGCCCGAACATCCACCCCGGCGAGTGCCGAGATCAAGCTTCCGAGCGACCGGTCAGTGGAAAATGATAGTTCGAGCGCGAGATTATCGACGATATGAACTCGTCCCAGCCCGACCAGACCGCGCTGCGCGGCCAGAGCTGAAAGGCCAAGCACAAGCAAGACCACCAAGGCGCGCAAACTGCCCCCGCCAAGCCGGACAACCGCGCCAAAACTGCAAGTACCCACCAGGGCCATGCCAATGCCGAACAGCAGACCGCCCAGGATCGCACCGCTCCAGGCGAAGGGCGAGGAGATGTAAAAAGACTGCTCAATATTCGCAAGCCCAAGCGCTGCCAGCGACTGCGTCACTGCCAAAGCTGTGGCGGCTGCGAGTACCCAGGTTCTCAAACCCGTCGCATCCCCTGCATACCAGTAGCGTTCAAGCGATGACAGCGTGCAGAACCGGTTCACGCGGGCAACAAAGCCAAGCACGACACCCGCTGCAACGCCCAAAAGCGGAAGCAAAACCAGGGGATCCAAAGACCCCGCCAGAAATCCCATTGGCCTCTCCTCCCAAAGCCATTGAGTGGCCACACTGAAGGCGGCCATTAAGTGCAGCGTATCAACCCGGACAACAGGTCGCAATCAAGCATTTCCTGCGATATTTTCTCAAGACCAACAGAATACAGATTAATTACTCTGCAGTAGCTCTAACCTCTTTACAGAACAGGTCATAGAGAGACGAAATGATCGTGCTGACTTCACCGTCTATCAGACTGTAATAAATCATCCGGCCTTCCCGCCGTGACGACACCAGTCCGTCAGACCGCAGCCGGGCCAGCTGCTGCGATACGGCAGCTTGCGGCATGGTCAGGATCTCTTCCAGTTGGGAAACAGATTTCTCGCCTTCTGAAAGAATGCAAAGGATCAGCAGCCGCACTTCATGAGACAAGGCCTTCAGCAGTTCGCTGGCCTTTCGCGCCTGCTCGACCAGAACATCAAAATCCTGCGGATCAGTCTTTGCGTTCAGGATTGGGAGTGTCATTTCCGCACTGCTTTTCTGTATTTCATCTTCACTCTGCAACACTGTACATATTGCATAGCACAAAACCATCACAAGGTTTCGACGTCCAAGGCACTAATTGACAACCTGCGGCAATTTGAAAAGCATGTCGGACAACATTGGCCAGAAGAAATTATCCCCCGGGTAGCCTCGCAAACGCGCCACTTCCTGGCCCTCGTCAATCAGAATGAAAGTTGGCGTCATGCGCTCACGGCGCACATTCTCAAGATCGGACGGCCAAGCCTCAGTGATATCCACCCGCCGCAATGGGGCCTGCCGGCCCTCTTCGGTCTTAGAATAGATCACCCCGATTTCCTCATTCCAGCGCTTGCACCAGACACAGCCGGGCTGTTCAAGCATCAACAACTCTGCAGCTGAGGATGGACCAAAGGAAAAGACCAGGGCCAAACCAGCCAGAAGTCCGACAAAAATTGCTCGCACGTCTCACCTCTTCTAATTCTCTGATTGCAATATATAGCAAGAACTGAATATTTAAATCCCCATACGGGCAACTGGCAGATAGATGGACCTGCGCCAGTTGTCCGGCAAGAGGGGGAGCAAAATGTTCGATATATCCGTTAGCGCGGCTTTTTTGGCCGGACTGCTGTCTTTCGTCTCCCCTTGCGTACTTCCCATAGTTCCGCCTTACCTGTGCTATCTCGCCGGTGTCAGCGTTGCCGAACTGAAGAACGAAGACGGCAATGCCGCAACAAGTCGCCGGATCATCCTGTCTTCCGTCGCATTCGTTCTCGGCTTTTCTGTGGTTTTCGTGGCCTTGGGCGCAACGGCCAGCGTTCTGGGGCAAACAATAGCCCGGTATTTTGATACGCTCTCGATGGTCGCAGGCATCATCATCATCATCATGGGCCTGCATTTTCTAGGACTGTTCCGGATCTCGCTTTTATTCAGAGAGGCGCGCATACATGTTGAGCGCAAGCCCCCAGGACTGCTTGGCGCGTTCCTCATGGGTCTGGCCTTTGCGTTTGGCTGGACACCCTGCGTTGGACCGGTTCTGGCCGCCATTTTGTTCATGGCAGGTTCCACCGGCTCCATGGCAGAAGGCGGACTTCTATTGGCATCCTATGCTCTGGGGATCGGCATTCCCTTTATCTTAGCCGCGGCTTTCGCCAGTCGGTTTCTCGGCTGGGCACAGCGGTTTCGCAAGCACATGGGAACCATTGAAAAAATCATGGGCGGCTTTCTGGTGCTCACAGGCGTGTTGTTCATCACCGGCCAGATGTCCGCCATAGCATTCTGGCTGCTCGAGACTTTTCCTGTATTCAGTCAAATCGGATAAAACCACAACACTGGAGGACATCATGATCAAAGTTCTGACACCCTTTCTCCTGCTGACCCTTTTGGCAACGGGCACTGTGGCCGCCGAAGTCGGAGAAGACGGTTTGCACAAGCAGGACTGGTTCACGATCAGCTTCAGGGATATCGCAGAAGATATTGAAACGGCAGCAGCAGAGGGCAAGCGCCTTGCGATCATCTTCGAGCAGCGCGGCTGCATTTATTGCAAGGCAATGCATGAAAAACTGCTGTCTGATCCGGAAGTCAGCGACTTCATCAAAGACCATTTCATGGTGGTCCAATACAACATGTTCGGCGACGAAGAAGTCATTGATCTGGACGGGGAAACCCTGACTGAAAAGTCAGCAGCCCGCAAATGGGGCTATGTCTTCACGCCGACCATCGTGTTTTTGCCCGAATCCGCACCAGAGGGCAAAACAGTCAATGAAGCCGCCGTTGCAACCATGCCTGGAGCCTTCGGCAAGTGGACATTTTTAAACATGTTCCGCTGGGTTTCAGAAAAAGGCTATGCTGGCGACGAGCATTTCCAGAAGTACCACGCAATAATAATCAATGACTTGCGAGAAAGTGGCCGGTTGGAAACGGAGTGAAATTTTCATAAACCTGCGAAGATGTCGCTTTAAGGTGAAAACACCTATTGGCAACACATGCAGAAAATTATATATATCTAATGAGGAGGAAGTCGGGAATCTAAAACATCCCGGCTTGGGGTTGGATTTTCCAGCCCCTGGAGAGGAGGAAAGCCGACGCGATGACCACGGGCTTTACAATCATATTTGCGGCCGCATCCCTGGCACTTGCCAGCGCAGCCGTCGCTGAAACGGTTGCACCTGAAAATGTCAAAATCAATGACATGGAAGTTGCCACTGCCCTGACCGACAAGGCAGGAGATCCCATCGTTGGACGGGAAACCTTTGCAGACCGGAAAAAAGGCAATTGCCTTGCCTGTCATGCCAACACAGATCTGAAAGAACAATTGTTTCACGGCGAAGTCGGCCCTCCCCTGGATGGTGTCGCCGAGCGTTGGACGCCTGAAGAACTGCGCGCCATTTTGGTGGACAGCAAGCTGGTCTTCGGTGAGCAGACAATCATGCCCGGTTTTTACACCTTGAATGTCGGGATCAATGTTGCAGAAAAGCAAGTTGGAAAGACCATCCTGTCCGCTCAGGACGTTGAGGATGTTGTCGCCTATCTGACCACGCTTTCCCAGTAACCTTTAAAGAGCCAAGGAGATAGGGATGTCCCTTACCAGACGCGAAGCGCTCGGCCTGACGGCAGGCGCGGCTGCCTTCATCACCTTCGGCGGCCAGCTCGCATTCGCTGCAGCAGCTGACACCGAAGAAGCCATCAAGGCATTTGCCGGCGGGTCAATGCCTGGCACAGGCAAGATCACGCTGAATGCCCCGGAAATTGCCGAGAACGGCAACACCGTTCCGGTTTCGATTTCCGTCGAAAGCCCGATGACGACCGACAACTACGTTGAATCGGTCATGATCCTGGCAGAAGGCAATCCGAACCCGACTGTCGCCACCTTCCACTTCACCGCCATGAGCGGCGAAGCAGCGGCCAAGACCCGTATCCGTCTTGCAAAGACCCAGAACGTCATTGCCGTGGCAAAAATGAGCGATGGCTCAACGTTCATGGACACCAAGGAAGTTAAAGTCACCATCGGCGGCTGCGGCGGCTGATCGGGCGGAGGATAGACACATGGCAACTGCGAAACCGCGCGTTAAAGTTCCGAAAAAGGCTTCCAAGGGCGAAGTGATCACACTCAAGACGCTGATCAGTCACCCAATGGAATCCGGCCTGCGCAAGGACAAGAAAACTGGTGAACTGATCCCTCGCAAGATCATCAACAAGTTCACCTGCGAGTTCAACGGACAGGTTGTTTTTTCCTGTGACATGGACCCGGCCGTCTCGGCGAACCCCTACGTGGAGTTCACAGCCAAGATGAATGAAAGCGGCACGTTCAAATTCAGCTGGGTCGACGACGACGGCACCGTCTACACCCAGGAAAAGAAGATCACGGTCGAATAGCGGATGCCGGATAATTCCGCACTCACGCAAATCGGGAGGAGACGATTTGACCAATTTTAATAAGATGGGCGCACTGCTGGGGGGCCTGCTTGTCGCAGGTGTCAGCTGCGCAGCATTCGCCGGAGGGCCGGTGGACGAAGAACTGGTGATTGACGGCGAACTGAAAATCACCACCCGGACAGCCGCACCGGAAGGCCACCCGCTCGACGAGGTGATCTCCGGCTGGCACTATCGCACCAAGGAAACTCGTGAGCTTGAAGCAGACAGCTTTGAGAACCCGGGCATGTTGTATGTCGAACGGGGCGAAGAAATCTGGAACACTGTGGATGGGAGTTCGGGCAAGTCCTGTGCGTCCTGCCATGGTGACGGACAGGATTTCCTCAAGGGCATTGGCGCCAACTATCCAAAGTGGAATGCAGCAGCAAACAAGCCTTTCAACCTGGAACTTCAGATCAATGCCTGCCGCGAAGAGCATATGGGGGCCAAGGCTTACAAGTTCGATGCTGCAGACCAGAAAGCACTCGTCACTTTCATCAAGCATCAATCCATAGGCATGCCGGTCGGCATCGACCTCAGCCAGGGCGAAATGCAGACCTGGTGGGATAAGGGCAAAGAGACTTACTACTCGCGCACCGGTCAGCTGAACCTGTCCTGCGCCACCTGTCATGAGGATTACAACGGCAATTATATCCGCGCCGATCACCTCAGCCAGGGCAATGTTAACGGCTTCCCGACCTACCGTCTGAAGCAGAGCGCCATGGTGTCCCTGCACAACCGGTTCCGCGGCTGTATTCGCGATACGCGCGCCGAGTTCCCGGCAGCCTTCTCGGACGAGCTGATGGCTTTGGAAGTCTATGTCACATGGCGCGGCACCGGCCTTTCCGTCGAAACCCCGGCGGTTCGCCAGTAACGATCAAGCGGTCAGGCTCCTGACCGAAAGAACACCAGATGCGGCGGTTCGCTGCCGCATCTTTGAACGGGACCGCAAGACTGAAACGCGGGCCGGAAAAGAGCTTTAATATCATCGGTAGGCAGCCCTCCGATGCACGGGTGTTCGTGCGTCAATGCTAT
The DNA here is from genome assembly GCF_037783265.1 of Roseibium algae. Taxonomy (NCBI): domain Bacteria; kingdom Pseudomonadati; phylum Pseudomonadota; class Alphaproteobacteria; order Hyphomicrobiales; family Stappiaceae; genus Roseibium; species Roseibium algae. The sequence continues at coordinate 388,988 of NZ_JBAKIA010000005.1, forward strand.
TGCCTTGTTTAAAATGGACTTGCCCGAAGATACCCTGCGCAGAGCTGCGCGCCGATGAGCTGGAGAGAAAGACATGTTTTCACGACGCGAGTTCCTGATGGCTGCGACCGCCACAAGCGCCCTGCTTGGCTCTGGCATGGGCGGCAGCTGGTCGAAGCTCATGGCACAACAAGGCCTGAGCCAGGAAACACTGCTGTCGATGAAGCCGACCGGCACTGTGACACTCGTGCACATCACCGACATTCATGCCCAGCTCATGCCACTGTATTTCCGCGAACCTTCGATCAACCTCGGCATCGGCGATGTCAAAGGCCTGCCGCCCCATGTCACCGGCGCGGATTTCCTGAAGCTCTATGACATTGAGCCAAATTCACCGGACGCCTATGCACTGACTTCCGAGGATTTCGCAGCTCTGGCAAAGACCTACGGCAAAATGGGCGGCATGGACCGGGTCGCGACCATCGTCAAGCACATCCGGGCCGATCGCGGCGCAGACAACTGCCTGCTTCTGGATGGCGGCGACACCTGGCAGGGCAGCTACACGGCCAACAAGACCCTCGGCCAGGATATGATCACGGTCATGAACTCTCTGGAGCCGGATGCCATGACCGGTCATTGGGAATTCACCTATGGAACCGACCGGGTGCAGGAAGTCATTGAGGCCCTGCCCTTCCCGTTCCTCGGCTCCAACATTTACGACAATGAGTGGGATGAACCCGCTTTCGAGGCCTGGAAGATGTTCGAACGAGGCGGCACGAAGATCGCTGTCATCGGACAGGCCTTCCCCTATACGCCGATTGCCAACCCGCGCTGGATGATCCCCGGTTGGTCTTTCGGCATTCGTGAGGAAGACATTGCAGCCCACGTGGAGGAAGCCCGTTCACAGGGCGCAGAACTGGTCGTGCTGCTGTCCCACAACGGCTTCGACGTTGACCGCAAGCTGGCATCAAGGGTCGATGGCATCGATGTCATTTTGACAGGCCACACCCATGATGCACTGCCTGAGCCGGTAATCGTCAACAAGACGCTGGTCATTGCCTCCGGATCGAACGGCAAATTCGTCTCTCGTCTGGATCTTGATGTCAAAGACGGAAGGATCGCAGACTACAGCTATCGCCTTATTCCGGTGTTCTCCGACGTTATCACGCCCGACCCAGAGATGACCGCCCTGATCACTGAGGTCCGTGCCCCCTTTGCTGAGGAGCTCTCCCGCAAGATCGGCACGACCGAAAGCCTGCTGTATCGGCGCGGCAACTTCAACGGCACCTTTGATGACCTGATCTGTGAGGCCCTTCTGGAAGAACGCGATGCCCAGATCTCCCTGTCTCCTGGCTTTCGCTGGGGCACAAGCCTTCTGCCTGGTCAGGACATCACCGTGGAAGACCTGCACAATGCCTGTGCAATGACCTATCCAGCCGCTTATCGCTCCTCCATGACCGGCCAGACTATCAAGGACATCCTTGAAGACGTCGGCGACAACCTGTTCAACACAGACCCCTATTATCAGCAGGGCGGCGACATGGTTCGCGTAGGCGGCATGGGCTACACGATTGACCCGACAGAAGACATCGGATCCCGGATCACAGGCATGACGCTTTTGGCAACCGGTGAAGCCATTGATCCGTCGCGGGAATACACGGTCGCCGGCTGGGCCTCTGTCAATGAAGACACAGAAGGACCGGCGATCTGGGATGTGGTCGAAAACCACCTGAGCAAGAACCCGACCGTAAAGCTTCCGGACAACCAGTCCGTCAAGGTTATCAGTCCGACCTAAGGGACGGGCAGCCAAACAGTTTCCATAAACTTCCCCAGGATGAAACAAGACCCGAGGAATTGACATGACAGACATAGATGTTTCGGGACAGCCGTCGAAAGGCAGCGGTCCGAATGTGAGCCGCCGTGCCCTTCTCAAGGCCGGTCTTGCCACCGGTGGCGCTGCCGTTAGCGCTGGCGCACTGATCGGCGCGGCGAAGGCTGAAGGCGATCCGCTGATCACCGAGATCCAGGACTGGAACCGCTATCTGGGCGATGGCGTTCAGGCCAATCCCTATGGGACACCCTCCCCGTTTGAATCCCATGTGGTACGCCGGGATGTGGAATGGCTCACCGCCTCCACTGAAAGTTCGGTAAGTTTCACCCCCCTGCACGAGCTGGACGGCATCATCACTCCGAACGGGCTCTGCTTCGAGCGCCACCATGGCGGCATTGCGGAGATCAATCCTGCAGACCACCGCTTGATGATCAACGGTCTGGTCGACACGCCGCTTGTCTTCACCATGGAAGACCTGAAACGCTTTCCGCGGGAAAACCGGGTCTATTTTCTGGAATGTGCAGCCAACTCGGGCATGGAATGGCGCGGCGCACAGCTGAACGGCTGCCAATACACCCACGGCATGGTCCACTGCGTGGTCTATACCGGCGTTCCCTTGAAATATCTTCTGGAAGAAGCGGGCGTCAAAACAAACGCCAAATGGGTGATGCCGGAAGGCGCTGATGCCTCTGCCATGACCCGTTCCATCCCGTTGGAAAAGGCGCTGGACGATTGCCTTGTCGCCTTCAAGATGAACGGCGAAGCCCTGCGTCCCGAACAAGGTTATCCCTTGCGCCTGGTTGTGCCGGGCTGGGAAGGCAACATGTGGATCAAGTGGCTGCGTCGCCTGGAAGTCGGCGACCAGCCTTGGCAGCAGCGTGAGGAAACAGCCAAATACACCGATCTTCTGACCTCAGGCAAAGCCCGCCGCTTCACCTGGGTTATGGATGTGAAATCCGTTGTCACCAACCCGAGCCCCCAAGCCCCTGTGACCCACGGCAAAGGCCCGCTGGTCATCTCGGGCGTTGCCTGGTCCGGCAATGGCAAGATCACCCGCGTGGATGTGACCACCGATGGTGGCCGCAACTGGAAAACCGCCCGGATTGACGGACCAAGCCTGCCCAAAGCCATGCACCGCTTCTATCTGGACATCGACTGGGACGGCTCGGATCTGTTGATCCAGTCCCGTGCCATGGACGAGGACGGCTTCTTCCAGCCGACCAAGGATGAGCTGCGGATCGCACGCGGAGAAAACTCCATCTACCACAACAACGGCATCCAGACCTGGCATGTCAAAACGGATGGGACGGTTGAAAATGTCGAAGTTGCTTAAGTCCCTCGCCCTCGGAGCGAGCGTTTTATCCGCCGTCGTCTTTGTCGCCGCCACCTCCGCCGCAGCAAGCGGGGATGCTGACAAGGGCGCAAAGGTCTTCAAAAAATGCGCCGCCTGCCACGCAGTCGGAGACGGCGCAAAGAACAAGGTCGGCCCGCAGCTGAACGATGTTTTCGGTCGCAGCGCTGGTGGCCTGGATGGCTATAAATACTCCAAGGCGATGGTAAAGGCTGGGGCAGAAGGTCTCAACTGGGATCAGGGCACGCTGACCACCTATCTGACCAAGCCCAAAGCCATGATCAAAGGCACGAAAATGGCCTTCGCGGGCCTCAGAAAACCGGCAGACATTGAAAACCTGCTGGCTTATCTGGCGCAGTATTCAGCTGAAAGCACTTCCAAGGACGAGGCTACAGCTCCCGCTGCCAAGCCACAGGAAAGCGCCAAAGCAACAGCCAACACGACTCCGGCTCCAGCTCCTGCGTCTTCGGCTTGGCCAACCCGCGCTGGCGGTGTCTTCGGCCTCGGCAGAGTTGCCACAGAAGACGAAGTCGCAGCCTGGGATATCGACATCAGGCCAGATGGCAAAGGACTGCCTGAAGGATCAGGCACGGTCGCTGCTGGCGAAGAGCTCTACACGGACAATTGCGCAGTCTGCCATGGCGATTTTGGCGAGGGAGTCGGTCGCTGGCCCGTTCTGGCAGGCGGTCAGGGCACCTTGCAGGAAGACCGACCGGAAAAGACCATCGGTTCCTACTGGCCCTATCTGTCAACGGTCTATGACTATGTCCGCCGTGCGATGCCCTTTGGCGACGCCCGCTCTCTGTCCAACGACGATGTCTACGCCCTCACCGCTTATCTGCTCTATCTGAATGATTTGGTCGATGACGAGGACTTCGAGCTGTCCAACAAGAACTTCCAGGACATCCGTCTGCCCAATGAAGAAAACTTCATTCCAGATGGACGGCCAGAAGAAGCCCACAATGACAACAAAGGCGACCCTTGCATGGAAAACTGCACGGACAGACCGGTCGAGATCACCATGCGTGCCCGCATCGTCGATGTCACACCTGGAGCAGGTGAAACGGAGAATTCCGTCGGCACTGTCGACTGAACATTCACAAGGACAGCAGAAGGTCGCTCACCGGGTCAGCAATTTACCCGGAGAGCGCCCTTCACCATGCGACGAGGCCATTTTCATCCGAAAAGGTCCCGGTTGGACCACTCGCGTCGAGCAAAGCCAGGCGAACCGCTTCGCGCGCGCCCTCTTCAACTGTGCGGGCTCCAGAGAAATTGTTGAGCGCCGTACCTGTGTGACCGGGACAAGCAATGTTGACCTTGATATTCGTTTCTTCGAGCGAGAAGGCAAATGCCAGAGAAACGGCATGCGCTGCTGATTTCGAGGTCGAGTAATTACCGAACATGGCACGATGGGCATTCCCCGGCTCGGAGTTCCATGCCAGTGACCCGCCAGTGCTGCCCATATTGACGATCCGCCCGGCAGGCGCTACGCGCAGCAGAGGCAGCATCGCCTGCGTCACGGCAATAACGCCAAACACGTTAACCTCCCAAACTGCGCGAATATCGTCCATCGTTGCTTTTGTCAGAGAGTTGAAATCCAGGTTGGATGGAAACGGATCGCCCGACTTGCCCGGATGCGATATGCCAGCGTTGTTCACCAGAACATCCAACCTGCCGAACTCGGACTGAATTCGCGCGGCTGCCGCAGCAATAGACGCAGGGTCTGTGACATCAAGCTGAAGGGCATGGGCTTCAGGCCCGATCATGGCTGCAGTCGTCTCGCCATTTTCAAGACTGCGGCTTCCGATCAAGACACACATCCCCTTTTCAACGAGGTCCGTTGCGATTTGAAGGCCGATGCCTTTGTTTGCACCTGTCACCAATGCGAGAGGTTTGTTTTGCATCTCATTTCTTTTTAGAAGTCATTTTGGTCAATCAGACTGAAACACATCAATCCACAAGTGGAACGCAGATCCACTTGTATACGGAACAATGTTCCGTTTAACAAGAGGTGATCTTGTGAGCAATGATTCTGGTCCTGATGACGCCCGCTCAGCCGTTCCAGTCGAGATGAAACGCAGCGTGCGTGCAGACGCGCAGCGCAATGTTGATGCTCTTCTGGAAGCGGCCAAAACAGTTTTCGCAGCTGCTGGCGTCGACGCTCCAGTTCGGGAAATCGCCAAGGAAGCCGGCGTGGGAGTTGGTACGCTCTACCGCCACTTTCCCGACCGGGCAGGCCTGATCGCCGCAGTGTTCCGAAGGGAAGTTGACGCCTGCGCAAAGGCGGCGCCGGAACTGGCTGCCAACAGGCCGCCATTTGAAGCGCTCGCGGACTGGATTCAGCTTTTTGCGGGCTTCATCACAACAAAGCGCGGGCTGGCATCTGCCCTGCACTCAGGCAGCTCGGCATTTGAGCCCCTGCCCTCCTATTTCGACCAGCATCTTCGGCCTGCCCTTGAGACCCTGCTCGCGGCGGCCCGGACCGCAGGCGCGGTCCGCACGGATGTGGATGCAGATGACATTATCGGCGCTGTGGCAAGTCTTTGCATGTCCACCAAAATTGACCAGCCCGATCACGCGCACCGCATGGTGTCCCTGTTTGTAGACGGTTTGCGCTATGGCGCTCAAGGCTGAGGTCTTCCTCAGTTGGTAATAACCCAATCTCTCAAATTCATCATCACGGCAGCTCACATTTCAGGCCATGCAATTACAAAAAACCAATGCTCACGCTCGCCAATTATGACGTAAGGGAAATACACTCAATCCAGAACAAATAATAAGTGTATTGTTAAATCTATAAATCTATAGTTGGCCTCCAAGTGCGATTTCCGGGCTCTACATGGCCCGTGCTTCATCAGCCTGGACCGCACGGCAACGGCAGCGATTGTGACATTGCATGATTTGCAACGCAGCGCGCAGTCAGGAGGACACTTGAGATGACCATTTCCAACCCCTACCGCGTCGGTGAATGGCTCCCCTCGGATCAGGCAGTACTTGATGCCTGGATTTCTGACCAGATCCTGGCCAGTGAAGCCCAGCCACGAAAGCTGTTGCCTGTGATCCAGGAATTTCAGGCCTTTATCGAAGAAGACGCCGCTGTCTTTATGCTGTTCAGCCAAATGTTCACGGAGGTGCATCAGACCAAAAACCCGACGGGAAAACCGCAGGTCAAGGATTACAAGCAATTCCTGAGATTGCTCAACCACATCATGACCCATGCACCCAGATTCAACGAAACCGGATTGGTCGGGTTCCCGATCAACGCGCTGCTGGACTGGTCAATGGGCACAGCCAGCGGCTTTGCCGCCTTCCTGCGCAGTGACATCAATGCGCAGCTTCAAATCGTGCTGGATGAATGGGCCCGGTTTCTCGGCTCTCCCGACTCCGTTCATGTGCTGGTGGACAAGCCCTGGGGATGGCTTGGCGAGGCCGCCTTCAAATCCCTGGCGCCTCCCGGCACCCAAAACCCTCGGCAATACTTCATCGAAAATTTCAACTGTGATCCCTATGCACCCCATTTCGGCTTCACCAGCTGGGATGACTTCTTCACCCGGACCTTCCGTCCAGGAGCCCGTCCGGTCGATGGACCAAACCACAACCGCATCATCAACAATGCCTGTGAATCCGCCCCCTATCGGATTGCCCGAAATGTCTCCCGCAAGGACCAGTTCTGGATCAAGGGCCAACCTTATTCACTGGAACACATGCTCGACCACGACCCGCTACTGGAGCATTTCATCGGCGGCACCATCTACCAGGCCTTTCTCAGCGCTTCCAGCTTCCATCGCTGGCACAGTCCCGTTAATGGGCAGATAATCAAGGCCTATAACATCGACGGCACATATTATTCGGAATCCCTGATGAATCGTCATGATCCGGCAGGCCCGAACAACAGCCAGGGCTATATCACTTCGGTGGCAGCCCGCGCCCCGATCTTCATTCAGGCTGACAATCCCGACATCGGCTTGATGTGCGTCATGCCGGTCGGTATGGCGGAGGTCTCAACCAACCAGATCACGGTGTATGAAGGTCAACAGGTGAAAAAGGGCGATCAGCTGGGCATGTTCCACTTCGGCGGGTCGACCCATTGCATGTTTTTCAGACCGGAAACCCGCCTGAAATTCCACTTAGACGAAGAACCCGGACTCAATTCACAAAACCTCTTGGTCAACTCCAAACTGGCCACTGTTGAAAAGAACAGCCCGGATATTGCAGTCGACTGAAAATGTCTGAACGGGCAGCAAGGCCATCCCCCATCGCACTCCGAACCTGCCACGGTTTGGAACAAGAGTGATGTATCGGAAAAGCTGTTGTTGTCGTGCCCCGACTCCCGCTAGGTTGCGCCAAAATCAGCTTGGAGGCCAGACATGGAACTTATCGCAAAGGCAACGGCATTGGTGGGCGGTGCAGTGGCGCTGATGCGCCGTATTGGGGCGCCTTCACATCAGGCCATGGGGACGGCCCCACAAATTCCCGATGCGCGCAAGCAGGGCATCATGACCCTGAAGATGCCTGTCGCCCAAGGCTGGCAGGACGGCCGCCTTCCCACCTGCGCGCCTGGCTTGAAGGTCAACGCATTTGCATCGGGCCTGGAACACCCCCGCTGGATCGAGGTTCTACCGAACGGTGACGTTCTGGTCGCCGAATCCAAGGAAGAACCGGGCCCGCCCAAGACCCTGATGGCCCACGCCACCCATGCAACCATGCGCCGGGCCAGGGCGATTGGGGTCAGCGCCAACCGCGTGACCTTGTTCCGCGACGCCGATGGAGACGGGGTGGCCGAAATACAAACGGTCTACGCCGAGAACCAGAACCAGCCTTTTGGCATGGCCCTGGTCGGCACGAAATTCTATCTCGGCAACACCGACGGTATCACGGCTTTCGATTACACTGAGGGCGCAACATCGCTGCCAAGCGTCGGCAAGAAGCTTATCGACTTCAAGCCGCATGGCCACTGGACGCGCAGTCTGATCGTCTCGCCTGACAATTCCAAAATCTATGCCGGGGTCGGATCGCTCACGAACATCGCAGATCAAGGCATGGAAGTGGAAGAGGGCCGCGCAGCGATCTGGGAGCTGGACGTTGCAACCGAACAAGCGCGTATCTTTGCCTCAGGCCTGCGCAACGCTGTTGGCATGGCATGGGAGCCAACGAAAGGCACCCTTTGGACCGTTGTCAACGAACGGGACGGCCTGGGTGATGAAACACCGCCCGATTACCTCACCTCTGTGCAGGACGGTGGCTTTTACGGCTGGCCCTACTCCTACTGGGGAAAGACGGTTGATGACCGGGTACCGCAAGACATTGATATGGTCGCCAAGGCGATCACGCCGGATTATGCCCTTGGCGGACACACAGCATCTCTTGGTCTGTGCTGGATGCCGGCGGGCACATTGCCGGGCTTTGGCGATGGCATGGTGATTGGCCAGCATGGATCATGGAACCGTTCAAAGCTGAGCGGCTACAAGTTGATATTCATCCCGTTTGAAAACGGCGCGCCCAAGGGCGAGCCTCGCGACATTTTGAGCGGCTTCCTGTCTGAAGACGAAAAGATCGCCTACGGACGCCCTGTTGGCGTGACGATTGGCGCGGACAAAAAATCGCTCCTGATGGCCGATGACGTCGGTGACATCATCTGGCGCGTCACAGGCGCTTAAGGGCTGCCTTGAATAAGGACAAGCGTTCGCCTCGTTGGCAGGTGCAGGACCAAACCGGCCTGGCTCCTGTTGAAGGAGCGAGCGTCTTCAAATTCCAAGATACTTTGCGGCAGTCACCACATGAACTTACGCGGGCCGATCAGCACCCGGGATTAATGGCAAAATGACGCCGCTTCTCAAACGACGAACAACAGCGATCCTCGCTCGCGGCCGAGATCAGCAAAACCGGATTTCACATCTGCCGAAAAGTCATTACCCTCGACGCAGATCATCCGGGCATCAACGGCCGTTCGGGCCCACGCCAGAAGGGCAAGCCCACCCACATCGCCAATGGAGCAATCAACAAGGCCCAGCTCTACCAGCGTCGTCGGAAACGCCTCGGCAAGCGCCAAAACGCCCGCATCGGTCAGCTCCGGATTTTAGCTTGCACTGAAGGACCGAAGGACAGGGCGCGAAGATCCGTTCGTCTCGTGCAGAGCATCAGCAAGGACGCGCGCATTCCCTGCATCCATGCCCGCGCGACGCAAATTCAGATCAAAGCTGATGCTATTGGGATCCAGCGCTGCCAGTCTGTTGGCAGCTGCCAAGCAAACGGGGTTTCCAATATTATTCAGGGCGGAAATCAATGTATCCATGCGCGTCCCTCCGATCAAAACTCCACTTGTGACCGCAGCAGAGATGCCCGAGACGCCAGCAAGCACAGATGACAGACCAAACCCCGCCACCATACCCGTTTTAAGCACCGTACGACGCGACAGATGTTGGTGTGCAAGTGACATGTTGCTCCTCGTTCATCGCCCTCAGCAAAGACACATTAAGCGCAGAGTCAAAAAAACTGCACCCAGGGAAAACAACGTCGATCAGGTCTTTATCGACAGCCCGCAATCTCTGATCCAGCGCGGCCATGCGCTATCATGCAGATCGAAGGAAGCAACGCCTCAAGAGGATCATAGCATAAGAAGCTCCAACGGTCGTCGCAGCAACACAAAGAAACTTCTGCCCAAATGAAATTTCCAAACCGGAATAAAATCATAATAACAACGCCTTGTGGATCTTCACCAAATCAGCGCAGTCAACAGATCAGAAGAATATTTGCATTCAGATCACACTTCGGGATCTCCCCGTGGAGGTTCCAGCCCCCAGTACACTCGAAAAGCGCAAAAATCCCGCGGCAGCCCGATCAGGATATAGCAATATCGAAATAAAGGGGAATGGAGGAGAGGAAGGGATTCGAACCCTCGAAACCATCGCTGGTTTACTCCCTTAGCAGGGGAGCGCCTTCGACCACTCGGCCACCTCTCCGGTGGCTTTCGTTTACGCGGCAAACCTTGCTAAATCAAGGCGTTTTTTGACATCTCTTACTTTTTCCACCGCATGGCCTCTCGCAACTTCTCGCAGGAACGCGCAGGGAACGAACGGTGAACTGCAGAAAGATATCTACAAAACCCAAACAGTGATGTTCCAGTTTCGTTCTGATTTTCCATGAAATGGAACCGCATGGCGCTTAACTTCAGCTCCAAGCACCAGCGAGACCTTCCTCACCCTCTCTTCAAAAACTCAGCGATGACAGGCCTCCAAGAATAGAGCGCCACCGCACCCGTCAACAGCCCGCCGCCTGCCCACCAGAGAAGACGACCAAGCTTTCCGGCGCCTTTGGCCTGCTGCTGATACAACCTGACTTCTGCCATCGTAGGTTCAGACGCTTCGACACTCTTTTCGACCGCATCGACCCGTCGCTGCAGTTCATCAAGTTTCTCGTAAACGCGACGCCTGCTTTCCGACGCACTCGCCTGCTGGTCGCTCAGCATCGCCCGGACTTCCCGAAAGCCTTCATCCATCATCTTCATGATGGCGGTATTCATGGCCTCACTCATTGCAGCGGCTCCCATCCGCAAAGGGCTTCACCCTTCTCGTTGTGCTCAAGATCTGCCTGCTTTTCGGCGAGCGTCTTGCCATTCAATGTATCGAGATATTTTGGCCGCGCCCCGTCGCAGAAACTGCCCTCACGGCTTACGCAGCCAGCGAGACAGACGCTTATCAACATCGCGCTCAGAAAGGCCTTGGACATCGTTTTCTATCTCCCGTGATACTTTGGACGCCTTTGCATCCTTCAACGCCTGACGGCCTCTTTCCTCCTCAGCGCCAGACGACCTGCCCTTGAGGAAAGCAAAAGCAAGGGCAGCAAGCACCGCCCCTGCCCCGATCAACCAGCCTTTCAGCTTGGCAATGAGCCCCGCAATCATGCTGCGCCCTCACCAGGTCGGCGCCAGACGGCAATCAGCCGACGGATTGCATCCCGGTTGAGCCAGGCAGCAACGCCACCGGCCACCAGCAAGGCGGCCAGTCCTATTCCTGCCACCCAGATCCACGGGACTCCGAAGACACCACCACCGCTTGAAGCGGCTGCAACCGTTGCCAGGACCTTGGAAGCTGGTTTCTTGAGGCTGACCAGATCAGCCCGGATTTGTGCCAGCGTTGCCGGGCCAATGATGCCGTCTGCAATCAGATCCGGGTGTTGCCGCTGATAGGCCATGACAGCCGCTTTGGTCTTTGCCCCCGCCCAGCCATCGATGCTGCCAGTATCGAAGCCAAGACGCTTGAGACCGGTTTGCGCCTCGCGCACTTCCTCTTTGCCAGATCCAGTGCCAGACCCGGCCGCACGAACATGCGCAAGACCATACTGGCCATGTTGAAGAAGCGCGGCCTCATCCGCACGGCGCTTTACCAGCCCCGCCAGCTTGCGCCCGCCTGCTGTTGTACCTGTGCTGCGCAGACGCTTTGCTGACAACACCAAATCGCCTTGCTTGAGCGCCGCAGCCCATTTCCACTTCAAGGCACCCGGGCCAAGATTGTAGACGACTGAGACAACAGCATCGAACTGCGTTTGCAGCAGGCTGTCGCCAAAATGCTTGCGGACATATGTTCCATATTCTTCCGCGATCAAACGACCCAGAACCTCATCAGCCTCTGCCCGCGTGATCGTGTCGCCATGTTGCAGACCCCGGCCCATCTTCGCCCGCCAATAGGCAGCAAACACAGTCGATCGCATCGTAAAGCCGTAGCCGATTGTCAGCACACCAGCGCTGTCCAAATACGCCTTGGACACAAAGCCTTCGTGCGCGGCAACGAAGGCCACGCCGTTCTTACTAATTTTCATGGAGTTGCCCTTTCTGAAGGCACAAAAAAACCCGCACATTGGCGGGCGAAATTCGGAAATCTATCGACGTACGTTTATTGCTCCTGCGCCTCCATCCAGAGCGCGTCCACTTCTTCTGGCGTAAAACCCAAGTGTATAGAGAGATTTACCACCAGCGGATGGAGACGGCGGAAGCTCGTGGCATATTGCCATTCAATCTGGGCAGCAGCTCGGTCTTGTGCGTCCTCAATTACAGCTATTGCCTCATCGACCTGTTCCAAGACGCGCCCACTGGTGATGAGACCCAGACGAAACTGACGGGCAGAAAGCGGAGGCATTTCTTCTCGCAATTGCTCATCTGTTGGCGGGGCGTAAGTGGTTACCTCTCCCCCGCTCGCCAGAAAGTCGGAGACAGCTTCGCGGACCTGCATAGCGTTTCGGCTTCCATCCTCGGGGCGAAGACCATATGCAAAGTCCTCAGGTGTACCGAGGTCAATCTCTCCACGAATTGTCACGATGTAAACATCGGTCTCAAGGGTTCCCGCAACAGAGAGAATTTTAGTTACGATCATTATGCTACCCTCTGAAAATTTGCGATCTCGAGGTTCCCTCTGCGTCCATGAGCACGATATGTCCCCGCAAGAACAGCGCCACTCCCGCTAGTGGTGTACTCAGACGTATTATTGGTGCTCAAGCGGATGGTGTACGTCGCGTTTCTCGTCCCAGACGGAGCCCCCGCAAGCACCGTATGGCCCACAGGGAAATCAGTATTATCGCGGGATGAACCGTCGTACATCAGGCAAAGGCGCTGATTTCCTCCGTCGTTTTCTTCGGCAACAAAGCAGTTCCGGCTATCATCCCATCCGAAGTAACGCCACGCATTTGAGTTGTCGTCATAGAACTGCATCCAGCTGTCGCCACCGCCGTTATAGCCGCAGTAGAGATCACCCTTCACTGTGAAGTTGCCCGTTACGGTATATGAACCAGACAGGGTGTCGCTGGTATCGGAACGAACGAACTGCGAGCTATCAATTCCGTCGAGCGTACCTGCGTTGTAGCTTGTGGCCCCAGCCGGGCCTTTAGCACCAGTGGCCCCTTTGGCACCGGTAGTTCCCTTCTCAGCAAGAACGCCCCAATAAGCATTCTGAGTGCTTGGGTTCTTATTTGTGCCTGGCGCAATCGCGACATATGCCGTTCCATTGTAGTTCGCGACATCATCAACGGCGTAGGCATTTCCGCTCCCCCACGCGCCTCGATAGTTCAGCCCCTTACTCCCGCGAGGACCTTGGGCACCCGTTGCACCGGAAGCCCCTTGAATGCCCTGCGGGCCTGTGGGACCAGTCGGGCCTTGCGGGCCAATATCGCCTTGATCCCCTTTTGGGCCAACAACGCCTTGAGGCCCTTGGATACCCTGTGGCCCTTCAGGACCTATAGGACCGGTCGCGCCCTCCACGCCTTGCGGACCTTGGCTGCCTTGCAGACCCGTATCACCGCGCCCAAACGTTGAACCATCAGACCAAGCTGCAACTTCATTGGAAAGTTTCCAATAGAGAACTCCCGCCTCACTATCGAGGAACGAGAACCCTCGTGGCTCAGCGTCGTAGTTTGAGCGATCAGACGTAATGCCCACTTGATCAGGCTCGTAGGATTTTCCAATGGGCCCCTCCGGGCCTTGAGAGCCTTGCGGCCCCGTCAAACCAGTTGGCCCTTGCGCACCCGTGGGACCCAATAGGCCTTGAGGTCCTTGAGGACCGACGATCCCCATGGGCCCTTGGTCTCCTTGAAAACCTTTTGCCCCCTGAGGTCCAACCCTGCCAGTTGGCCCTTGAGGGCCTTGCGCTCCAATTGGCCCCTGTGGCCCAGCATCGCCCTGAGGCCCTTTCGCCCCTTGAGCTCCTGGAAGAGAGGCAATCTCGAGAACTTGCTGCAATGTTGCCAGATCTGAGTTTTCCGCCGCCTCAAGCGCGTTAATCAGGCGACGGCCTTTCAAGTCAAACGATCCGCCTTCCTCAACAAGCGCCCGACCAGCAAGTGACTGCATATTTATGGCAGTACGATCAAGCGCCCTTTCAATCACCGTCGGATCTATTTCGCCGCCGTCAAAATTATAGGGCTGATCGAAATCGCTGATAAGCGTAACGGTCAAATGTTCACCCGGCCGCAAATCCCCAGGCGAAAAGAAAACCGTTCCAACGTCGAAGTTACCGCCGCTGAAATACCAGGAGCCCGGCACTTGCCGGTAGATCCACGGCGTATCGATGCCGCTCGCATCTGTGTGGATTACCTGCAGATTGCTTTGGTCCACGAATGCAAAATTCAGGTCAGCACGACCCGTTACACCGTCGCCCGCGATTTCAACGCGACCGGTGTCAATTTTCCCGATTGTCATGATTTTCCCTTTAATCGACAGCGTTTATGAGTGCTGGCTTGACTTGGGTTTGAAGCAGCGAACGAACACCCGGCAACGTTCCACCTGGAACATTGCGAAGCATTGCACCTGCACCTTGTTTGTTGACCTCGCCAGAGGCCGCTTGCGTGGCGATTGTTGCCATGTCCTGGATGGCACCCACGCTTGGACCAAAGATGGCACCAATTGTATTTCGGTTTGCAAAGCGGGACACACCAGCGCTGCGATCCTCATCGCCTGCAATGGCTTGCGCTGCACTCTTGATGCCAAATGGCGCACCAATTTTCTCGGCAGTGTTTGAGACATCCATCAGAACCGTTGCTATGCCCGTTCGGTCGAAACCATCCGCGATCCATAGCCCTGGGTTTTCTGTCAGCCTCTCAACCCCTTCATAATCCCCGCGTTCAAGAAGCTTGAGATAGGAAACCATCATGCCGCCAAGTGTTCCAAACAAAACGAACTCGGCAAGGTGCCTTTGCCTGCCTTGAAGCCTGGACATTAAAACGCGCTGATGAGCAGAAAGACCAAAGCTCTTGAACTGCATGACCACCTTGCCGGTATTGGTCCGCGTCCAAAGCGGCTTGTCGGCAACGCCAGGAGTGACAACAGTTCCATCAACCTCCTTGTTCAAAGCAGCAGCAATAGCCCGGCGAGCCGCCGCGTCATCCCACTTGGAAACGTTCAGGCCCCAGATCCCCTTTTCCTTGAAACCAAACCTTTGAACCTGATCAGCAATGCGAGAGGCCATGCCCTCGTCAATTTCAAGCTTCCCAAGGTATCCTTTGTCCCACTTGCTCAGTCCCTCATAGGAAACTTGCTTGCCGGTCACCTGGCCACCCGCTTTAACGTCAACCAAATTATCCAAGAGCAGGCGGGCTACTCGCTGCTGCGTTTGAAGTGAGACAACCTGTTTCAGGAAATCGTTCCACCGATCAAGAAACGTTGCCTTTGCAAACATGTTGGTCGCTGCGTCCATGAGCCTTTCAGGAATGGAACCGCTTGCGTAGGGGTCTCCAAGATCTGCAGCAGCTGCAAGCCTGGACTGCAGAGATGTTTCCGTAACTGCACCAAGTTCAAAGCTGTCCCTCTTGGCTATCCTCGCGGCCTTTGTGCTTGAAACCAATGGCCCAATTCCGTCTTGCATGAACGAATTCAGGCCATTCTTGGTCATCACACCAAAAGCGTCTGGCAGGCTCGAAAGAGCAACGCCACCAAGCTTGGTAATAAAGTTCCAACTCAGAGCCATCCGCGTTGCCACCGACCAGCCCGTCCCCTCATTCCCGGTAAGATATGTTCCACGCAGAATGTCTCGGAAAGCTTCAATGTTCGAAAGAACACGTCCCTCCTCATCTGTGAGCTTGTTCAGCTCCTTTTCGCCCATTGCCCGTGAGCGAAGCCGATTGTAATCAGCTTTGATTTCCGCAACTTGATCCTGCATATCAGCACGGCCAAATGCCCTTGCAAGCTCGATCTCAGCAGACATTTTCTTGATGTATTGACGGGTAATCACCTCAATATCATTTTCAAGAAACCGCTCGATCAACTCATCAGGAATATCAAATGTACGGCCCTTGAGAGGCCCGGTCGCAATCGGCACTATCCAATCAGGAACATCAGAGTTTCCGCGCCCAGTCACATTTTCAAAAATGCTATCCACGATCCCTTCAACATGCGACACGAGGTCATCATCGTCTATGAAATCAAGAACATCACCTTTGTCTTTCGGCAGCATGGGCTTGAGCTTTTCAACCCGGTGCTTGGACTTGATCACCTTTTCATCGATGGCGTTCTTGTCGGTTCGAAGAGCCCGAAGCTCGGCCTCAAGTTCGGGTGTTGCGCGGCCCTCGCTTGAAACCCGTTCGATGGCTTCAATGCGGTTTGCTGCCTTCGTCTGATCGTACCGGTTCTTAGCAAAACCCTTCCTAGCATCGGCAAAGTCCACCAATAGCTTTACCCTTGGAGAGGCATTCGCATACTCTCGAACCGCGTTTATTTTGGCGTCCAGCAAGTTCAGCTCGTCTTGGAACCTGTTCGCCTCGGCCTCCGCAATAAGCCGCTCATTGCTGATTTGATCCGTAAACCGATCAAAGTCCTCCAGCTCACCGTGCATTTGACCAATCTTCTGATCAAGTTCGCCCAATTTGCCTTCGTTGCGTAACGCCGAGTCCAGGTGATCCCGCACTTCTTTCGCCGTCGCTCCGCTATCAAGGCCAATGGTCCCAAGCCATTCGTCAACATTGCGACCAAGAACATCCAGAGCTGCCTCGAAGGCTGCATCGTCTTCCATTTTAAGCGGCGCACCTGCCATTTCATCGCGGATCGCAGCCAAGATCTCGCCTGGCTCCGCATAGCCATTCTCATCCACATGCATGCGGGCCAAAAACAGATCCTCGCTGGCAACAAAATTATCAACAGCGGATAAGCCACCCTCTTTTTTGAACAGCCCAGGCGCGCTTTTGGGCGTTACGCCCATGTGCCGCAATTCATCATCAAGCGGAGATCCAATGCGGACACCGCCACGATCCTTCAACAAGCCAATGATCGGCTTCTTTCGGGTCTGCTTTACCGTTGTTGAAGCCTCTGCAACAGCGCGCACCATCACATCATCGTCACGAGCTGCCTTTGCCGCTTCAATGACATACTCAGGGACGCGGCCCCTCAACAATTCAAAGCGCTCGCCTTCCGCCTTACGGATCAAATCCAGCTTTCGGCCACGGCTCAGTTTTCGTTCATCCAAGCGCCCCTGAACCCGTCCAAGGCGATCAAAAGCGCCTGATAGTTTCTCTCCCAGATCATCAGAGCGAACGATGTCACGGGCTATTCCTATTTCTTCCTGCTTGGCCCGTGCCCGCTCAACCATGTCATTGACCCATGGACGAACAGCAGCCCGGAACTCGGCCTCTTGGCCAATGATCTGCTTCCGATTGAACATGCGATGCAGATAGCTGGGAGCCGTTGTGACTTTGACGTTTTGAGGAAGAAGGCCGACCTTGACGGCTTCCTCTTTCATCGGCTCGAAAACCCGTTCTCTTTTGGCCTTGGCTGCAGCTGTCACATGCGGGTTAGCATTTGGATCAATGTCGTTCCGCCTGGACGCAGCTGATACTGCGGCATTGAAATCCTTCCGCGTTCCTTTCCATCCGTCATTACGAGCCGCTTTGAAGAACGTCTTGTCTTCCTCAAGCGTGGTAGCCAGAACACCGCGCCGCCAATACTGCATGTTCGTTTCAACAGCAGGACCGATGGGACGGCCATCAAGTTCGCCAGCCGTGCCAACATGATTTTCAAATAGTTTGACACCAATCTCCCGTGCCCTTGGTGACGTTGCCTGAAGGACTGTAATTCCTGGATTAAGCCGCACGGCAGCCGTTGCAGCAGCAATTGCCTTAACAGTGCGCGAGCCGCCTATCACTGTGTCTTCAGGGTTCGAGGTTTGCGCTGCAGAGGCCCCCGCGCTTCTGAGCTCATGGACCATTGCCCGATCTATATCGGAAGCATTGGGAACACCCTCCTGAAGCTCACCTTCAAGCTGCTTGCTGATCCGGCCAAATTCGGAAGCACCAAGAATTCTGGCGCCTGCACCGCCAATTATCCCGCCAAGAACGAACGACCCGCCAACAGCCATCAGGCTGTCTTGCATGGATCGCGTCTGTTGAGTTGCCTGCAAGACGCTTTCGTCAATTACCGCCGCGCCTCCAGCAGCAGCACCGACCGCAAGAGCTGATCGCCCGACGCTGTAGCCAACCTTACCTACGCGCACCAAAGCGCCACCAGGAAGAACGCTTGTTGGTGAAGCGACCGAAGACAGTATTCCGGCTGCTGCACCGCTCCATCCCGCCGCTTCAATAGTATCCTGATCCCGTTTTTCACGGTCGATATCGGCTTTAATCGCAGCCGTTACAGTCGGATTATGCGCATCAAGAAACTTGTCGTGATGCTCCTCATAGCCAACCAGCTCGTCACCATCATAAGGGCTATAGCCTTCTTCGACCCTGCGAAGCTCAGCACCGCTCAAATCTGATTCTTCCGAAGCCGCAAAGGAACCGATAAGGTTCTCCGTTCGAAAGGCAGGCCCAACTGCATCAAGAAAGCCCGGACCCTGAGGCGCTGCAGGCTCACCAAGATCAAATGGGCTATAGAGCTGCCCACCCGATAATATTGGACGCGTTTTATCAATCGGCATTGGTGCGAGCCCTTTCGCTATTTTCTCTTGCGCGCCGGGAGCGTGGGTTCCCACCATCATTAGGGTTTAAAGCCATTTCACTGAGACCATCGAAGATTTGCCCTCCGGCATCGACGACAGCGTTTGCACCGCTTGCAACACCACTTGAAACTGCATCGGAGACAATTCCGAAAAGCTCTGCATTGCTCGGTGCAGATGGGCTGTTGTCTCGTGCCTTTTTCCGATTGCCGAATTTTACCAGCCGCTCAGCTCTCCGAGCATTTTCAGCTGCCAGATCGACGACCTCTTTAGCTTTGCGCTCCGCCAGTTCAGCTTGCGCGCTCTCAAGATCTGGCGTGAATGCGAGCGGGAATGTCTGAAGCAATCCATCCCCATCCCGATAATTGATCGCCATTGCAGGCAACCTGCCTGCACGAATGTCCTGCACCGTGTATTGGTCAGTCCCCACAACACCGACAGGATCAAATTCAACACCGTTTTCGCTCAGCACCTCTTTTGCCTGCGTCCGGATGTATTCATGGCTTTCATCAATCGCAGGAAAGATCTTCTCTGCCGGATATTTGACGACAACCCCATCTCCAAACTCGTTGAGCTCTGACGTTCCCCAAGTCCTGGAAAACCGGTCTTTCGCCAATGCCTCAGCCGCATCGATGTCACCGCCAACATCACCAATGCTTTCCTCAAGAATTTGCTTGAACTCAGCAACAGCAACAGACCGGCCCGAAGCTGTCGCACCGAGCGTTGGAGCAAATGACCAGATGCCAGGATCAAGCAGCCCCTCGATGTAATCGGCATCAACAAGCTTCAGCTTTTTAACAACTTCTGGAGACCCCAATATTGCCTGACGAACCCGTGCATTATCCGGCTCATTCAATGCACCAAGTCTCTTTCCGGCCTCCTCAGGAGATAGACCAAGGCTCTCCGTATAGACCCGCCACTTGATGGCAGCATCTTCAACAGCATCCCCGCCCTCAGCACCCCGAACAGCAGCTTCGTTTGCTGAGAACATTCTTGCTGCACGCTGATAGGCCAGCCCCGTTTGTTGCGGGTTTGTTCCATTCAAGCCATTTCGGATCAAGTTCATGAATTGCTTCGGGATCACGCCCTTACGATCAACAATGGCATCCGCCAGAGCATCTGGGCTTTCCACTTCCTCAGACAAGGCATCCCAGATTCGCCCTGCAGCCTTGCGGTCATCTGCAGAAAGCGGATTGCCTTGCCCCTCACCATTGAACCAATCAACAGCACTTCGCCTCTCCTGCCCCTCTTTCAGGGCCGCATTGCGACTCTTGATCAAAGCAGCCTTCTGGCCATCATCGAGAACATCATCAGATACGATGGATATTTGGGTAACCGCCTCCGGATCTTGAGCAATTGAAAGCGCAAAGGCGTCCTTTCTATCTGCCGCAATCCCGGCCATGTCGCGTTGAGCCTGGTCTGATAGTTTGATCTGGTCTTCGTAACGGAGAGCATCAAGGCGGGTCTGAATTTCGGGCGGAGCATTGGGAATCCGGCGAACACCGCGAACGATATCGGCTTCCTCCTGTCGACGGCTTGAATTGATCCCGGCATTGTCACCCTTGAGACCTTCAATCGCAGTGGCGATCTCCTCCAGATCCCCGGACTTGACCGCGCCATGAAGACGTGAGGGCAATTCGCCGTAGTTGTAAGTGATCGAGGTCAGCGCGGCCTGCGCACGTATTGGCAATGCTTGCCAAGCCCCAGACCCGACTGACTGCACCGCAATGCCTTGAAACTCGTCAAGACGGCGTTTGAGGTCTCGTTCTGCATCAGCGCGGGTGACCACAGTATCCTTGGTCACCCGGACAACCGTTCCATCTTCTTTTGTCACTGTGTCGGAGCCATAGCCAGCCCGCCAACCTGAAAACTGCTGACCGTCAGGCCCGCCCTTGTCTGGATATGCTTTCGACTGAAAGCCTTCCTTTGCCCGAAGCAATGAACCCGCATCAACGCTGGCACCATTGAACAGCCTGGACCGCTCCGATGCTGGAAGGGTTTCGACCCATGCAAGGGACGCCATACGGTCCCATGATCTAAGCGCTTGCTCCTTTTCGATCCGGCCAAGCCCTGTGGTTTCGATCAAACGCCGACCATTCGCCTTGGCCTCATCAAATGCATTCGGATTGCTCCGGATCGATTTGGCGAGTTGGTCTGTTCCCTCGGCAACGTTTTGCTTGAAGAAGCGAGTGCGTTCATCAAGCTCCGTTTGCGCATAACGATCGATAAATTGCGACCGCATGCGCTTCACATCGATTTCGGCTTGAGCGCGCACTGCCTCCGGTAAACCAGAAACAAACTTCTCGCCGTCTTCATCAAAGCGCGAAAGCATGCCATCCGTGTATCCAGAAGCTCCAGGGGCAAGCTCCTGAGTAGCTTCCAGTTCCCGCTCAGACATGGCCGAGGAAAAGTCGAGTAGCCCTTTTTCCCGCTGCACATTATCAATTTGCAATTGGCGCAGCTGCAAGCGCTCTGCATGCTGGCCCACTTGAGCCGCTGTGCTTTGGAGCTGCGCGCCAAGGCCAGCGATTGCCCGACCACTTGCAGTATCTGCGACCACTTGCGGCTGGCGAACGTTCGGCAACGCGCCGGTGCCTTTGTATCTTGCGAGATTTGCCATTGTTGCCTCAGATTATGTCGTCGGTGGTCTGCGATAGAGGGAGTTTCCAAGAGACGTTGCAGCCCCGGTCAAACCGCCGAGGGCGGCCCCAAAAGCACCGATGCGACCTGCTTTGCGCGAAGAGCTTGCGCGGGAGCGAGCATCAGCAGCCTCCATAGTGAGATTGTCCCGCTCGCCCTCTGCCCGGTAACGGATCGCCTCAAGGTCTTGCGCGGCTTCATAGGCATTGTCATCCATCACATCGACAAGCGAACCGGTGTCAGACAGCCCACGCTCTGCACCCGCTGCACGGTTGTTCCCGATGACCTTAGAGAGCTGCTGCAAAGAGCGTTTGCGCTCAAATGAGGCCTGCGTCTGATTGACCTCTTTGGCCCGGTCTGCCAATTGCGCCCTGCGTTCCTCAGCATCGGCCTGAGCATTCGCCTGGGATTGTATTCCTGCCGCCTGTATGCCGCCTCCCACGAGAGAACCGACCACAGAAATTGCGGTTAATGCCATAGGGCACATGATCAAGGCTCCATAGATACGTTGGCGTTCAAGGCAAGGACGGTGCAAGGCTTTCCGCCAGAGGCTTCGAAAACGATCTGACCGCCATCCTCCCAGCGAATTTCGATATTCGCGTCAATGCGCCCCGTCTTCAGCGGCGCTGGCTGGCCATAGGTATCGCCCGCCTCATATTTGATTTGCTCGTCTATATAGGTCCCATCGGAACCCATCCGAAGCGTCCCTGTCTGGAAGACAGAAACATGGGTCACATCGATTGAAATCTTGCGGCCAAGCGAAGATCCATCTTGTGAACCAACAGGAGGCGAGAGGGTTTTAGCCCTCGCCTTTACATCGAACCCAATCAGGATCTTTGATGCGGTGCGACCATTGGGAAGACTAACCTCTCCATCTTTGACAGACGTCAGATAGTCAGAACCATTGGCGTAAAGAATGACGCTTTCGCCTTCCAGGTGTTCCAGACCAGAGACCCTATTGGCTTGGTTGCCCTCGTAAAGAACAGCGCAATCAAGATGCCACGCATCGACAACGTCCTGATCAATGAAAGGGGCTTGCATGATCTCGATGTATCGCCGGGTCTGGCCATTGATCTGGCGGCGAATGACCATCCAGACCTCGTCAAATCCAGAGCCTGACAGAGAGGCCATACACTCGACAACGCCGCCGAACTCATGGCGATGCATCCCGTAGACTTCCTGTTCGCGCTCATAGGTGAACCCGATTGATCTGCCATTCACATCCCAGCACCAAATGATCGAGGATGGGTATTGCTGATAACAGGCCCCTTTGATGCCAGGGCGGAACAAGTGGGACTGCACTTGCGATACGGATTGAGAAACCCGGCCATTTGAACCCAAGTCATAGACCAACTCACGCATGTCCGTCGCATAGCGGCCAAAGTAGAGCAGGACCGACCCCACCTTGATCGGCTGAATACCGCAGGTGCCAAAGTTTGTTGCAGGCGTTTGATCAACATTCTCCGGCCCGAATGGATCTTGCTCCGTCGCCTTCCCGATTTGGCGAACAGCACGAGACGTTCCAACGAGCAAATCATTGTCGTCATCTAGCCATTTGATCCGATTGACCTGACCAGACAGGATACCGACCGAGACGGCATCAGAAGCAACAAGAGGCTGCGATACTGCAAAGTTCTTGAAGTCATCGCTCTGACTTTCCCAAACTTGGGTCGGCTCAGCGTCTGTTCCAGAAAAGGCCAAGCGGTTCTTGTGCCAACCAACGGCAGATGGCCATCCCGTCCTGTCAGACCAGGAGCCAAGACGCCAGAGGCTAATTGCCGATCTGTCCAGCAGGGCTTGACCGAAGAGGCGAACCATCACGCTGGAAGCAGACACAACGCTATCAATTTCAACCCAACGCCAAACGCCATCAGAACCGCGAAGGCGGATATGCCGCCCTATGTCTTCGGTTCCAAAACCTTCCCCTTCATTGATCCCGGCAATAGAGGACGCCGAGAACTCGAACGGCGCCTGATCTGCCGCCCCTTGGTGCATGACAAGCTGGCCAATCGAGGAATTGTCCGAGGTTGCCCCGCCACCTTGAGAAAATTTGAACCGGTAATGCTTGTAGGAAGTCTCATTTGCGAATGAGAAACGTCGCCATTCACTAGACGCCCATGTGCTTTGTGCATCCCGCACATCAAGAATTGTCCATGCTGCACCATCATTGGATGCTTCAACCGACCAAGCAGCCGGCATGTCGTCTTTTTCGGCATTATCGCTTGGGGCTTGCAGCATATAGGCGTCAACCACAACCGCTTCCGGGAACTCATAGGCAACCCACCCAGAGGCATTTGAAGACAGAACGACAGTGCCCTCACCCTGAGCAAAGACCTGCCAGGCTGAACCGCTATTGTTTGAAGACGTGACCAATCCCGAAGGCTCAGAATTGCTTGTCATTTTGGGAACCGGGTTCCCGGTGCCTGCGGGTGTAAAGTTGGTCGCGCTGATATTGACCGGCAGGTAAGGCCCATCAAGGAACTGCATTGGCTCAAGCGCCCATGACGTTTCCCCATACCGTTTCAATGCATGTTGGCGACAGCCCCCTCCTGCAATGAACAGGGTATCCGTTGATTGTGTGAACTTCAGCTCGAAGGCCGCAGACAACGGATAGGGCGTTGCCACCTCGACAGAGCCAACGCGCCCCATTGACGTGTGAACCCGGAAATAGCCCTCACCAAGCTCCAGCATATAGGACTGGTCATCGCCAAACTCGAAAGGCACGAGCCTAGCTCCGGCGCTATGGTCTTTGACTGCCCCATTGAATCGCGTCCCGCCACGGCGGCGAAAGCCCCCCCGCTTCAAAGTCACATAGTTGACGCACTCATAGAGCCCGCCCCGGTAAAGTTCGAGGTCCGGACGGTCAACAAGCTCCGGATCAATTTCGCCGCGGCTAAAGGTTGATTGCAAAGCATAGGTCATCGCTCGGTAATGATCTCCGGCACTTCCATCGGCTCCGGAGTGCTTTGTTCAGCATCCACGGTACCGGCTAAATCAAGGGAACTTTCAGCCGCTTCCTGCATCGTTTGCACAAGGCTGTTCTTGCCTGCGATCACATGGGCAGCGCCCGCAGCCAGAAAGAAGGAAAACCCGTTCACAAAGAGAGGCGGAAACCGAGCCTCACTGTCCACGCGGGCCACGTAGCGAAGAGGAAAAGGCGGCTGATAGTCAGTCATGAGCTTGGCCCCAACCACCTCGGCTTTGATCCTGTGCCCATTGTGATCGCCGTTCTCTGTTTGAACCGGCAACCGCAGGAAGTCAGAAGGCAAAGAGTATTGGAACCGCCAACGGAATGGCGGCCTGATCGTGTCCGCCCCGATCATGGCCAAGCCCATGGCGAAGTCCCAATCATGCATTGCCAAATAGGCGTCTCGCTTGGCCACGTAGTTGTTGCGAAACCAGCGAGACGCAACGCTCGAAAAGTCAAAGTCCTGAATTGCCGGTTCCTTGAGGTGCGACAAGGCAAGGTTTGCCATGTCGACCTTGGTGTTCACCGTGCCCGCCATTGCCGCCCCCTGTTAATTGCTAACGCTCAATGCAGCCTCATAGGCCTCAAGGACGGCAATGGACGAGGCTTTGTCGGTTGTTTGAGCACCTGCGAAATCCGCAGCCATGCTTTGCAGCGTCTTCCAATGTTCATCACGCCATCCATCCGGCAGCGGCACACCAGGCTGTTGTGAACTCTCAGCCTTTGACGGGCTGGCATCAGAGGCTTGGCCTGCGATCTTCTGCCTTGCCTCCTTCTGTCGCTTATTCCAAAGCGCGGAAACATCATCGCTCAGCTTCTCGCGCTTCTTTTTCTCCGCTGTCTTTTGCGGCAGGCGTTCGGCAATGTCGCTGACAGCATTTGTTTGCAGCCGCTTCATATGCCGCTTGTGCAGGTCGTCCATGGGGATCTCACGTGTCTGGCCAAAGAAAAGGGGGCTGGTTTCCCAGCCCCCTCATGGATTGCTCTTGGCGCGCCTTAGACGTTAACGTCCAAAGCAGCGATCCGAATGTTTTTGCGCCTGTACTTGCGCTCCCAATTGGCCGCATTCGCCAGTTCTGAAAACGTCGCGCCGTTCGGATCTGCCATGTTTGTAGAGGTCCAGGACATGCCAGAGGGGTGCAGCAGCTCATAGCGACGGGTGATCAGCTCATCTTCGCCGCCGCCATTGCCAGTCTTCGGATCGCGAGTGATTTCCGTACCCATGTTGCCGTACATGGTTGGTTCGGTCGGCACCTCATCAATGTGCTTGAACGCCCCCGCGCCATACAGGAAGCAGGTGTATTTATCGGAATTGGCACCCGCAGTGACAGGGAACATTTCCGAATGCAGCACCAACATTTCCATGTAGGTCGGAACTTCGAACGGCAGATCCGAAGGCTTCACAAACTCGATCTTTTCATCATCAAGCAGGTTGGCATAAACATGCGTGTGCATGCCGATTGCCCGAAGCTCACTCATCGCATCGCCCAGAGTAAGGCGAGCACGGTTGACCGCCTGGGAGGAAATCCGGTTGGCAGCAACAGGCGCGGCAATGTCTTGGTAGACAGGGAAAACCATATCGCCGTCATGGTTGGCAACACTGTCGGCAATGACCCCTTTGGCAAGGTTCATAATCCGCATTTCCTTGACCCACGCCCAATAGGCGTTGACGCGGCTTGCGACCTGTTCCATCGGGGCTTTGGGATTTCCCGTTGCGACCATGCCTGCAACGCTCTTGGCAGCCCATCCCTTGGCCATCCGATGCTTTGCGGCCGTCATGTCGTCAGCAGTGATCTTGCTCATGGCAAGCTGATCGTCACTGTCATTGATGATCGTTGGTTCGGTGCGGTCAAGATCATCCCAATAGGGCACTTCAATCTTGCGGCCACCAGCGGAGAAGCGGCTCTGCACCTCTCCGTCAGCAGGTGACAGAATGCCGGAACGCTCCAGCATTACCAGCTTTTCAGGCCTGTTTTCCTGCATGTAAGGCGTGAAAGTGCGCGGCTCTACAATGTCCGCAATCTGAGTGGTTGCCATTGGTTAGGCTCTCCCTGTCAAAGATAAAACTGTTTCGGTTCCCGGCCTGCTGCCGTGATGAGTGATCGCGCCCGATCCGGATCGCTGCGGATCAAAGAGGATTGCGCGGCAAGGTCAGGATTGGTCTTGTCGAACGGATTTGAACCCGCACCACCGCCTCCCGGTGAAAGCCCATCTTCCGTGAATGCGCGATCATGGATGAATGCCAGGAGCTTCACCGCCACCGGATCGGCCACCTGCTGCAGCCCATTGTCATCGGCGTCCGACAGAATGCCTTTTTCAGCAAACCAGCCGTTCACATCGATGCCTTGAGCTGTAAGGTTGTTCATGGCCCGGTCAGCCTTTGCCACAACATTGTTGTAGCCATCGGTTCCGGGCTCTCCGTACTCCTTCACAAGCTCCCGGTGAGCCGTGTCAACCGCTTCTGCTTGTGCCTGAATACGCTCGTTGGCAGCTTCCACGGACTGCCCGTGTGCTTCCGCCATTTTGCCGATCCACTTGTCATGCAGCGCTTGCGCCGCGTTCGGGTGAAGTCCGGCATCCTTGAACCAATCCCCCGCCTCCTTGGCGAAGTCCTGATCATAAGGAAAGTCTTCTGGAAGGCCGTCTGGCATGGCAAAGGAATAGCCATCGCTCGGCGTCCAGGTCTTCGATACGCTCTGATAGAATTCTGCCCGCTGTTCATCGCTCGCGCCTTCGCCCGGCAGAGCAACAGAGTCAGAAAACTTCGCGTTCAACGACTGATAGCCCTCAATGACAGAGCCAATGCCATTCCAACCGTTTTCCTGCGCAATACCGCGCTGGTCTTCGTTCAAGCTCGACAGGAAGTCGCCGGATACAGCTTGCTTTCCTTCATCATTATTTAAATCGCCCGCGATCTTATCGCCAGCCACCCCATCGGCATTACCCAAGTCCATTGCTTTCAGTCCTCATCTAGTGGGAGAGTTTCGAGGCGCGCTGCTTCCTGCAAAGCTGCGTGTTCCTCTGGTGAAATCCGAAGGCAGGAAAGGATGCGGGCAAAGAGTGCCTTGCGCCCGTCCTGATAGCCTCCTTGCCTGTCCGTGAGGTCAAAGGGAGGCGCTTGGTACATGCCGCACTCTGCTGCCAGATCCGCCAAGACGATCTCGCCTTCCGGACACAAAAAAACGGACCGATAGGCCCGTTCCAATTCCCTTGCTCTGTAATGCCGACCCAGAACGGCCCGCTTCAAGCTAAGCCACGCCATTGCCTCCCTCGCCTCCCATCATTTGAGCGATTGGAGCCGCGTCCTTGGCCATACGAGCCATGCTTTCGCCTGCTGCCAATTGCTCTTGTTGTGCCTGCTGTTCTGCCCGCGCTTCGCGATCTCTGGCGATTTCTTCCATGGGTCGAAGCAGCTTTGCTGGAAGGCCAAGGGACTGCTGCGCAAGCTTGCGCTCCTCTTCCTCGTCCATCCAATCGGCAGCGCCGGGGTTCGTCTGCATGGCAGCCGCCTGATATTCCTTGAAGTTCGCCAGCCCTTCGAAATTGCCCGCTTCGCGCATCTGATCAATTGGCGAGGTTGAGCGAACCGAAATATCCATTTCAGCAACGCTCTCGGTCGGCTCCAAAGGCGAACCAGGCTGGAACGCACCGCGCCGTCCGATAATCCCAATCTCACGGTCAAACATCGTAGAGTTGGGCGCCTGAATGTTCGTGGTGAAAGGCCCGATCATGTCTGCCTTCTCTTGCGCCCTGATCGTGGCTTCTGTCGCCGTACGTCCATTGCCTTCAAGCAAGGTTTGCCAGAGATCGCCATAGAGGCCGACCCGCAAGCGTTCTTCGATCTCCTGGACCTTTGCATTGGCTGCACCCGGATTGGCTGTCTCAACCATTGAGCGGAACAAGGGACGCCCTGCCTCGTCAATGAGCCCCGGATTAACCCGGCCCGGATTTAGATCCAGCGGGCGCTCCTGTTTATGCACGGCAAGCGGAGGACGAACGCTTTGACTGCTGGCGGTCAGATCGTCTCTCGAAAGCGATTGCAGGGACTTGATATCCCCCATCAGCTTCGCTTGAGGCGGTGACCCATATGGGGAAAGTCCATCACGATCCCAACGGCGGATGACAAGCGGAAATTCAAAGAACGCAGACTGGCGGCAAATATGCTTGGTCTTCTCCTCAAAATGGATGCTCTCGTATTCCGAATGCTTGCTGTCCACCGCCCCTTTCATTCCCCCATCACGCAGAAAGCAGGCATGGATAAAGGTTGCCTTATGTGTCTTTCGGTTGGGGTCCTCAGCATCCCTCTTAAGCTCTGCAGACACGTTGCCGCTGTATTCCTTCACAGCCTGCCAGGCTTCCAGTTCTCGCACTCTGAAGAAGCCGCAATCGTTGCCCTGACCATCAATGATCAGAAACATTTCATAGAGGGGGACATACCGATAAAAGACGGGTGCCTTGATGTCGCTCAGCCGGTCATTCTCGATTGGGAACAAAATGCCTGTTCCAAGCTTGCAGGCAGAGGCAGTTGCCGCACGATTGGCAAGCTCAAAGCCAGATCTCCCAGAATAGCGAATACGAAACAGGTAATTCCTAAGCGTCTCGAAATACTCTTCGTCCCCTTGAGATGGCTCAGGCGCAAATGGATCATCATAGGCAATCCCATGCCAATGCATTCCTTTTGGAAACGTTAGGCTTTCAACGCCATTGACCAGCCGGTCCAAAAGCCAGACCGCCGCCGAGTTGAAGATATGGCGAGAACGCTTGCGGGCAGCTGAGCTTTGCAGCGCCGCCATGCCAGTGTTTTGAACGGACGAGGGAAAGCTGAACCCACGCTCCATATCGGGCGCAGTGTATTTCACATAGTCGGACCAATCGCTTTCGTATGAAGAGCGAGCGGAGCGCGCTGCCCCCAGTTCCTTTTTCAAATCATCAACGATACCCATCAGGCCCGCCCCAACAGAGTGACACCACTTCGCGACTGGCTTCCATAGTTGGAAACCCCAAGCGGGCTTGTGAGAGTGGTTGCCCCGCGACCATAGGCACTGGCCCGCCGCCTCCGTTCGTCATCCTGCAGCGCAGATGCCTGACGTTCCGGATCAGCCTTGCGAGGTGCGGGAGGGGTTTCAACGCTCTGCGCTTTCGCGCCGCCGACCATGCACATGACACACCTCAAATTAAAAAGAACAAAAGAGAAACAAGGCCAAATGCGACCGCACCAGAAGCAAGCTGATCGGCATAGACATTCTGGTTGACCACACCCGCCACGCTGGACACGTAGGAGAAGCCGGAGGCTGCGATTGCGAATGCAATCCCCCACTGATCAGCCGCAATGGCGTTGGCGCAAAAGAGCATCGCCAGAGACAGACACCCATAAAGGTAGACCCCCGGCACATAGAGCTTATTCATCGGTGTTCCCTTCCTCTCTAAGCCAGGCATAGACCGCGAAGGCTTCTCCGTTGCGGCCATAGCCATGCAGCACCCCTTCCCGCTTGGCCCCGCACTTGGAGAGCCAACGGTGTGAAAGATCGTGGTCAAGGTGTGTGAGAACCTGTAGACGGCGGCAATTGGCCTCTATCAGGTCCCGTATTGATTGAAGGTGGCGTGTCATCAATGGCACCACACGGCGGAAGCGATCAGTGCCAAAGGCCCACGCCTGCCAATGCTCAGGATCGAACGGAGCCGCATAGCTCATGCCGTAGGCTGCGACCGGCTGGCCTTCGTTGTCTCTAATGGCCCAGGCAAAGCCCGGCACAGAATGCTCAACCGCAAAGATACCAAGCGCCCGCGCATCAAACTCTTGCCAGAGGCAGGAAATTTCTTCGAAATCAGCCGCCCTCATGTTCGCAGCGACGTAGGAGGCATCCCGAATGCAAAGCTCGACGATACGCGCCATTACCAGTCCTCAAGAGGGTCTGCGATAGGAGCAGAGAACAAGCTGCTGTGTGCCCGCGTTACTCTCTGGAAGGTCGCCAGCTCCCGAAATCCCCAGGCAATGACAATCCCGTCTGCCTCATCAGGAGACGAGCCCACGCGTTTCTTGATGTCTTCCTTTGCCTCGATCAGGATTTGACCACTGCGATCCTTCCAGCGGTGTGCGGTCAATTGAGCCTTCACTCGCGACGAACGCTTGATTGCGACGTTGTCACCACTCTTGGGGTTCAAAGCCTCCATGAAGGTCCAATACAACTCGGCCCGCTTGTTGAAGAACTTGAGGCCGGAGCCCTTGGCGCAGCGGTTCGACCCTGCAGAGAAAATACACTTCTCAACCGGGATTGAATGCTCTCGCGTCAGGAACCCGATTGTATCCCCTGCCCACCCTCCTGTGGCATCGACGGCAATCAGCGCATTGTTTCGCCGTTCCTTGATGATAAGACCGCCAACATCCGCGCCGTCCTTCGTATCAACGCCCTTGCGAATGACGTTCGCGGGGAAGCGGGTGCCGTGGAGAGGCTGCAGGACTGTCTTGTCCTTTCCACCTTGCGCTATATCGACCCCGATAACAGTCATAGGCTCGTCTGCACCAACGCCAGCGTCATAGCGATCAAAGGCAGCTTCTATCCAATCGGACGGGATCACCTGCCATTCATGGTCTTGCCGGGCTGCCATGAAATCGCCCGTGAGAAGCGCAGTTCGCCTTGGTTCCGGCTGCGCGTTGATCTTCGCCTTGTAGGCTGGATCCAGATACTTGTTGTCGCTCATTCTGGCAGGGATGAAGGTCCGAGAAGGAACCCAATGCATCTCGCCGTCAATCTCAACCTGAGTTGGCTCGGTGAACCATTCTGATCGGATATCGCTGCCTTCACTTATGAAATTCGCCCACAGCAGCTCCCCAGGTGCAGCAACACCGAACAGCGGATGCATGGGATCAAGCCAGGGGCCAAACCATTCGAGAAGGTAGTCCCCTTCCCCGCCCATTGGAGGATTGGAGGCCAGAACAATACGGCATCGCTGCCCTGGACGCGTAGTGCGGTTCCAGCCGCAAACGAACAAGATCTTATCGGGCGCGATCTGTGCTGCCTCATCAAAGCATTTCAGATCGTGGTCGCGCCCCTGCCAG
This sequence comes from Roseibium algae, assembly GCF_037783265.1. NCBI lineage: Bacteria > Pseudomonadati > Pseudomonadota > Alphaproteobacteria > Hyphomicrobiales > Stappiaceae > Roseibium > Roseibium algae. The sequence goes on from NZ_JBAKIA010000005.1 coordinate 420,215, forward strand.
GACTTTTGCGCATCTGGAAGACCAAGGTGGCCGAACTCTATTTTCTTGCCGTCAGGGCCATCCCACTTCTTTGGATTGCCTGATACCTTCCCCTTGCCCGAAAGGCGCAGGATCGCGTTCATTCGATCAACGATGCCCTGCATCTCGCCTGACTGCTGCCGGAAGATCCCCACACGGTGATGGGCAAACAAAGACAGGCCACAGATGATGTCGGTGTTGTGGGTGACGAGAAAATGCTCAGTCACAAACAACGAATTGGGGTGATCAACAGCAATGCAAACCGTGTTGCCCGAGCCGCAAGGTTCAATGGCTTCAAGCGTAAGGCCCATGGACTGATAGGTCTTGCCAACCGCCCGCCTGCGCTTGCGTTCCAAATGGAAAACCCGCTCAGGGGCAGGCATTTTGATCCGAAGCGTATAAGCAGGCTGCCCGCTCCTGCGCTCTCCATTGTGATGGTAGAAAGGCTGCTTTTGTCGGATGGTGACAACAGCGCCCAGAGAACGGAACAAATGAAGAACATCATCCCGAAGCCTTTCCGAAACCGTGCAGTAGTGGATATCGCCGTCCAGGTCGGCCCAACCGTCTGCGTCCATCAAGCCTTGAGCAAGTGCGAAGCGGTCTTCAACCGGAGCAAACAGATAAGGGCGCGGGATGAATTTGTTCTCGGAACGACAGCCAAGAAGACCAAGCTCCTCCAAGCTGCGGCAAGCATAGGCATTGGGAATGCGGTAGCTTGGAGTTTTACCTTCCGCTCCCCGGTACACACCGAGCTCGCAATCAAGCTCGCTGGAGACGCGGGCGGCAATCTCAGGGTCTTCCGTGGTAAAGCGGGCGCAGCCATTGCTCAGGCTCCCATCGCCAATCAGAACACCAATCACATAGGCAGGCAGGTCACGGCCAACGAAGTTGCCAGCCCCTCGCAATTGCCCTGCCACGTTGAAGCGCACCGGCTCAGATACGATCGGGATCTTGAGGCGAGGCTTTCCAGCCTCATAATGCTTGCAGATCTCAGAGGTAACCCATTTGCGGCCACCTGATTGGCCTGCTGAACGTGCATTGCCGATCTTGCGAGAGCCCCGGCACACCCAAGCCTGCCAAATGTGATCGCCATCGCAAACGATTGTAGAGCCGTCAGAGAAGCGAAGCCGGTAGAGAGGCTGCTGGCCCCTATCAAACTTCCCGATGACCCGTGTAACCGTGCCATCTGTCGCGCAAACAGCACTCCCAACCTTGAGCTTGCCTATTGCCTTCCAGCCATATGGCGTCAACACAGGCGTTTCAGGAGGCAGGCCTTTCCCACCCCCAGCCGCTCCCCCATACAGCAGCATGTCAGCTTCGGAGAAATAAGCCTCTGTCTGTGGCCCCAACTGAGGCTGCCAATGATCAAAAGCATCCAGAGCACCTGCCTGACGAAGCGTGTCCTCAAGCTCCTGACGGGCATCAGGCCTCATGTTGCCGATCTGGGCGATAAGGTCCTCAAGAGCCTTCATTTTGGCCCTTTGCAATCAAGGAAGCCACTGCAAGAGCCAACTGCTGTTCTGGAATGCTCTCGGTCTTGGTCTCAATGGCACCACCGTTCTTGCCGGTGTGTTCATTGCGTTCAGCAAGGCCGAGATCGCGAGCGATGATGTTGGCATTCAGCAGGTCAGCAGACGCGCCCTCGAACTTCTGGACGCGGATAATTTCCTCCACACGGGCGATGACTTCCGAAAAAACGGCAGCTTCCGACTTCTTCCATTCATCCCAGGTGGACCGGGCGATATCGAGGAAAATGCAAAGGCCTGCAATGGTCATGGCCCTCATCTTCGGGATCGCAGCAACGGTCACATTGCCCTGATGAGCAAACGCCTTGGATTCCTTTAGAGGGTTTTCCTCTACCCATGCGAAGTACTCTAGGCAGGCGAGCCAGAGAGCGTCAGCGCTTTCAAAGATTGGCTTGCGCCCACGGGAAGAACGAGCCTCCCAGAAGCGGTTGCCTTGAGCAAAGCGGCCCTTGTTGTCGCGGGTCTTGCTTGGGACAGGGGCTTTCCGGGCACCACGTGTCTTTCGGGTGACAGAAGCCTTGCGGGCGGCGGGGGCATTCTTTTTCTTGTCGGCCATTGGCTTACCCGATCCTTTTCCAGCGGGTTCCGCATTGGGTGCACTTCATGTGCTGGATGCGAAGGCCCTCACGCTTGGTCTTGTAGAGACGCAGGTGCTGCCCCTTCCCCGGAGCGCAGAGGCACAAGGAGGCGGGTTTGATTGGCGCTGGCATCTTGGGAAGTCCTCAACATGAGGGCATGAAAAAGGCCCGTCAGTCCGAGGACTGCGAGCCTGAATGTTTTGCGATGTGCTTTGACCGCATGTCCCCTCAGGGCTGACACCGCGTCTTACGCGTCTGGGAGGCTATTGCCTGTCAGCGGGGGGACCGGGGCACGAATGAACAGCCCTGCATGCGTCACTCAGAACACGATAGGAAAATAAGCCTAAGATGTAAAGAGGGAAAATGAATGATCATTTGCAAGCGGACGCTTCGCTGAAATCTTGACTTGTACAACTAATTGTACATATAAAAGATCAAAGGAGTTCAGCCATGAACGTCATGACCTATTCAGATGCACGCGCCCAATTAAAGAGCGTGATGGACAGCGCAATCAATGACCAGCAAGAGGTGATCGTCACCCGCAAGCAAGGCGAAGCCGTGGTTATCGTATCCCTTGAAGCCTGGAATGCCATCAACGAAACGCTGCACCTCTTGTCGAACCCGAACAACGCCTCTCGCCTTCGTTCCTCCATTACCCAGCTTGATGCTGGAAAAGGTCAAGAACGTGAGTTGATCGATTGAAGCTGGTCTTTTCGGATGAGGCCTGGGAGGACTACCTCTATTGGGCAGCAAGCAACGAGAAAATTCGTGACCGCATCAATGAACTGATCAAACAATGCAAGCGGACGCCGTTCAAAGGCGTTGGCAAACCAGAAGCCTTGAAAGGCGACCTGAGTGGTTGGTGCTCACGCCGGATCTCTCAAGAGGACCGCATGGTCTACCGGGTGAGCGGATCGGGCGACAACCAATGCCTGGAGATCGCACAACTGCGGTTTCATTATTGAGAGGCATCTGAAAATAGCTTCTTCATCGAGCTATCCTCCACACTCATCAGGCCCTCGACAGGCCAGAATTCGTTCATTTAACTGAACGGACAGCTCTTTGCGTTCATTTTAATGAACATCGATGGCGGCAACGAGGCAACACAAGCCATATTGGAGCTGTCCCGCTTTCGTGCCGCCCCAAGTGCTCTCTCAAGCCACCTTCCTGAGCACCCCAACCGGCAGCCGGACCTTGCGGCCTTGAAGCTCAAAAGTAACGTCCCGTCCCAACTTGCGACGTAGGACGGCAAATTTTTCGGTTTCAACATCTGAAAAATATTTCGATTAACTGCAATGGAAACTGATTTTAACAACAAAAATCAGTCTCAAGACTTCATAATAAATGAACAAATATCGTAAAAAATACAAGTATATACATACCGTTTGCTTAGATATGATCTTCGAGCCGGGTTACCGTCTAAGAGCCAGGTTTCATTCACATGACTTCAGCATAAATCCAGCGTTTATACATTATAAAGTTGTGTTATATTTTTTCATTTCTTAAGATTGTATTTGTTAAGAGATCAAGTGGAGGAATGTATAATGAGTGGCAAGGAAGAAGTGATAGATGTTGGTCTGTTTCTTTTGAGACTCAAAACCGACACAGGAAGCAGGCTTGGGGCTGCCAGCAATGATTTGACGCTAACGGTTTCTACTCCCAACCAAACCGTAAGTGGTCATTCATCGGTTACTTGGGCTGTTAGTCCGCCTGTTGATGTTCAATCGCATGTCACAGGCGTTCTGATCTATGAGACTGTGATGCCGCCCGGCGAATCGAAGATAAGAATAGACTTGTCTGGATGGCCAGAGATTAATTGGCCTATCAACGGCGGGGTAGGCCCGGTCATCCCTCAGAACTACAAGTCAATCATTATATTGAAACCCGATTACAGTGAGGGATTTATTGTCTATCAGTTCCGCACGGATATCAGCGGGAAGTGGATAGAAATTCGGGAAAAAATAAAGCGCGTCTGAAAACTGATGTGCAAAGCGACATTTCACAATCTGAAAAAGGGCATTCTCGGAGTGCCCTTTTCTCCCCTAATCTATATCTATGGCTAGAGCGAAAAAGTCACTCTAGAGACGAACGTCGATATCCTCAGTCAACGAGATAGACGTCTGCGCACCCAGCGTGAGACAGGCCAGTCCCCCAGCTATATCAGCGAACCTTTTACAACTCCTGTAGTTGCTGCACCTGCATCACTCAAGCAACCTTCCTGAGCATCCAAACCGGCAGCCGGACTTTGCGGCCGTTAAGCTCAATCGTCGCGTCCCGTCCCAACTTGCGACCTAGGATGATCACGGTCGCGGTTTCTACATAGATCGAACCGCAATATCTTAATCCACGAGTCAGAGGTTCAGGTCACTCTCCCGCTACCATCACCTGCTCGTGCTATTGCCTCCACTCTTCTTTCGTTGAATTCCAAGTCCACTCACTCCGTGCGCGAAATCAACGCCCCAATGATGACCAAACGACTGAGGCTCGAAGGAAGTATTGAACGCCCTCTTCCCAGACAGTCAGAACCGATAAAGCACGCTGAGCCGTCCGGAGTGTTCCTGGGCAGTCGCACCAATCTCGCCCTGGTAGCTGAGGGAGAGGCTAAGGGTCTCGTCCTTTTCCAGCGATAGGCCTGCCTCGAACAGCGCCGTATTATCGTCAATTGGCGTACCGGAGACGGAGAAGGCATTCCCGCCACTGGCAAATCGCATGGTCGATGTCGGGTCGACGTCGCCGAAGGCATGGCGCCAAGCGAGCGAGCCATTCAGAGAAGCAGTGAAACCGTTTAGTTGGCCGATGGAAGTCTCACCGCGCAGTCCCAGTGTGGTCACCCCCATCACATCTGTGTTGCTGGCGCTCGCCAGCGCCGCCGAGCCACCCGTTTCCGTGAACCCGTCCGTGTGCTGGCTGACGACCGCAAGGCCAGCAAACGGCTCGAAGGCCGCCGAGGC